>NZ_JBINJW010000013.1:0-70460 GCF_043951855.1 Proteiniclasticum sp. C24MP
GAGGGGTGATGCTGCTGATAGAAAGCCGCATCCCCCTCTTTTTATGTTATTTGTCGTTTCATCTTCTACTTTATGGTGCACCGTTTAATGCTGAACCACCCTTTTCAGCTTATGCTTATATTCCTCTCTTTCCCTACTGATGTAGTTCAGAAATCCTGTCCGAAGTTTTTCTTCCTCCTCTGTGGTTTCAAACGAAGAAACAATTTTAAGGTGCACATCCGCATCATGGATTTTCCCTGCAGTATCCTGTATTCTTTTCAGGTGCTCCGCCCTTTTCATGGCGAGATCGCCCAGAAGGTCATCCTTCATCTGCAATGTATAGTTGATGTTTTTCGCCAATACTCTCAGTTTATGGACTTCTTTTTCCGAATCGTAATCAAGCTTCCTTTCCATCTCGGAAAAATGATCCATCAGCTCCTGATATCTGTCAGCAATGAATGTTTCGCTGTCTTTATCCAGAACCAGGGTGGAATTCCTGAAGAGCTGCTTTCCATAACCCAAAAACCGCTTCAGCGTCTCCTCATACCTGACTCTGAATGCTATAGGATCCAGTTTCTCTTCCTTCCCTCTAAAGAACCTGGTCTTCTCCATTTCTCTCTCATTCATTTCATAAAAGAGGTTCTTCTCTTCTTCCGTGAGCTGACTGCTGAATTTCTCAGACGATTTGAGATACACATGTTTCGCACGTAGAGATCCGAAATTACGAAGCAGCATCTTCAGACTAGAGATGAGCTCCTTTCTCTCCTTCTTTTTCAGCAGCGGCTTGTGGAAATAGAGCAGTGAAATCAGTTTTCTGATATTGATGCGAAGATCGTGAATGATTTCCTCAAGTTCCGTTTCATCGGGATTTCTCCTCAGTTTCATGAGCAGCAGATCCTGTGCAAGAAAAATCACCTTGGCATCCATCTGGAACTGATCGATCAGTGTGTTTTTCATTTTCATCCTTCTCACCCGACTTTTCTTCACTTTTTTCAACATTTTCCATCTTTTTTTAAATTTCTTTCAATGATTTTCCTAACTTCATCATAGATTTAATTATTACGGATATCAAGAAATTCCACCATTGTTATTCGTTTATTTATAGTTATGACGGTTTTGTAAACGATGTTCATTAACAAATGTAAATTTATCACCTCTACTGTCACTATGGTAAACATTTACCACTATTAACAAATCAAAATAATCGAACTAAAAATAATATTGACTTATTCTTATTAGAATGATAATATCACTTCATGATAAAAATTAATAAATAAATTACACAAATGTTGACGAAGAAAAAAACTACCTGGTAGATCCACAGAGAATCGGAGAAGCTGAGAACCGATGAGATACTTGTAGACAATAAATCACTTCCGAGTTTCATGACTGAAAATTCTCCAGTAAGTCATGACGCCTACCAGCGTTACATGGTTAGGGTTTAATAGAACCTGATGAGATAATATCAGCGATGATATTATGAAAATAAAGTGGTACCGTGCTTTTGCACCTTTATTATGTTCTACATAATAAGGGTTTTTTTTATACAAAAGAAATAATCAAATTTATCAAAATGATGGAGGGAACACAAATGAAAAAGGGAATGAAATTATTCACAGCCGGACTCTTATCCTCACTTATGCTCGCAGGATGCGGTGCAAAGGAATCTGTAGGAGACGGTGACACCGTCAAACTGGGACTTAATTATGAATTGTCCGGTAATGTATCCACTTACGGAACCAGCCTAGTCAATGGAATCGAATTTGCAGTGAAGGAGATCAACGCCAATGGTGGTGTGCTCGGAAAGCAGATCGAACTTGTCAAAGTGGACAATAAGTCATCAGGAGAAGAGGCTGCCAATGTCTCATCCAGACTTGCAACCAGAGACAACGTAGTGGCCATCCTCGGACCTGCAACATCAGGTAATACAAAATCAGCACTTCCACCAGCGGAAGAAAACAAAGTACCCCTGATATCAGCGTCCGCCACCGCTGACGATGTAACCCTTGATTCAAATGGAAATGTCAGACAGTATGTCTTCAAAACCTGTTTCAGCGACTCCTTCCAGGGTGTCACCATGGCAAACTTTGCCGCAAAGGAACTGGGACTTCTGAAGACTGCGATTCTGAGAGATAACACCTCTGATTACAGCCAGGGACTTACAGATGCCTATAAGAACACCTATGGTGCTTTAGGAGGAGAAGTCGTTGCCGAGGAAGCTTATCAGGCAAAAGATACAGACTTCAAAACACTTCTCACAACCATAAAAGCATCCGACCCGGATGTACTGTTTGTTCCAGGTTACTATGAAGAAGTCGGTCTTATCATCAAACAGGCAAGAGAACTTGGAATGAACATGCCTGTTCTAGGCGCAGATGGTTTCGACTCTCCAAAACTTCTGGAAATCGCAGGAGCAGACAATCTGAACGGAACCTACTACTCCAATCACTATTCATCAGGCGATACTTCCGATGAAGTGGTGGAATTCAAGACTTCCTTCAACACGGAATACGGTGCAGACCCGGATGCCTTCAACGCATTAGGCTATGACATGGCGTACATGGTGGCAGATGCTCTTGAAAGAGCCGGCGAAGTGGATCGTGAAAAACTGAAAGAAGCTCTGGAAGCTACTGAAAACTTCAAGGGCATCACAGGATCACTGTCCATCGATGAATTCCACAACCCTGTTAAAGCTGTGACCATTCTTGAGGTGAAAGATGGCGTACCGACTTACCTCATGAAGCAGCAACCATAAAACAGACCATAAGGATAGGGCTGTCTAGTTTAGACAGCCTCTACTCCATTTAAAGGAGGAATCATCTTGGAACAAATCATACAGCAGCTGATAAACGGTGTCTCACTGGGCAGCATCTACGCGCTCATCGCTCTTGGATATACAATGGTATATGGAATCATAAATCTTATTAACTTCGCCCATGGAGATGTACTGATGATCGGTGCTTACATCGGCTTCGCTCTGACAGGTATTTTCGGTTTTTCTTTCTTCCCCGCCCTGATCGTATCCATGCTGGCATGTGGGATTCTGGGTATGGTCATTGAAAAGGTCGCTTACAAACCCCTTAGAGGAGCGTCGAGAATCTCGAACCTGATCACTGCCATAGCTGTATCTCTTTTTCTTCAGTACGGTATGATGTATTTCGTCGGACCGGAAAGCCGAACCTATAAAGAAGTGCTTCCGTCATCACAGATCAAAGTCATGGGAACCGGAGCCGTCATTGACATCAAGAGTTTTTACATCATCGGAATCACCATTATTCTGATGCTGGTGCTTATGTATATCACAAACAGAACGAAAATCGGAAAATCCATGAGAGCTCTTTCCCAGGATAAAGATGCTGCGGAACTCATGGGCATCAACGTGAATAAAACCATCTCCTACACCTTCTTCATCGGCTCTGCTCTTGCAGGTGCAGCTGGAGTGCTTATCGGCGTCTATTACAGTACACTGAATCCGCTCATGGGCGCTACGCCAGGTCTGAAAGCCTTTGTCTCAGCTGTAATCGGTGGAATCGGAATCATTCCAGGCGCAGTATTCGGCGGTTTCTTCCTGGGTCTCATCGAGACACTTGTCAGCTCCATAGGTGGTTCACTCTATAAAGATGCAGTCGCTTTTCTCATTCTGATTCTGGTACTGCTCATTAAGCCTACAGGTCTTATGGGTTATAAAGAACAGGAAAAGGTATAGGAGGTAACATGAAGGAATTAATCAGCAAAAACAATATCGTAAAAGCGGCGATGGTTCTGGCTCTTTATCTCACCGTATACCTTCTGATGAATGCAGGAATCATCGATTCCTACATATTTCTGAATATCGTAAGTATCGGAATCAACATCATACTTGCAGTCAGCCTGAATCTCATCACCGGTTTCACCGGTCAGCTTTCACTGGGACATGCGGCATTCATGTCCATAGGCGCTTACGCATCAGGGATTCTTACAGCGAAACTGGGACTCCCCTTCATCGCTGGTATTCTCGGTGCAGCCCTTGCCGCAGCCCTTGCAGGCGTTCTCATCGGTGTCCCCACATTACGTCTCAAAGGAGATTATCTTGCCATCGCAACTTTGGGGTTCGGAGAAATCATCAGAATCATCGGCCTCAACTGGAAATATGTTGGGGGTGCCATGGGACTCAATGACATTCCCCGGTATACCAACTGGACGTGGCTTTATTGGATCATCGTTCTTACAGTGGTAATCATATGGAATTTTCTTTCCTCCTACAACGGAAGAGCAGTCATTTCCATCAAGGAGGATGAGATCGCATCCACTTCCATGGGCGTCAACACGAACTACTACAAAGTGCTGGTATTTACCATAGGTGCACTGTTCGCAGGAATCGCAGGTGCTCTTTATGCCAATTATTTCTATTTCATCAAACCGGATTCCTTCGGATTCATGAAGTCCGTGGATATTCTAGTCATCGTCGTATTAGGTGGCCTGGGCAGCATCAGAGGAAGCATCATAAGCGCCATCGCCTTATCACTGGTATCTTTGTCTCTGCAGGGAATCCCAGAACTTCGAATGGTCATCTATGCTGTGATTCTATTCATCATGATGGTGTATAAGCCTCAGAGAATACTCGGTTCTTTCAGAAAACTTGTGAAAAAGGAGGTATAAAATGGCACTGCTTAACGTAACGAAACTCACTAAAAACTTTGGTGGCGTAAAAGCTGTCACCGATGTCGATCTTGATGTGGAAGAAAACACCATCACCGGAATCATCGGTCCCAACGGTGCCGGAAAGACGACCTTTTTCAATCTTCTCACCGGGATCTACAAGCCCAGCTCAGGAGACATCATCTATCACATCAACGGTGATGTGAAAAGCCGCATGCTGAAGCCTCAGAAGATGACCAGTTATGGAATCGCAAGAACATTTCAGAACATAAGACTGTTCAAGGAAATGACCGTCACCGATAATGTTCTGCTTGGTTATCACTGCAATCTTTCCTATGGTGTGCTTCCTTCCATATTGAGACTTCCCTCCTATTTCAGGGAAGAATCCAAAGCTCTTTCCAAAGCCCATGAACTTCTGAAGATCTTCAATCTCTATGACAAAAGAGAGGAACTGGCTAAAAACCTTTCCTACGGAGACCAGCGTAAAGTGGAAATTGCCAGAGCTATGGCGGCGGACCCGAAGATCCTTCTTCTGGATGAGCCTGCTGCCGGTATGAATCCCAATGAGACAAAAGAACTCACAAAACTCATCAAATGGGTTCAGGAAGAATTCCAGCTTACCATTATTCTCATTGAACATGACATGTCACTGGTCATGAAATTATGCGATAAGATTTTCGTATTCGACTATGGACACCTCATAGCTGAAGGAGATGCGGAAAGTATACAGAACAATGAAAGAGTGCTCAAAGCGTATCTGGGAGGTGATTACGTTGCTGAAGCTCGATAATCTATCCGTCCACTATGGCGCGATACAGGCTCTTAGAAACATCTCCCTGGAAATCGGTCAAGGAGAAGTCGTTTCCCTCATCGGTGCCAACGGTTCTGGAAAAACCACAACTTTACGGACCATCTCCGGCCTGGTCAGGAAATCCTCTGGTGAAATACTCTATGACAACAAGGATATTTCAAAGAAGCAGGCTTCGGATATCGTGAAGATGGGACTTTCTCATGTTCCAGAAGGAAGACGTATTTTCCCCAGAATGAGTGTATATGAAAACCTCGAAGTGGGTGCCATTACCAGAAAGGATAAGGATGGCGTGGAAAAAGATTTCAAACGGTCCTTCGAACTGTTCCCTCGTCTTCTGGAAAGAAAGCATCAGATGGCAGGAACTTTGTCTGGTGGTGAGCAGCAGATGCTCGCCATTGCACGTGGACTTCTTTCAAGACCAAAACTTCTGCTGCTGGATGAGCCTTCCATGGGACTGGCTCCACTGATTGTAGAGGAAATCTTCACGATTCTTCGCGATATCAACGAGACAGGCACCACCATCCTGCTGGTGGAGCAGAACGCAAACCTTGCTCTTAATTTTTCCAATCGTGCATATATCCTGAAAAACGGAATCATTGACCTGGAAGGATACTCCAAAGACCTTCTCCATAATGAAGAAGTCAAGAAAGCCTATCTGGGCGCATAGAAAGAAGACCGGTGAGCGTCATTTTCACTCATCGGTCTTCTTTTTTTGCACTGTGGTCTGCTGCATTTAGAGGGTCTCCATATGGAAGATCGAAAACCCGGGTATTGACCTGGAGCAATCCGTTTCAGAGTCCTTGTTCCTTCAGATGCTACGCATCAAAATCGAAGAACTCTTCCTGTGGCACATTGAACTCCTCATAAATCGTCTCCGTTCTCACTGAATAGAACAAAGATCCCAATACAACGACGATAATGAATGGCAGGAGGACGGCTATGGCAAGTATCGCAATGAGGGACCTGTTTCCTTTCTTGACCGTTCTCTCACTATATGGATTATCATGATAATGATCAAGCGCTTTGGCGCAGTTGGGGCAGACTTTGTAGTGAGGCTCCACTGCCATGCCACAGTCAGGACATCTTTCCTTCAGATCTGCTCCACAGGATGGACAGGTCATGAATTCAGGCCTCACCCGTTCTCCACAGTTCGCGCAGGATAGCGAAGAATAGTTTTCCCTGAAGATAAGATAGATGATGAGACCCAGCAGTGAGGGCACGAATACAGCAACAATGGTCCACAACAGTGCATTCATCCCTCTCTCGCTGGCATCCCGATAGACATAGACGCCAATCATGACGGGAATGACGAAAATGAAAAGCAGTATGATCAGCAGTGGTATGGTGGATAGAAATATACTCATCGGTAAAGAACCTCCTTATAATTGATGTAGAGTTTATTTAATCCGTAGAAGAGGATGATCACGGATAAACTGACTATGATGAAGAGAGCAGCCATAAGATTCACTACCCATAATGGAAGTGCAGCTGCAACACCTAGAAGAAATGACAGGGCGTAATTGAAAAGAATCACAGCCAGAGAAGTCATCACCACAATGATTTTCCATTCTCTTTTCTCTTTTGAGATTCCCTCCAGTTTCTTCTGATCATAGAAAGGCTGCACGATGAACACTTCCTCCCTCTCCTCCAAAGATCTTATTTCTTCAAAAGCATTACTGATTTTATCGTCAAAATCCTGGTTCTCATTCATCTCTCAATTCCCTCCTTAATTCCTCTCTTGCCGCATGAAGTCTGGACTTGACAGTCCCTTCCTTAACCCCTGCAAGTTCAGCGATTTCTCTGGTTGAATATCCTTCATAATAGTGCAGAACAACTATCATCCTTTTCCTTCGATCCAGGCTCCCAAGCGCTTCAAGAAGTTCCTCACGGGCTGAGTCCTCCTTCGCGTATTCCGCGCTTTCAAGAACATAGTCCTTCTGCTCACTGGATCTGAATTCAGAAAACAGACTTTCAAAGGCACGTTTTTTCAGCATGCTGCGGTATGTGTTGACGCAGATTTTAGTGAGCCATGGGTAAAAAGACTGCTGTGAATTATATGTACCTATCCCTTTCAGGACTTTCAGCCAGGTCTCCTGATAGAGTTCTTCCGCTCTCAGTGGATCCCTTTCAAGCTTCAGACACAGAAAGTAAAGCCTTCTCCCATATTCATCAATGAACTCATCAATCATCCTGTCACCTGCCTTCAACTTGATCCTCTTATCTATATATACATCAGTTTATACCGAAAGGTTCATTTTAAATTCAGATTCTCCTGTTTCATCACAAAAAAATCATAAGTCAGACGCTGACTTATGATTTTCTGCTCTATATTTTATCAGGAATACTTTGTATGATCTCATCCAGAATTCCATGGGCAGTATCCGCTTTGGATAATTCACCTAAGTCTCTCTTCAGACCATCTTTTCCCAATAGGATAATCCGGTTGTGATCCTGGCCGAAAACCTTCCCATCCGAGATATCATTGGCTGCAATGAAATCCAGATTCTTTCTGGTCAGCTTTTCTTCTGCATACTGTTCCAGGTTCTCGGATTCTGCAGCAAACCCGATGAGGATCTGATTTTTCTTCTTCTGGCCAAGTTCTTTTAAAATATCCTTGTCTTTCACAAGCTCCAGTGTGAGAGAAGAATCTTCTTTCTTGATCTTATCCTTCGCCACTTCTTTTACTTTGAAATCGGAAACTGCCGCGGCCATGAAAACCATATCCGCAGACTCGAAATATGCATTTACCGCCTGGTCCATGGCTTCATTGGTAAGCGCAGTGATCTGCTGGATCCCCTGAGGCACACTTCCTGCAATATTACCGGTTATGAGAATCACTTCCGCTCCGCGGTCTCTCAGCGCTTCAGCGAGCGCCATCCCCATCTTGCCGGAAGAACGGTTCGTCAGAACCCTTACCGGATCCATAGGTGCTTCTGTTCCTCCTGCGGTGACGATGACCTTTTTCCCTGCATAGTCCTTCTTTGGATAAAGAAGTTTCATGATCTCATCGAAAATGTCATCCACCAGAGCAAGCTTTCCTTCGCCCACATCTCCGCAAGCCAGTCTACCTGCACCCGGTTTCACAAAAGTGAATCCCAGGCTCTTCAGCTTCTCGATATTTTCCTGAACCATGGGGCTTGCATACATCTGCGTGTTCATGGCAGGTGCAATGAGCACTTTGGCCTTCGTCGCCATGATGGAAGTTGAAATCCAGTCATCGGCGATGCCGTTTGCGATTTTGCCGATCATGTTCGCCGTTGCCGGAACCACCGCGAACACATCCGCTTTCTGGGCGAGAGAAATATGCGCGATCTCAAATGCCTTGGGCTCATCGAACATATCCGTAATGACAGGATTCTGACTCAGACTCTGAAAACTGAGGGGAGTGACAAATTCCTGTGCCGATTTTGTCATGGCCACGTCAACATCAATATTCTGCTTTTTCAGTCTCGAAACCAGTTCAAGGGCTTTATAGGCGGCTATGCCTCCTGTTACACCCAGCACAACGCTTTTCATCTTACTTCACACCATCTTTTAGTGTTTCATATTCAATCAGCCCTGCATTCACTTCATTTACTGCACTGGACAGCGGATTCACGCTGGTTCCAGGAAGAAGTGGTTCCTGTCCGTCTATAAGCTGTCTTGCTCTTCTTGATGTGATGGTCACCAGTCTGTATCTGTTCTCTACTCTGTTTAGTAATTCTGTTACTGATGGATCTATTAATGAACTCATTATAATTTTTCCTCCTTAAGGGTTAATATCTCATTTGAAACACGAGTGACACGACATTTCTCAGCTCTGACAATGCATATCAGATCCTGATAAGCCTGTTCCACTGTGTGATTGGTGATGGCATAATTGTATTTGTTCACATAGTTGATTTCATTATACGCCGATTTGAATCTGGTCAGAAGAGACTCTGGTGTCTCGCTTCCTCTCCCGATGATTCTGTTTCTCAGCTCATTCATGGAAGGCGGCAGTATGAAAATGAAAATCCCTTCGGTGGTGTTCTCCTGCACATTCAGTGCACCCTGAATGTCGATTTCCAGAATCACATCTGTTCCTTCACTGAGTTTTCGCTCCACTTCTGCCCGTGGCGTTCCATAGTAATTCCCATATACCTCAGCATATTCCAGAAACTCATCATTTTCGATCATTTTCTGGAACTCCTCGCGGCTTACGAAGTAATAGCTTTCTCCTTCCACTTCTCCCGCTCTAGGCGCTCTCGTGGTCATGGATACAGAATTCCATATGAAATTCTCGCAGTGTTTCTTGTATGCATCACATACGGTTCCTTTGCCTGCTCCTGAAGGTCCTGATATGACCAGGAGTAATCCTCTACTCATCTATACCTACCTCATCCACAATTTCGTCTTTCGTTTCCAGTCTGTGTGCTACGGTTTCAGGCTGCACTGCGGAAAGAATGATATGATCCGAATCCGTCACCACTACAGCCCTGGTTCTTCTGCCATAGGTAGCATCAATGAGCATGCCTCTTTCCCTTGCTTCCTGAATAATCCTTTTTATAGGAGCGGATTCAGGAGAAACGATGGCTACAATCTTATTGGCTGATACAATATTCCCAAAACCTATATTAACGAGTTTAATATTCACGACCTCACCCCTACTCAATATTCTGCATTTGTTCTCTGATTTTCTCGATTTCGTTCTTGATGAGAAGCACATTATTTGTGATCTCGATATCCACAGATTTCGATGCCATGGTATTGGCTTCTCTGTTCATTTCCTGAGCCAGAAAATCCAGTTTTCTGCCCACTGGAACAGTCTCATCCAGGAAGCTCTTCATCTGATCCATATGAGACAGAAGTCTTGTGATCTCTTCATCGATGCTTGCTTTATCTGTATATAGCGCAATTTCCAGAGCCAGCCTGGATTCATCCACCGGAACGGTTTCCAGAAGCTCTTTGATTCTGTTTTCCAGTCTTTCTTTATAAAGTGGAATGACTTCTTTGTCTTTTTCTTTGATCACTTCCACGATCTTTCTGACTTCATCCGCTTTGACCAGCATATCGTTTTTAAGGGATGCCCCTTCCACTTCTTTCATCTCCAGCATCTTCCTGGCGGCTTCTTCCACCGCTTCTGCCATGAGTGTCCAGATTTCCTCCATATTCTCTTCTTTTTCTTCTGTGAAAACCACGTCCGGAAATCTGGAAATCAGTGAAACCGAAATATCATCTGCCAGTGTAAACTCATCGCGAAGGTTTTTCAGGATATCCACATACCCCTTCGCCAGATACTGGTTGGATTTGACCACCGTATCTTCCTTTGTGTAGTTTCTGTAAGTGATGAATACGTCCACCTTTCCTCTGGAAAGATATCCGGAAATCACTTTTCTCACTCTGTCCTCCACAGGCATAAGACTCTTGGGCATTCTGATGTTCATATCGAGGTACCTGTGATTTACGCCTCTCATCTCCACCAGAAAACTTCTCTTTCCATCGTCCACCATGGCTCTTCCAAAGCCTGTCATGCTCTTTATCATCATACGCCTCCAATTTATTCCTTCATTATATGCCTTAACTCAGAGAGCATCAAGCATTATCCGTTTCTTCCAGATAGAGATCCTTCTCAAACCAGTCCCTTACATCCTCCGGATCGTCGTATATGGAAAGCGCAACCATCAGCTTTATTCTTGCTTTCTGACCGGGCAGCGCATCTCCGAAAATGACGCCCATATTCCTGAGATGCTTTCCTCCACCCTCATATCCGTAACTGCCGAAGACGCGTCCTTCGTAGCATCTTGATACAATGACCACATGGATTTTTCTGGATAGCGCATAGCGAATGCCTTCCACCATCTGGGGTGGAACATTTCCACGACCGAAAGCTTCGATGATAATTCCTTTTGTACCTTTATCCACCAGGAATTTCAGGTAGGTGGAATCCATTCCTGCCACGGTTTTCACAAGATCCACATTGGATGTCAGATGGTCTATGTCATGCACCTGTCTTACATCATTGCTTCTGTAGTATATTACACGGTTGTTGTCCACTATGCCTAAGGGTCCGAAGGATGGTGTTCTGAACGCGTTCAGTGAAAGTGAATTCGTCTTGGTCACTTCCTGGGCTGCATTGAGTTCTCCATTGAGGCAGACAAGGACACCACGATTTCTGGATTCCTTCGAAGAGGCAGTTACAATGGACTGCGCCAGATTGGATGGACCATCATAGCCAAGTTCCGAACCGGAACGCATGGCTCCAGTGAATACAATGGGAATCTCCGTATCTATGGTAAGATCGAAAAGAAATGCTGTCTCTTCCAGCGTGTCCGTTCCATGGGTGATCACCACACCATCGGGCTGATCTTCGCGAATCACTTTCAGCGTGAACTCTCTTAGCTCCATCATTTTCTCCAGCGTCATGTGCGGACTGGGAAAGGAGCTGAAGTTATAGGAGATGACTTCCGCATGTTTTTCGATTCCTGTGACCATATGCATGATTTCTTCTCCTGTGAGAGAAGGCACCGCAGCCTTTATCTTGGGGTCCACTTTCATCGATATGGTTCCGCCATTAAAAATCACGATAATTTTCTTCATATAATCTGGTCCTCTTTTCTCTTCTCTGCAAAATACTGATAGAAGTAGGTCAGAATCCTGCCATTATAAAGTTTTCTGTTCTTGTGGGCCTTTCTGCCGAAAGCTTTCTCGAACCCTTCCAGCGCAGAGAGGATATACATTTCAAAATCCTCGTTGACAGCCTTGTCACGACCCATTTTCTCCATGAGCATCACGATATTCTCTCTCTCTCCCAGACGCTCTCCGTATGGTGGATTCGTGATGATCGTCACATTCCGGTCTGTGTATTTCAGATTCATGAAATCCTGATGGTTGAAGTAGATATTCTTGAAAACACCCGCTTTTTTCGCATTCATCTTTGCAGTGGAAAGCACATAGGTGTCATTATCATATCCGGTGATGGAGAGTTTAAGGGATTTCACCTGATTTCTTGCCCCTTCTCTCACCTGATCATAAACATCCTTCGGAAACCCCGGCCAGGTCTCTGATACAAATTTACGGTCCACATTCGGTGCGATATTACGCGCAATCATGGCCGCTTCAATGAGGATGGTGCCGGATCCGCAGAAAGGATCGATGAGCGGTCTTGAACCATCATATCCTGAAATCAGAACCATGGCTGCCGCAAGTGTTTCCTTTACTGGTGCTGCGCCTGAATGTTCACGATAGCCTCTTCTATGAAGACCTTCTCCTGATGTGTCCACGGTGATTGTCGCAATATCCTTCAGAAGCGCGATTTCAATCTTGTAGACTGCTCCGGTTTCCGCGAAGATTTCACGATCGTAAGTCTTTTTCATGGACTCCACCACCGCTTTCTTCACAATGCTCTGGCAGTCCGGAACACTGTGAAGCTGACTTCTGACAGATTTCCCGACCACATGCATTTTACCGCTGATGGGAATCAGCGCACCGAAATCAATGGCTTTTGTTCCCTGGAACAGCTCTTCGAAAGTGACGGCTTTGAATTCCGCAAGTTTTATGAGCACTCTTTCTGCGGTTCGAAGGTGAACATTGCAGATGGCGATGTCCATTTCATCTCCATCGAACTCGACTTTACCGTTCTCCACCTTCAGATCTTCATAACCTAAAGCTTTCAGTTCATTGGAAAGTATTTTTTCTATGCCGAAGGCACAGGTGGCAATGAGTCTGTAATCCATTCTTTATTCTCCTTTAAGTGTTAAAGAGAGAGGACAATGATCTGATCCCATGATGTCATTGTATATGGAAAGATCTTCCACATCCTCCAGCATGTTCTCCGATACAACAAAGTAATCTATTCTCCAACCCGCGTTTCTGTCTCTTGCACGGAATCTCTGATCCCACCAGGTGTATTTCACTTCTTCCGGGTTCCTGTCTCTCCACACATCAGCATAGCCGTGGCTTAGAAGCTTGGTGAACCAGTCTCTTTCAATCTGAAGGAAACCTGAAGTCTTTCTGTTGCTTTCCGGATTCGCCAGGTCGATTTCATTATGTGCAACATTGAAATCTCCAGTGATCACCACTTTTCTGCCTGCATCCTTCAGCGCATCAAACTTTGCAAGAAGATCGTCATAGAATCTCATCTTATAAGCCAGTCTTTCCTCTCCTCTTCCTCCATTGGGGAAGTAGATCCCGAAAATCGCATACTCACCTACATTGACCTGAATCACTCTTCCTTCAGCATCGTACTCCTCTATCCCGGACCCCTTTATGATTTCATCCACAGGGATTCTGGTGTAGACCGCTACGGAAGAGTATCCTTTTCTTATTCCGGAGTGCATTGTCAGGGTATATCCCAGCTCTTTCAGATAAATCTCCTCTACCAGCTGGTCCTCCTGCATTTTCGTTTCCTGGATAAAAAGAATATCCGGATCCAGTTCCATGACACGCTCCTTGAATCCTTTTTTCATGATGGCTCGTAGTCCATTCACGTTCCATGATACTATCTTCATTCGATACCTTCCTTTATGAATATATCCACTGCGTTTCTGCCATCCACTTCTTCCAGCATGACTTTAATGAGCTCATTTCTGGAAGTAGGCACATTCTTGCCTACATAGTCTGCTCTGATGGGGAGTTCTCTATGTCCCCTGTCAATCAGTACCGCAAGCTGAATGCTTTTGGGTCTTCCGTTTTCTGTTACAGCATCCAGGGCTGCTCTAACAGTACGCCCTGTATAGAGGACATCATCCACAAGAATGACTTTCTTGTCCTTGATGGGCACATCAATCTGTGCATTCTTGATCATCGGTGTTTCATAATCTTCTTCCAGGTCATCCCGATACAGCGTGATGTCCACACTGGACACAGGAATCACCGCATCTTCAAATTTTCTGATGTTTTCCTGTATTCTCTCCGCCAGAGGTACGCCCCTTCTTTTGATTCCCACAAGAACGATGTCTTTTACCCCTTTATTCTTCTCTACAATCTCATGAGAGATTCTCACAAGAGCTCTTTCTATCGCTTTTTCATCCATGAGTCCCGCTTTAAATTCCATAAGCTGCCATAGAAGTATGCTTCTATGGATGACACCACCTTTTCTGTTTATTTGCTTCATCTATTCTATTTCCTGTTTTGTGCAATCCTATATCATCTCATTATACTAAAACATCCCAGCATAAGGCTAGGATGTGTTCATATTTTATTAATAATATTCATCTTTTGTTCTTATTTTCGTTCCATTCGATGAAGTTTCATGAGAAATGCCTTGAATTCTTCATGAACAGGAGCTCTGAAAATCTTATAGCCTTTCTGAGGCGTTTCAAACCCCAGGGTTGCAGCATGAAGTAGCTGCCCTTTGACAGATTCCTTTTTGTGTCCGTAAACATAATCCCCAACCAGCGGATGATGCAGCGAAGCCATATGCACTCTGATCTGATGGGTTCTTCCTGTCTCAAGCCTGGCTCTGATCAGTGTGAAGCCCTCATATCTTCTGATGACATCATAATGAGTAACAGCTCTTTTCCCGTCCTCCACGATGGCCATCTTCATTCTGTCCTTTCTGGAACGCCCCAGTGGAGCGTCGATGGTTCCATGTTCTGTTTTCACATTTCCATGAACCAGGGCATAATACTCTCTTTTCATCGAATGGTCCTTCAGCTGAGCTGAAAGATAGCCATGCGCAAGATCATTCTTCGCCACAACCAGAATTCCCGTTGTGTCCTTGTCTATCCGATGGACGATGCCAGGCCTTAGAATTCCATTGATTCCGGAGAGATCCTTGACATGGTACAGAAGTGCATTCACCAGAGTATCGTGGTAATTTCCCTGAGCCGGATGCACCACCATTCCCTTCGCCTTATTGACCACCACAAGATCTTCGTCCTCATAAAGAATGTCTATGGGTATATCCTTGGCGCTCACTTCCAGTTCTTCCAGTTCTGGAAGCTCCAGCAGAATTCTTTCATCCTCCTGTACCTTGTAGGATGATTTCCTGATTCTGTCTTCCACTGTAATGCATTCTTTCTCAATGAGCTTCTGTATGTAGGATCTTGAAAGATCCGGCAGTTTCTCACTGAGATACACATCCAGTCTTCTACCGGCTGATTCAGCTTCGACTATATACTGCAGTTCTTCCACGTTAATCCACTTCCTTCAGAATATAGATCACAAGAAGCCCTGTGCCGATGGTGATGCATATATCCGCCACATTGAATGAAGGGAAATAGTATACATCCTTCCAGTGCCAGGATATGAAATCCACCACAAACCCGAATCTCACTCGGTCAATGAGATTACCCACTGCACCAGTGAGAATGAGACCAGTACTGACGGTGAGAAGCCAGGTCTTCTTCTTCGCCTTATAGTAGTTAAACAGAAGTATCCCCATGATGACTACGGTGACTGCAGCCAGAAGGTACGCTCTGCCCTGGAAGATGCCAAAGGCTGCCCCCCTGTTTTCAAGGTAGGAAAGGTCAAAGAATCCTTCTATGACTGTGATATCCTGCTTTCCTTTCAGTGTATCCACTGCCCAAATCTTTGTCACATAATCCAGAATCAGTCCTATAATGAAAATTACGTAGATCATCTCAGCCTCCAAATTTCGCTTGTATTATGCATTATTTCCTTCAGTGTAATCATGTCGATGGTCTGCTGACTATCTGAACAGGCTTTGTCCGGTTCCACATGGGTTTCTATGAGCAGTCCGTCAGCGCCTGCCATGATGCCGGCTAGAGACATGGGTTTCACAAGATCCCGTACTCCCGTTCCATGACTGGGATCTACAAATACCGGTAATCTTGAATTCTTCTTCAGATAAGCAACCGAATTCAGATCCAGAGTGTTTCTTGTGGTGGTCTCAAAGGTTCTGATTCCTCTCTCACACAAAATCACCTGTTCATTTCCTGTATTCAGAATATACTCTGCCGCATTGACCCATTCATTGACCGTCGCGCTGAATCCTCTTTTCAGGATCACAGGCTTTCCAAGTCTGCCCACTTCTTCAAGAAGCACATAGTTATACATGTTTCTTGATCCGATCTGAATGATGTCCACCACATCCATGGCTTTTTCTATGTCTCTCACATCAAGTATTTCCGTGGAAATCACCATCTGAAATTCTTTCTTGATGGCGCTGAGAATTTCAAGCCCTTCCTCTTTAAGGCCTTGGAAATCATAAGGGGAAGTTCTGGGTTTGAACGCTCCACCTCTCAGCACATCCACGCCCAGATTCTTCAGATTCCCGGCGATTTTTCTCATGGTATCCATATCTTCCACAGAACAGGGTCCCGCAAAAAATACAGGGTCTTCTGAGATGATTTTATGTCCGATTTCAATTTTCACTTTGCCTAGCGAAAGGTCCATTGTCTTTTGCATCATTTCCTACTCCAATATCACGGTCAGCGCCTCGAGAATTTCCGCCTCTTGGACCATGACCTTTATTTCAGGTTTCTCTAATTCGCTTAATAGCGTAAACCTCATATTTTCATCATTTTTCTTGTCTTTTCGGATGGCCTCCATGAGCTTTTCTTTATCTGCACTGATTTTTCTCCGAAGACCATATTTGTCCATAATCTTCATAGCCTTGATCCCTGTCTCCGGATTCAGTCCCAGCTTCATGGTGCTGAGATCTATCTCGGCAAGTATTCCCAGCGCTACCGCTTCTCCATGGGTGACAGCACCCTCCAGTACACTTTCAATGGCATGACCGACATTATGTCCGAAGTTCAGGATGTTGCGTATTCCCTGATCACTGTAATCCGCCTGCACCACTTCACTTTTTATGAGCAGCCCGGAAAGGATATACTCCTTCATGGGCAGATGAAACAGATCCTTATCCGATGACAGAAGATCGTCCAGAATCAGCCGATTTCCGATGAGACCGTATTTCAGAATCTCCCCCAGTCCACTTCTCAGTTCCCTTTCTTCCAGGGTTTTGAGGAATTCCAGACAGATGATGATTCTGTCCGGTTTTCTGAAAGCGCCTATGTAGTTTTTGATGCCTCTGAAATTCACACCGCATTTTCCTCCGACAGAACTGTCGCACATGGACAGTAACGTCGTAGGCACCATAACGAAGGGAATTCCTCTCTTGAAAGTGGCTGCAGCATATCCCGCCAGATCCCCTGTGATGCCTCCGCCGATGGCAATCAACGTCTGGCTGACATGATTCTCAAGAAGAAAATCATAGATTTTCTCCAGTTCCGAAAGATTCTTGTTTTTTTCCGATGCATCAAAGAGATACATCTTTTTTCCTTCTAAAAACGTCATGAGCCCTTCTGTCACCTGGAGCAGCTTTCTATCCACGACAAAAAGCGCATCTTCTGGCAATTTTTCAAAAGTGCGATTCAAACCATCCGTGAATTCTATTTTTTCATTCCTAAACAGTTTTTCTTCCATAACATTTTCCTTTCAAAGGATATCTTATCACATGGAGTCTTCCTTCACAAGAAAAGAGACTTCGTTAAAAAGTCTCCCACTGTAGGATTTCAATCACCCTTTTATTTCCACTTCTTCCTCTGAAAAGCTGTCTTCGTCAAAAGCCCTCTTCTCCATGGATTCCTTCTGTTCAAATGCACTTTCATGAGGAGTAAGACCTGCAACTTTCAAGGAGCCCGTTCCAAGTGTTCCCCTTTCGATTTCCTCTGATGCGGATGTGAAGGAACTCATCTGACTTTCCATGAAATTCAGCACTCTCATTTTGAAATTACTGAATTCCATTCTGTATTTTTCATATTCTCTCTTCAGATTTTCATTGTCCTTGTTGGTATTTTCAATAATTGCCTGCGCTTTTGCCTGCGCATTTTCAATGATATGTTCCGCTTCCCTCTCCGCCTGGTTCTTTGTGGCATCTGCTGTATTCTGTGCCAGAACCAGAGTACTCTGGAGTGTTTTTTCAAGGCTTGCGTAATACTCGATCTTTTCACTGAATCCTTCTATCTTTTCCTTCAAACTTGCATTTTCACGATAGAGCGCTTCAAAATCTTCCACAATCTCATCCAGAAATTCGTCCACCTCATCTGTGCTGTAGCCTCTCATGGTTCTTTTGAAATCTTTATTGGTTATTTCTACTGGTGTGATCTTCATGTGTTACCTCCTCCATACTGAAAATTACTCGAATTTATAAAATGCGACCCTTAAGTTCCCTTTTTGAGTCGTTCCAATGATTTCTCCTATTTTGAACTTTCCTTTTCTTCTGATCGTCAGAGTATCTCCCTCATTTATTTCCTTAGCCTTATCTCTTGCTTCATTGTAATTCAAGAGTACGAGCCCTTTCTGAATCATCTCCAGCGATTTTGTGCGGGAAGTTCTAGCAAGCTCAGCTACAACCACATCAAGTCTCAGGGAAGCGATGACCGCCTCTCTTTTCACCAGATTAGGCTTAAGAAACAACACCTTCTCCTCATACTCATGCAGCGTCAGCTTCACACTGCACCTGCCGATCTGATTGAGATTATTCAGTATGAAGTCTGCCATCTCCTTGAAAATCACCAGATAGGCCTTATCATCTTTCAGAAAAATATCTCCGAATTTTTCTCGCAAGATGCCTAAACTCATGATCGCACCAAGATAATCTCGGTGAGCGAGCTCCATCTGATGATCAAGATTTTCAATTTCCATGATGGCCAGCGGATTTCCCCCTCTGACCCCGGAAGCGAAAATTCTTCTCTCAAAGAAATCTTCTCCCATGACGTGAATATCCCTGTATTCTTTCATATTCAGAATTCTGTTCCAGACACCAGGTGTATAGAATTCATCTGTATGATAAAAGAAGTTGAAGCTCTTTGCTCTTTCCAAAGACTCAAAGAGCTTCGCCATTCTATAGGGATCTTCTTCCGAAAAAGTTTTGATGAATCCCTTTTTATCCATTATTTCCAGTTCAGAAACCCTTTGATAGAGCTTTCTTCCTTCTGATCCCTCGTTACTTCAACCATAGATGGAGATAGAACATACACGCCGTTTTCCACTTCCTGCAGATCACCTGACAAAGCGTAGGTTGCACCGGCGATGAAATCCAGAAGTCTCTGAGCCGTCCTAGGCTCAAGACTTGATGTATTGACCACTACGATCATATTCGCCTTCAGGCTCTCGCAGATCTGTGGAGCTTCGTCGAACGTATTGGGTTTGATGATATTGATCTTTGTATTATTCCCATGAAGATTCACCACTTTATTGGGCTCCTTCGCTTCTCTTCTTCTGTTCAGAATCGAGTAATTTTCCTTAGGCTCAGCGATCTCTTCCTCTTCCAGTTCTTCTAATTCATAATCGTCATACATTTCTTCGTCCTCAAATCCCATCATGTTTTTGAATGAAGTCATAATTTTACCCATGATCTTTTCCTCCTTATAAATCTAATAATTTCTTGATCCGAATATCCCGGTACCGACTCGCACCATGGTGGATCCTTCCAGCATGGCTGCCTCATAATCCGAAGACATGCCCATACTGAGGATCTCCATTGTGAAACGCTCACTTTCATTCTTCTTCAGGTCTGTGAACACCTCCTTCATTTTTCTGAAATAATATCTGTTTTCTTCAAGGCTCCCCTGGGGAATTATAGCCATCAGCCCTCTGACATGGATTCTATCAAGATTTCTCAGAAGTTCCAGAAATTCAGGCAGATCCTTCAGCAGGATTCCTGCTTTCTGCTCTTCTTCTCCAATATTGACTTCTATCAGCGTATCCACCATGAGATTCATTTTTTCAGCTCTCTTATTGATTTCCACAGCCAGAGACTCTCGATCCAGAGACTGAATAAGATGAGTCTTCCCTAGCACTTTTCTGACTTTATTGGTCTGAAGGTGTCCGATGAGATGCCAGCGGATATCCTTCGGGAGCACATCATATTTTGCTTCTATTTCCTGTACTTTATTCTCTCCGAAATCTCTTATGCCCATTGCATAAGCTTCCATGATTTCTTCTGGAGATTTTGTTTTTGAAACCGCGATTAGTGTAACACCTTCTAAAAGAGTTTCCTTCACCCGGGCGATATTTTCTCTGATCCTGCTCAAAAAGTCACAACCTTTCACTCTGCTTCCTGAAGATACTTCGGTATGATAGGCGGCACCGAACCTTCAAGAACAATTATCGGCATTTTTTCAAGATTCACCTGAATGCCTCTGTTTTTCATAATTCTCAACTGATTGAATTCCGTTTCTGTATAGGCTTCCAGAAGACCCTTGTCCCCGATGGCTTTCACCACGAAAGGTGAGGGCAGTTTCTGACCGTTGATGGAAATGAATGCCCAGCTGCAGTAGACCTCAGATGTTTCAGTCACTCTCTGGCCATTTATGGAGATGGCTTCTGCTCCATTGAGCTTCAGCTCGTTGATAAGCTTCAGCATATCTTCATTATGAATGATTCTCAGCCAGCTGTCTATGGAGCCTTCCTGCTCTCCTTCTTTCGGAATCCCATCCTCCAGTGAAATGATGAGCCCCGCTCCTCTCACATCCTTATACCCTAATAACTTTTCATTTCGGCTGTATTCCTCTGTGAGGTCTTCCATCACATGAAAGGAATCCGTGCTTTCCTTCTCATATTCATGAAGCTTCGTCAGTATTTTTTCTTCTGTTTTCTTCAGTGCGTTAATCTCATTTTTCAATCTGCCGCTGTATTCCATAGCATCCTTATACTCGCTCTGTATCAGTATCACATCCACCTGCCCTGTTGCAAGCTGTACACCGGTAGCGATTCCGATTCCGATGATCACTGAGCCAAATAACGTCAGCATCTTACTCAAACGCATCATTTCTCTTTCCCCTATAGTACTTATCTATGAGCAGTCTTCGGATTACTGCAAAGTTATTGAAGATTCTTCCTCCGAACACAACCACTGCCGCCAGATACATGGGAAGACCCAGTTTGTCTCCTAGGAATGTCAGCGCTACAGCTATGATGGCATTTCCGAAGAATCCGGAAATGAACACGATATTATCGAATGTCTTTCCAAGATAAGCTTTCAGTGCCCCGAGCACAGAGTCAAGACAGGTCAGTATGGCTATGGTGAGGTAAGTGGTATACGCATCGGGAATCTTCACATCCAGAAAAAGCCCAAGCAGGATACCAACCAATAGTCCGACTATTACAATCATCTTCTACTTTGCCTCCTCTATGAACGATGCTGAAAAAGGTTTCTCATATTTGTTGATGACCAGCTCATCCACCGGCTGAAAGCGTATGTCATAAAACTCCAGGGCATTGTAGGACATCGCACCCTGAAATGCAACGGCGCTGTTCAGTTTCTCCTTGTCCCCGATGGCTTTGATGACGATCTCTTCTCTAGGAGAAACTTTTTCATCATTTATGAGTATATAGCTGTTGTTGGAACTGGATTTTATTCCGGTCTGTATGGCGATTCTCTTGTCATTGATGCTGATGGCTTCAGCTCCGGCGAATTTCAGTTCATTGATGATATAGACCAGTTCCAGATCCGTGAGATAGGTGAATGTCTGCGGGTTCAGAAGCGGATCAGTGGGTTTCAGGCTAAGGGTAAGTCCCGGTCCTTTAACATCCACCAGCCCTAAAAGCAGCCTCGACTGGTCCAGCTCCGTTTTCAGAAGCTGATTGGCTTCATTGGAGGAGGATGCTGCAAGCTCGTAGCTTTTCAGATCTTCCGTCAGTTTATTGTTGCTGTCAACCAGTGCGGCTTTCTCTTCCTTCAGCATTTCAATTTCATGGAACAGATCTTCTGTTTCCTGAACTGTAAGTTTTTTCACCGGATCCTGCAGCTGCTTATACTGGTAGGTCATAAGGAACCCCAGTAGTACGAAAACCAGTGCCAGAACCCATTGCATATTTCTGTTTGTCTTTTTCATTCTTATCCTTCTTCTTAACCATCACCATTTTCTGGTGCTTCTTCATTCAGTTCATCGTCTTCTGTCGGTTCTATCACTTTCGTCTCATCGAAAACCACCGGCTTCTCCACATAGGATAAATCAACGTATCCCTTTACCCCGTGCAGGTTCCCATCAGAAATGATATTGATTGCCGTGTTCAGCTTCTCTTTGAGTGAATCCGGATAACCCAGTCTTACTTCAAGATCCTTGAAGTAGGTTCTGATGTTTGTCATGTCTCGCAGATCAAGTTCCGTAAAACGTATATCACTTATGTTTCTTTCCTGGAGATATCTGAATTCCTCCAGGATCTTCACTTTTTCCGGATAAGCCTCATAGATATTTTCGCCAAGCTCTGGAAGCGTTATTTCATCCGTAAGGGTCACTCCATCCACCGCATTGGCTCCGATTTCAAGTAGCACGCCTTCTCTTGTTGCCAGACTGATGACGCCATCTTTATAATAATTCACTTCCGCCTTCTTTTCCTCAATTGTAATCTCGATGGTGGAAGGGAATATCCGTTTCATCTTCATATGCCTGAAATACGGCTGTTTTCTGAAAAAACCCTCTGTTTCATGCATGCTGAGCAGAAGTATGTTTTCTCCGAGAAGCTTATCTGTTTCACGCTCAATCAATGGAGATGGAATCTTATCATTTCCTGTTACAGATACAGATTGAATATCGAAAAATGGAGCATGGGTCACTGCTATGCCCGCTGAGATCATTATGAGGAAGAGAAGAAAGAGCATCACCCTTCTTCTTCTTTTCTTTTTTTTCTTTCTGATCCGATCTTGAACTTCTTTCAAGCTCATTTTATTCACGTCCTCTAATCATCACGATCTTCTGTTTCAGTCGTTTCCAATTTCTCAGCTGCCTGTATTCTTCTTCGATTGTCTGGAAATATTCAAAAGTATGCCAACAGCTGCCAGATTAACCACCAGCGAGGTACCTCCTGCACTGATGAAAGGCAGAGTGACTCCAGTAACCGGAAAAGCTCCGATGACCACTGCGATGTTGATCAGGGACTGAAGTGCGAATATGGCAGTGATTCCTATGGCCAGAAGCTTGCCGAAATTATCTTCTGCAGTCAGAGCGATTCTTATTCCCCTGAAAATCAGAATCATGATCATGGCAATAAGAAACAGTCCCCCAATAAGCCCCAGTTCCTCGACGACTACCGCAAATATAAAGTCATTCTGTGCTTCAGGGAGCCAGAAGGCTTTCAGCCTTGACATGCCGATGCCACGCCCGAAAATCCCGCCACTCGTAAGTGCATATAAGGACTGAACAAGCTGATGTCCATCCCCCTGCGCGTCTATGAAGGGATCACCGAAGTTCAGGAATCTTCTCATACGATAAGGTTCCTTGATCATGGCTACCACCAGCATGGATACACCCACTCCGATGTAAGTGAAAATCTGAATATATGGTACACCAGATAGAAATATCATGATGAGCGAAGTCATCATGAGGATTGCTCCTATGGATAAATTACTCTGCAGAACAATGATGATTCCAGCAAATAGTCCAGCCATGAGAAATACTTTTCTCGATGATTTCCAGGATTTTCCCTTGTTGATTTCCACTCGTTTCAGAACGTTGGCTGCATAGAGCACCATGGCGAATTTCGCAAGTTCTGAAGGCTGCAGTGAAAGTGGTCCCATTCTGATCCACCTGCTCGCCCCTTTCGTCGGGTCAAAGAGTATGACCGCAACATTCAGGATCAGCACAACGAAAACGATGAGTTTTGTAAACTGCATTGTATAACGGTGGTAGTTGAAATTGCTGATGATGAAAATCATGATGAACATGCCGCCTAGTGCAAACACGCCCTGTCTGATCACATCTTTGTATGACGCAAACCCTTTCGCCACATTTTCGTAACTGGATGCACTGAACACCATGAGCAGTCCGAAAAACACAAGAGCAATGGTGACTGCAAGAAGAGGGAAGTCCACTTCTTTATACTTCACTTTATATCTGCTGCGTTTCCTGGGCTTCCTGTTTATCTTGCTCCTGGAAGGCAAGCCATCCGTTCTTATCTTCTGTTGTGCTGTATTCATGACTACCTCCTGAACCACAAAGCGCTCTGATCTACATCAGTAAATACGTACCTAATACCATGATCAAAGTCACCAGTGAAAACACACGAACTATTTTTGTTTCTTTCCATCCTAAGGCTTCAAAATGATGATGAATGGGAGCCATCTTGAATACTCTTTTCCCGGTTTTCTTGAAATATCCTACCTGTATGATTACCGATAAGGTTTCTATCACATAAACAATCCCTACAAGAATCAGAAGCAGCTCCGTTCTTGTCAGAAGACTCAGTATGCCTACCGCTCCTCCTAAAGCCAGGGAACCAGTGTCTCCCATGAACACCCTGGCAGGAAACCTGTTGAAATACAGAAAACCGATCAGTGAACCGATCAGTGTCAATGAAAAGAACAGTACCTGAGTGTTCTCCGATGCCAGGGAAACCAGCACGAAAAACAGCAGTACAACGATGGTTACACTGGATGATAATCCGTCAATTCCGTCGGTGAGATTCACTGCATTGGTTACCGCAGCAAAAAAGATCACCACAAAAGGGATATAAAGAATCCCCAGACTGATTTCTCTGCTTAGGAAGGGAATCATTATGCTATTGTAATCAAATCCGAAGTACAGCACACTTCCAGCAAGCAGTCCGAAAATCAGCAGGTAAAGCATCTTGTGCTTTGCACTCAGTCCATCTGAAGATTTCTTCTTCACCTTGAGATAATCATCCAGAAATCCTATGAGTCCGAAGCTTAAGGTGACGAAAATCATAAACAGGACTTTTGTACTGAATCCTGAGAGAATGGTGCCCATTACTGTGAGGACACTCAGAAAAATAAATCCGCCCATACTGGGTATACCCTGTTTTGCCAGATGTGACTCCGGTCCATCCAGTCGTACATTCTGTCCGAACTTGAAGCTTCTCAGCTTGCCGATGATATAGGGTCCTATGATGAGTGCGGCAGCAATGCTTGAAACCATAGAAATAACCGCTAATTCCATTATCTTTTCCCTCCGAACTCTTCAAGTACTGGAATGAATCTTTCAAAATACATCCCTCTGGAAGCCTTGATGAGTACAATGTCATCCAGTTTCAGATGCTGATGCATGTGATTCTCCGCCTCTTCGAAGGTTCTGAATCCGACCGCACCTTCACCATAGACTGCACTCATCTCTTCCATATACTCTCCTACTGCAATAAACTGATCGATTTCCTTGTTTCTCGCATAATACGCCACTGATTCATGCGCAGCAAGGGCTTCCTCTCCAAGTTCCTTCATTGTTCCAATGACGGCAACTTTTCTTCCTTTGAAGTTGGACAGATAGTCAATGGCGGCTTTGGTGGAATCAGGATTCGCATTATAGCAGTCATTTATGATGGTGAGGTGATCCAGATGAATCACATCCATACGCATAGAACTCTTCAGAATATGCACATGAGATAGTTCTTCCTCTTTTATCCCTAGCTCTCTTGCGACAATATAACATAAAATTCCATTTTGAACATTATGCTTTCCTGGTATGTCCAGACGGATGATGTCTTTACTTTTATTTACAGAAAACTCAACATAATCTTCAGCGATATTGATGTTTCGTGCAATATAATCTCCTCTGTTCAGGCCTCCGTACAAAACCCTGTAAGGCTTGTTTTCCACGGTTCTCAGATACTCATCATCCCCGTTCAGCACAAGCAGTGAGTCACTGCCGAAGAAATCCGTTATTTCCATTTTCGCTTTCAGAATGTTTTCCTGTGAGCCTAGATATTCTATATGCGATAAGCCTATGTTCGTTATGACTGCAATGTCCGGTTGTGCCACCCTAGCCAGATTATGAATTTCAAGCGGCGCACTCATCCCCATTTCGAGTATGGCATAGTCATAGCTGTCATCCAGGGAAAAAATCATCAGTGGCAGACCCAGTTCATTATTGTAGTTACCTGAAGTCTTGAACACTTTGTATTTTTCTGAAAGCATTCCATGAAGAATGTCTTTTGTGGAGGTCTTTCCGGTAGAACCGGTGATGCCGATGATCTTAAGATCCAGCATTTTTCTGTAATAATAAGCAAGGTCAAGAATAGCCCGATAAGTGCTGCTTACCTTAAGGACGGCCTTCCCTTCAGGAACTTCAGTGATTTCCACATCTTCAACAACTGCTACATTGGCTCCATTTCTGAATGCATCCAGATAATGTTCATTACCGTTGAAGTGTTCGCCTTTGATACCGATGAACAGTGATTCTTCAGTGACAGTTCTGGAGTCGATAAACACAGCATCAAAGCCTGCTTCAGCACTTCCATATAAGGTTGCGTCTAAATGTTCCGCGATCTCTTTAACAAGTATAGTTTTCATAATTTCCTCATCTCTTCATACAATTCCAGTTTCAGAATCAGCATTAAATTCCTTATCAAATATATCATAATCTCACAGTTTTTGCTGAGGTTATACGAAAATAGCATGTGATTTCACATGCTACTTCTGATCAGTTTAAGGACAGATATTTCTCCACTTCCAGGAAGATCTCCTTAGCCCATGGAGCCGCAACCGTGTTGCCGTAAATAGCATCTTTAGGATTATTGACGATAACAAGAACTGTAATCTGCGGATCTGTATAGGGTGCTCCACCGATAAATGAAGAAATAAACTCATCATCGGAATATCCCTGTTTTCCATTCTCATCTGTAATGATCTTCTGTGCTGTGCCTGTTTTGCCGAACACAGGAATATCTTCCATGTATGCAGCACTCCGATCATTCTCTCCTACCACACCGTATAGCAGCTTCAGCATTCTATCCGCTGTATCCCTGCCTATGACTTCATGCTCCTGTGCTGTATCAAGAGCTCGCACCGTCAGATTGCCGTTGACATCTTCCAGTACAGCCTTCTCTGCCAGATGAAGCGGTTTCATGACACCACCGTTGGAAATGGTGTTGATGGCATTCATCATCTGAACCGGACTTGCCGTCTGAGCCTGTCCGATGGATGATGTGGCAAGGTCGATGGGTTTCATGTTCTCCTCTTCAAATACGATACCCGTTGTTTCACCGGGCAAATCAATACCTGTTTTCTGCCCGAAAAGATACGCGTCCACATATTCACTGAATTTTTCTTCTCCAAGCCTCTGGGCAATGAGAATGGTGCCTACGTTGCAGGAGTTTCGAAGAACATCCTGCAGGGACTGGTCTCCGTGTCCGGATCGATTGACGCAATTCACTCTGACGCCGTTGACCATGATGTATCCCGGACAGTTGAAATGATCGTGCTCATCTACAAGGCCCTCTTCCATTGCAGCAGATACCGTAACAATCTTGAATGTGGATCCCGGTTCATAGGAATCATTTACCGCAAAATTTCTGGTCACTGCATCAAACTCTTCCTGTGTACGATCCTCTCTCGGATTGTTGGGATCGAAATCCGGCAGATTAACCATACCAAGGACACCACCACTTTTAGGATCCGATACAATCATAGTGATGCTGTCAGCTTCATGTTTCTCCATAGCTTCTTCAGCCAGATTTTCAATGAAGTATTGGATTTTCTCATCAATCGTGAGTGTTATGTCGCTTCCATCAATTGCAGGAGTCTGAACGACTTCCGAATAGGGAAGTTCTCTGTTCTGTTTGTCGACCTCTGCAATTTTGATTCCACTTACGCCACGAAGTGTTTCATCATACCAGTACTCCAGACCCATGACACCTGTACCATCAATATTCACCGAACCCAGCACATGAGACAGATAGCTGCTGTTCGGATAATATCTGATATTATCATATCCGATCAGAAGAAAACTGATTCCTTCTTCCTTGATGTATGCTCTCAGCCTGTCGATGACATCTTTTTCGATTTTTCTCTTGATGATGATTCCTCTATGATCTGAAGTCAGCTTTTCCAGCATGACCTCGGTTTCTTCCCCCAGAATCTGGGCCAATGGTGCAGCGTAGCTTTCTGGAGTTTTCCCTTTTGATGCAAGGAGCCTTCTGAACGTATCCAGATCTGCATCCACTCTATACGCTTCAGTGGTTGATGCTAAAAGAGAGCCATTTCTATCCAAAATGTCTCCTCTTTTTGCAGGAATTATTATTTCTCTTACAATCTGACTCTGTGCTTTGGTGAAAATTTCATCTTTGGCTATGACTGTCACATAAAACAGTCTCGCACCCAGCCCTAAAAACAAAACCAGCGTAAGCACTGTAACGCCTATGTATCTTTTGTTATTCATATCCCACCTCTATGACCCGATTAGTTGAATATATTCAAGTTCAGCATAGAGAATATTTTATCTGTAAACTTGGGCTGTTTCACCACGGGTTCATCTTCAATAAAATTATTCTTTGACAAATCAGCTGTTATTGCACTTTCCTGACCAACTGCTACAAGTTCCAGTTCAATGGACTTTTCCGCAATCTCACCAATGGAAGAAGCTTTGATTATTTCTGCCTGCAGTGCTTCATTATTTTTCATGGTCATACGTGTTTCATTCTGCAGCTGAACATATTCATTCTGCATGTTATAGATCATTCCGCTTCTGAATATCGTAACAAATAGTCCTGTTGCCATAAAAAATATGGTGAGTACTGCACTCATTCTCATCTTATTGTTTCTGGCAGCATTTTTCTTCGCAAATTCCTGTCTCGACTTTTCCAGTCTTCTCTTCTCTTCTTCCTGAGCTCTTCTCTTCTCTCTTGTAATCTCAGGATTAGGAACAGCATTCATGTACTGAACTCTGTTGGGTAGTGCCATCATCATCACACCTTTCTATATATCCCGTAACCTATATTTTCTCTAAAACTCTGAGTTTTGCGCTTCTTGACCTGGGATTCT
This sequence comes from Proteiniclasticum sp. C24MP, assembly GCF_043951855.1. Taxonomy (NCBI): domain Bacteria; kingdom Bacillati; phylum Bacillota; class Clostridia; order Eubacteriales; family Clostridiaceae; genus Proteiniclasticum; species Proteiniclasticum sp. C24MP. Next base: position 29,073 of record NZ_JBINJW010000013.1, read on the forward strand.
CTTCTATCTCTTCGTCTCCAGGTAAAATCGGTTTTTTGGTAAGAATCTTTACCGTCGCTGTCTTCCCACAGATACATGGCATACTAGTAGGACATGTACACGGGAACATCAGCTCTTTATATGTGTTTTTAACGATTCGGTCTTCCAGCGAATGGAAGGTGATTATCGCCAGTCTTCCCTCAGGCTTTAATCCGTCCACTGCATCCAGAATGGTATCTCTTATGATTGTCAGTTCCCTGTTCACTTCAATTCTTATGGCCTGGAACGTTCTCTTTGCAGGATGAGGTCCTTCTCTTCTTGCTTTTGCAGGAATTGCCGCTTTAATGATCTCCACAAGTTCATGTGTTGTAGCGATGGGTTTTTCTCCCCTTGCTTTTACTATGAATCCTGCAATTCTCTTGGCAAATTTCTCTTCTCCATAATCCCGGATTACGCGAGCGATATCTGCTTCTTCGTATCCGTTGACTACATCGTATGCTGATAGAACATCTTCCCTGTTCATTCGCATATCCAGTGGAGCATCTTTCATGTAAGAGAATCCTCTTTCCCCTTCATCCAGTTGATAGGATGAAACACCCAGATCCATCAGAATCCCATCCACCTCTTGGGGTGCATGCTCTTTAAGGATCTTCCTGATATTTTCAAAATTCGAATGTACCAGAACCACGTTTTCATACTCTTTCAGTATTTCTCTGGCATTGTTAAGAGCATCTGTATCCTGATCGATTCCTATGAGCTTCCCACCTCTTAGTTTTTTCAGGATTTCTTTTGTATGCCCTGCACCACCTAAGGTGCAATCCACATAAATACCATTTTCCTTTATATTCAACGCCTCTATACATTCATCCAATAGAACAGACACATGTTTAAATTCCATATTCTCACCTATATTCCCAGTTCATTCATTTTCTCAGCTATTGCATCCATATCCATTTCACTCTCGTTATACGCTTCCCACTTTTCTTTAGACCATACTTCCACACGATCCATCATACCAACGCTAACAACTTCGCCTTCAATACCTGCATAGCTTAAAAGAGATTGTGGTATAAGCACTCTTCCCATCTTGTCCGGTTCCATCTCATTGGCTCCGGAGAAAAAGAATCGAACGAAGGATCTGACATTCTTGTCAGTCAGCGGCAAAGACTTCAGCTTCTGTTCAAAAATCTGCCATTCGTTTTTGGGATAGATGTATAAACATGAATCAAGACCTTTGGTCATGATGAATGTCTCTCCCAATCCATCTCTGAGCTTAGATGGAATAATTATTCTGTTTTTCTTGTCCATTCCGTGACTAAACTCACCAATCAGCATCTTTTCTCACCACTTTTCACCACTTTTTACCACTTATATGTTTATTTTACACAAAAAAGAATAACCCTTCAATAGCTTGAAGGGTTATAATCGAAATATATTTAAAATTCACAGAATATCTATAATTATATTTGCCTTGATTTTCAGCGTTTTTCGCCATTGTCAGAAAATACTGTCATGATTTGTAAACGAATTCAATCTGTATGTTCTTGACAGGAATATTTCTTTCGATTCAATTATTGATTTGATGCTCAACCACTTTGATAAATATGCAATTATCAGTATAGAACATGCGTTTTATCTGATGATCACCTTAGTACTGTTCTCAGCATGAAATACTTCCAGAAATTTAGCCCTGACATCTTCAATGGTAATATTCTTGAGTTTCTCCACATAAGTGAAAATATCCTCTTTATGCAGAAGCATTCCTGTAGTTGTAACACCGATCCGGTCCACAGAGTTGAAGATATTGACAAAATTACCAGTCATCCCTTTCTTGATTCGTTCCATATCGTTTTCCAGATCATCAAAGAAAGTCTTATCAGTTTTTATGGACTCGATATAATCTTCAATCAGCGTGAATACCTTCTCCGGTTCCCTTGATTCTCCACCGATGAAGATTTCGCCATGATCTTCATCCAGACTTATTTCACTGGAAAAGCTGTCGTTGATCTTTCCGTTCTTTATGTTCTCTTCGTAAAAGTATGAAGTTGAACCGAAAATCAGTTTCATGAGTAAAGATCCGGTCAATGTTTCCATCAAGAGATCTTTCTTCCTGTTGATCACTTTCAGTCCGTAAATATAGTTGGGCACCTGCAGATCCATATGCAGGGTGCTCGCTTTCTTCAAAGATTCCTTTGGTTCATTGTATATCTTTTTGACAAGGTCCAGTGGTTTTCCCGGCTTCACATTTTCCGAAATCAGCTGCTCCACTTCATTGATTTCCAAATCACCGACCAGAACAAGTATCATGTTTCTCGGATTATAGAAAGCATCGTAACATTCAATGAGGTCTTTCGGTGTAAGACTGTATATGGAATCCACACTGCCTGCTATATCTTCACGAACAGGGTGTTCATGATAGAGTGCTTTCATTGCTTCAATGTATCCTCTGAAACCAGGATGGTCATCATACATCTTGATTTCTTCCGCGATGATTCCCTTTTCCTTTTCCACGTTTTCTTTCGTCAGGTGAGGTGTGAATACCATCTCAAGGAGAAGTTTCAGGTTCTTCATGAAATGAGAGGTGGTACTGAAATAGTATGAAGTCTGATGATTATTTGTAAATGCATTGACTGATGCGCCAAGTTCTGTGAACTTGTTGAACACATTTCCCCCTTCCGGCATTTCAAACACTTTATGTTCCAGAAAATGTGCAATGCCTTCGGGATATCGCTTGTAACTTTTTCCGCCATCTATGGAAAACTCCACATCTTTACTACCATAATCTGATGTGAGGATCGCATATGATTTTGCAAATCCTTTCTTTGGTATATAATACACTTTTAAGGTGTTGATTTCCGTTTCATAGATTTTCTCATCTATGAATCTAAGCTCTTTCATGTTCCCCATCTTTGTCCTCCCCATCTAAGTAATGTGCACAAATGAATTCAAGATTTTCTGCTACATTCATTATTCTTTCCTTTGTCACTTCTTTCAGCCCATCGATGACCTGTCCAATGGTATAGTCAATGCCAAACACTCGTAAGGCAATGAGATAATTTGACGTATTGAAGATGGAATCACTCATGGCATTGAGAGAACTGATGACCTTCGTTCGCGCAACTTCAATATCTTCCTGTGAAAACTCACCTTTCTTCATTTTGCCGATTTCTTCATCAATCAGCTCTTTTGCTTTTCTGAAATTCTTGAAATCCGTTCCGGCACCTATTGTCATTACTCCCGCAAATTTATCAAAGCTGGAGTAAATGGAGTAGGCCAGAGAATGCTTCTCTCTGACTTCATTGAAGAGTTTCGAATGAGCACCACCGCCGAATATGGAATTGAACAGAACCAGCGCGAAATAATCGCCATGGAAAATACTGTTGTTCGTATTGTACAGCAGTGACATTTTACCCTGATTGATCTTCATTTTTTCAAAGACTTCGCCACTTTCACGATTAAAATCTCTCTTTTCCGAAGAACTCAAATCATGACCGTTCTTTCTGTTTGAAAGAATCTTCAAGGAAGACACCTTCTCCAGTACTTCTTCTTCATTCTTAATGTTTCCTGATGCGTAGCAGAAGGCCTCTTTCCCTTTCAGTTCTTCCCATAAATCCATCAGGACTTTCCTGTCGATTTTATCAAGCTCCAGAATGGTTCCATACTCTGGAATTCTATAGGAATCATGAAGACCAAGTTCCATGACTCTGTTCATGGAGTAATGTCCTTTGTCATCATAGATGGATTCTATATAAAGCCTGTGATTCAGAATTTCCTGCGCAATGATTTCTTCCTCAAAGTCATCCTCTTTCAGCAGCGGATGATAGATCAGTTCATTCAGAAGATGAATGGCTTTGTCCCACAAATCTTCTTTATATAATGTGAACCGATTGTCCATGAAACTCACATAAAAGATCACAAATAATTTATTCCCGATTTTACTTAGCATGATATCAAAGTTCGCCCCGTACATATCCTGAAGATATCTGGCGATTTCCGATGAGGAATGAAAAGATTTCGTTCCTCTTTTGAGCACCTGAGCCAGCACATTATATCCCGTTACATTCTCTTCCAGACTGACCGGAACGACCAGGCTGATGGCATTGTTTTTGAATTTAGATGTTTTGATTATTCCAATGTTATCCATTTTCCCTCCATGTCTGCACCATATAGCACAGTTATAACCTGAATTGGTTGTATAAAATATATTATCACATTTACACCTGAAAATCTTCTTAAGAAAACAGGTTTCCATAGAAGGTTTTATCCTTCTTACAGAAACCTGTCTAAACTAGTGATTTCTATAGTTTTGTGTCATCTACTGAATCAAGATATGCTTCAATATCCGGTAAAATCGATGGAATCGTCTCAGGCAGGAACGGATTTTTCAGACCTGCAAGTTCGACCAGCTCCAGGAACGGCTTGCTTCCACCCTCTTTACACAATGCCACATAATCATCCCATGCTTTCTTCCCTTCATTTCTGCTCCTGATGAAGTACTGGAGCGCACATACCTGTGCCAGCGTATAATCTATGTAATAGAAAGGTGCAGTGAAGATATGCAGCTGTTTGAACCAGAAACCGCCTCGGTTGTAGAAGTCATTGTCTTCATAATTCTTCAGAGGAAGATACTTCTTTTCGATTTCTCTCCATTTCAGTTTCCTTTCCTCTGGTGTCGCTTCAGGATTTTCGTAGACAAAATGCTGAAACTCATCTACTGTTACACCATAAGGCAGAAAGAGCAGTGTCCCTTGAAGGTGAGAGAACTTGTACTTGTCTGTTTCTTCCTTGAAGAAGTTCTCCATCCAAGGCCAGGTGAAGAATTCCATGGACATGGAATGAATTTCACAGGCTTCATAGGTGGGAAAACTGTATTCAGGCACTTCATAATGTCTTGAGGAGAATACCTGGAAGGCATGTCCCGCTTCATGTGTCAATACATCGATGTCTCCAGAAGTTCCATTGAAGTTGGAGAAGATGAAAGGTGACTTGAAATCCGGAATATAAGTACAGTAGCCACCGGCCTGCTTTCCTTTTTTCGTTACAAGATCCAGAAGTTCATGTTCCACCATGAAATCAAAGAATTCCTTCGTTTCTTTTGAAAGCTCCTCATACATCGTCCTTCCATTATCAATGATCCATTCGGGTGATCCCTTTGGTGTGGCATTCCCTGTAGTGAATTCAATGGCTTCATCATAATATTTCAGCTCATCAAGCCCAAGCCTATTAGCCTGTCTTTCACGAAGCTTGACCACTAGAGGAACAATATGATTCAGAATCGCTTCTCTGTAAGTCCTGACTTCTTCTGGTCCATACTCGGTTCGCAGAAGACCGTCATAGGACATCTGCACATAATTTTCATATCCCAGTTTTCTGGCCATCTGATGTCTCACTTTGACCAGTTCATCATAAATCCGGTCAAATTCCTTTTCATGGTCTCTGAAGAATCCTGAATAAGCTTCATACGCCGCTTTTCTTACAGCTCTGTCTGGATTTTCCATGAAAGGCACAAGACCTGACAGGTTTCTTTCTTCCCCTTCGAATAGGATGCTGGCAGAAGCTACTAGCTTTGAGTATTCAGATGACAGCTTGTTTTCTTCCTGCATGTCTTCTATGATTTCAGGCTTGAAAGCTTTGATGGAAAGTTCTGCCAGATTCAGCAGATGCTTTCCGTATTTCTCTTCCACATCCCCTTTGTAAGGAGTGTCGAGGATCACGTGATAGAAACTTGTCACCAGATCCTGAAGCTCCGGCATAGCCATATCGACATAATCCGATTCCTTGTCATAGAATTCGTCTCTTGTATCAATACTGTGCCTGATTGATACAAGCTGGAACATGGACTCCACATAAAGTCTAAGCTTGATGAATTCATCCATACTTTCAAGAAATGCTTCTCTTGACTCGGCTTTTTCCATGGTCTTCAGAATTTCCTGCGCTTTTGCTTTGACCTCTTTCATTTCTGGTCTTTCATACTTATAGTCATTGAATTTCATACTTTCCTCCTAATAATTATCAATATATGTTTCTTCCTGAATCAGTTCCACATCAAAACTGTTCAGGATAAAATCCGCAACTTTCCTCATGGTGCCTTCGATTATATCCCTGTCAGATGATACACAGGCTACACTGATGACGATGCTTTTGTGCTGATCCAGATCTTCTGTTTCCGAAATGGAGACGTTGAATTTATTCTTCACTTTCGCTTTCAGACTGTTCACGATACTTCTTTTCTCTTTCAGAGAGCGCACATAACCTGCTCTGAAACTCAGCCTAGCTATACCTACGTAGGCCATCGATCAGCACCACCCTTGCAGGAGCAGCTTCAGCTCCACTGATTTTCAACGGGAATGCGCTTAAAGTATATCTGCCACATGCCACATGACTCAGATTCAGGTTTTCAAGAATAATTATACCACTTTTCAAAAGCATTTTATGTACTTCGTAAGGCTCACCTTCTTCAATGGAATCGAGGGCCGTTCCCACCACTTTTATTCCACCTTCAATAAGCGCCTGTGCCCTTTCTTTCGCAATATAACCATCTTTGAAGATTACTCTCACTGTTCCCTCAGGAAGAAATTCAGAAGAGGTTTCAGCCACCCTCACTTCTCCATATAAAAGATTCAGATCCACATCATCCTGGGTTCCACCGTTTTCAATGAAATGACTGGGAAAATCCATATGTGTTGATGCATGTGTGTTCATCTGGATACTTCTTACGGCATAGCCCTCCTGGGAAATGCTACGCACTTCTCTGATCTCCACTTCGGGGTCCCCCGGATAAACAGGCATGCCATCCACAAGCGCTTTTGAGATATCTATGATCTTCTGACCCTCCAGTGGGATCTTCCTTTCTGAAGTCTCATGGTCTTTTCGGTACGCTGATTTCACTCCAGCGGCTCGATGCATGGGACCGTCATAGGCAAGAAAGCCCCTGTTTTTCACAACATAGGAAATAAAATAGATGGATGCTGCAATGTAAAACAGTACCAGAATGCCTCCGAGGACTTCCAATCCCATACCGGAAGGATCCGCATCTCCAATGAACAGCGGCAGTGAGAATGCTATAAGGTTGTTCACCATATGGCCAGCCATCACAAGGAGAAGACTCCCTGTTCTGTGATAGATGAAGCAGAGAACAAATCCTATAACTGCTGTTGGAACCATGGTTTCAGCATGAAGAAATCCGAAGACCAGAGAGGATACGATCATCGCAGTCAATGTACTCCTCTTCTTGTTGAGCAGATTGAAAAAGATGCCTCTGAACACAATCTCTTCCACAATCGGCGCTAATATCACAACGGATATGAACATCAGCACCAGCTCAAGGGGATCTGAATAAAGTGAGACTCCCTGCATCTGCTCAGCAGCTTCCATATACGATTCGTATAATCCTGGAAGCCACTGCTGCAGCGCCAGTACATACAAGAAAGTCACAAGACCTCCCACAAGAAAAGGAACGACTGCAAGATGAAGAGGCTTTTTCTCTACTCCTTTTGCCAGAAGCAGTTTCCGTTCTCTTCGCGTCAGTCCCAGATAATAAAACCCTATGAACATTAGTATATAAAAAAGTATCTGTATGAAATAAACGAAATACGCTGATCCTCCCGTGAAAGACGCAGCTGCTACAGATACGATAAGAATCGCAAAAATCGCCACCAGCATCAGTATGAATTTTGATACACTCATTTTCTCGAATCTAACAGGCATCATGGACCTCCAATTCTATTTCTGAATTCCGGATAATAAATAAACAATATACTCTAAGTATAGCAAAAGGAATGCTAAAAAGATAATGTTTGCAAAAAGAAAATCTCCATACCACTACAGTATGGAGATTGAACTCTTTACACGTTGAATCTGAAGTTGACCACATCACCTTCACGCATGATATATTCTTTTCCCTCGATTCTATAAAGCCCTTTTTCCTTGGCATGGGCTTCTGAACCAGATTCCATCAAGGCATCATAGGAGATGACTTCCGCTCTTATGAATCCTCTCTGTATATCCGAATGGATCTTGCCGGCAGCAACAGGCGCTTTTGTGCCCACTTTTATGGTCCACGCTCTTACTTCCTGAGGTCCTGCTGTCAGAAAACTCATGAGACCGAGTAGTCTGTAGCTTTCCTTGATCAGGCGGTCCAGTCCGGTTTCCTTGATGCCGTATTCAGCAAGCATTTCGATCTTCTCATCCTCTTCCAGTCCTGAAAGTTCTTCTTCCAGTCTGGCACAGATGGTAACAAGTCCGGAATGTTCCTTCTCTGCATGTTCTTTCACTTTTTTCACCATCTCGTTCTCTTCTCCTGACATGAGATCTTCCTCAGAGATGTTGGCCGCATAGAGAACGTCCTTGGAGGTCAGAAGAAACAGTCCTCTGATCACTTCTTTCTCCTCTTCCTCCGCTTCGAAGGTTCGAACCGGATTTCCTGATTCCAGATGGGCTTTGATTCTTTCCATGAGATCATATTCAGCCTGCGCGGTCTTGTCTCCTGAACGTTTCAGCTTCATCGCCTTATCCATTCTCTTCTCCAGCGTTTCAAGATCGGAGAAAATCAGTTCAAGATTGATGGTTTCAATATCTCTCAGGGGATCCACGCTCCCCTCAACATGCACAATATTATCATTCTCAAAACATCTGACCACATGAATGATCGCTTCCACTTCTCGGATGTGGCTCAGAAATTTATTTCCAAGACCTTCTCCCTGTGATGCACCTTTAACAAGGCCTGCAATATCATAGAATTCCACATGAGCAAAGACCTTCTTCTTTGAATTATACAGCTTCTCGAGATGATCCAGTCTTTCATCCGGGACGGAAACAACTCCGATATTCGGCTCTATCGTTGCAAAAGGATAATTTGCAGCTTCAATTCCGGCTTTTGTAATCGCATTGAACAATGTACTTTTGCCGACATTGGGCAACCCTACTATTCCTAATTTCATTCTTATTCCTCACTTTATTACATTCATTTACATCTTTTCAATTATACAGATGTATGGGTAATTTATCAAGGTGCTCAAAAAGAAAACCCTCTTCTCATGACGATTCAGCCAAAAACAGACCCCCCAGAAATCTGAGGGGTCTTGATTAACATATTAAGCTAATGTGGAATTCAGCATCCAGAGTTCCTTCTGATAGTATGCTGTGAATTCATTCATGATATCCACTGTAGGATCATCTCCAGCCTTTTCCGCTTCTTCCTTCACTTCAAGTGTTGTCTTAAGAAGATATTCAAAATCCTTTTTCACGATTTTCACTAAATCGATATCTTTCGCATATTCTTCGCTTCTTTCTTCGATTTTAGCGATCTCCAGTGCACCCTTAAGGCTTGCGACAGGCTTCATGTCCAGCTGCAGCATTCTTTCAGCAACTTCATCCATGTCTTCTGTGACCTTGTCGTAATATGCTTCGAATAGTTCGTGCATTCTGTGGAACTGCTTACCCTGTACATACCAGTGCACATTATGAAGCTTTGTGTAGGCCACCATAAGATCTGCCACATACTGATTGAGTTTCTTTTCAAGATTTGTCATTAAATTCATCATCCTCCGTTTTTAATTGCATTGCGTTAGCTTAGGCTGAATATAACTTGATTCTTTGTGGATTTATGATATTTTATCCACACCTTCTGAATCTTGTTCAGCTATAGCTGAACCTAAGCTAAAGTTGCTTTGATCATCCATAGCTGCTTCTGATAATATGCAGTGAACTCATTCATGATATCCACTGTAGGATCGTCTCCAGCTTCTTCCGCTTCCTTTTTCACTTCAAGGGTCAGTTTCAGAAGATATTCAAAGTCCTTGTTCACGATCTCGACGAATTCAAGATCCTTACCGAATCTTTCTTCTCTTTCTTCAATCTTTGTGATTTCCAGCGCGCCTTTTAAACTGGCTACCGGTTTCATGTCCAGCTGAAGCATTCTTTCAGCTACCACATCCATATCTTCCGTGACCTTATCATAGTACATTTCAAATAGTTCGTGCATTGCATGGAACTGTTTTCCTTCCACATACCAATGAACATTGTGAAGCTTGGTATAAGCCACCATTAAATCTGCAACATACTGATTGAGTTTCTTTTCTAAATTTCCTTTAGCCATTTTTTACCTCCATAATTTGTAATTAGTTTTAAATTGTAATGATTATCATTTACTGTATCTTTATAATACATCAACCAGAAACAATTTACAAGGGATAAACATGTCTAATTTGTAAACATATTATAACTATTATAATTATTGACGACCATAGATCTTATCAATAACAATAGCTACGATATCTTCTTTGAGATTCTTTGATTTTTCAACATACTCATCTGTCTGAGCTTTCAGACTGATGTTTTCCTCATTCACTTCTGACCCGGCCAGATTGATGAAAACATTAAGCGCAGCCCCTTCAATGGCGCTGTGTATAAGAATTGCAGCAACACCGGCATCGGATATGGCATTTTTGTTTCCATACTCTGTGGCAATCTTCAGTGCCTCATACATGTCAAAGGATTCTTTGACCAGCTGATAAGGAATTTCCAGAACACGTTCCTTTGCGGAATCAATCTTGCTCTTTCTCAGTATTTTCTCCTCTTCCGTTTCCTTTGGTAAAGAGAATGCAGCCATGAGTCCATCAAAAGATTCGGCGTCATTCACCATAAGCTCCAGATATCTGTTTCTGAAACGATCTGTAGCTTCTCTTGCATCTTTCATGGATCTGATGACGGATTCCGGATAATCTTTTGCAGCTTTCTTGTCAATAGTTAGATTAAAGACCATGGACGTCAGGGCTGCTGCCAAAGATGCACTTAATGCCGCTGCAGCTCCTCCGCCTGGAGTTGCCTTTCCTTCTCCTAATACATTGGTAAAATCATTAATGGTTAATTCTCTTAACATATTTTCACCTCTTATATAATATTTTAGACCTTATAGAATACAATTTCATGGTTCTCACGAGATATTAATTAAACATTATCATATTATTAACATGAAACAGATTTATTGACTATAATTCCTATATGTATGAGTCTAATATATCATAAACCTTGTTCATCTGCTCATACATAATCACATCTTCTTCAATAAATGGAACCCCTTCTCTGATCTTATTGTAGATTTTCGACGTTTCTTTGCCCAGTTTCACGTCTTCACGGAAATCAATGGCCTGACAGGCTGCAAACGCTTCAATCGACAGTACACGTCTGGTATTTTCAACGATGTCCCTTAATTTTCTGGCAGCTGTGTTTCCCATGGATACATGATCCTCCTGATTGGCAGATGATGGAATCGAGTCCACGGATGCCGGATGAGACAGCACCTTGTTCTCTGAAACCAGAGCTGCCGCACTGTACTGGGAGATCATGAAGCCTGAATTGAGTCCTCCAGACGGTGCCAGAAAGGCTGGCAGGTCATTGAGCTGATAATTCACAAGTCTCTCCAGTCTTCTCTCTGAGATGTTCCCAAGTTCACTCACAGCGATGGCGAGATAATCAAACAGAAGGGCCATGGGTTCTCCATGGAAGTTTCCTCCGGAATAGATTTCGTCTTCGTTCAGAACAATCGGATTATCCGTCACAGCATTCATTTCAATCGTGATCTTGTCCAAGGCATAATCCAGCGTATCTTTGATGGCTCCATGAACCTGAGGAATACATCGGATGGAATAGGCATCCTGTACTCTGATATCATTCTGCTTCGTAACAAGTGAGGATCCTTCCAGAAGTTCAAGAATCTCTCTGGCGATGTCCATCTGACCTTTATGGCCTCTCACTTCATGAAGCCTTGCATCAAATGCAGTGGTGATGCTTCTTAGGGCTTCCATGGACAATGCTGCAGAGAGATTTGCTGTTTTCAAGGCACGAGAAGCATCATAAAATGCAAGGGCACCTATGGAAGTAAGCGCCTGGGTTCCATTGATCAGGGCAAGACCTTCTTTGGCTTCCAGTTCAACTGGGGTGATTCCAGCCCGTTCCATCGCTTCTCTAGAAGGAATTGAATGCCCATTGTATTCAGCTTCTCCTTCTCCGATCAGTGTCAGCACCATATGTGCCAGAGGAGCCAGATCCCCTGACGCACCTAAAGAACCTTTTTCCGGTATCACAGGATGCACGCCCTTGTTGAGCATTTCCTTCAGTGTCTCCACTGTTTCCAGCCGGATGCCTGAGTAGCCTCTTGCCAGTGCGTTGATTCTAAGAAGCATCAGTCCCCGCACCTCTTCGGTCCTCATGGGATTCCCGATCCCGCAGGCATGCGAGATGATGAGATTCCTCTGCAGTGTCTTCAGTTCGCTTTTCCCGATCTTCACTTCAGAGAATTTTCCGAATCCCGTGTTTACGCCGTAGACAGCCTGTGTTCCAGCAGCCGCTTTTTCCAGCATTTTTCTGGACGCCAAGATCCTCTGTCTTGTGTCTCCACTGAGCGTTAGAGTTTCCTTGTCTCTGGCCACCTTTATAAATTCTTCTATTGTCAGTTTCCCATTTTCTATCGTTATCATATTATACCTCCTGATAATTCTATAATAATATGAAATCGTTTAAAATTAAAGTGATGATTGAAAATCTCGTACTATTTACCAGTATTTAAACTTCAAATTTTAGAATTTCTTAATCACTATGTGAATATTCAAAAATCTCCACCCAAAAAATACAGCTGTCACAGTTCTGCAGACAGCTGTATCTATACTCTTTCTTATTCAGTCAGAGCTCTATTCTTCTGTTTTCTTGACTATACCAATTCCTAATTCCATCAGCTGAACTGGATCCACCGTATTTGGCGCTTCGGACATCGGATCATATGCGTTCTGGTTCTTAGGGAATGCGATGACATCCTTTATGTTGTCCGTACCTGCAAGGAACATGACTAGCCTGTCCATACCAAATGCCAGTCCGCCATGTGGTGGTGGACCATACTTGAAGGCTTCCAGAAGGAACCCGAATCTCTCCCAGGCTTCTTCTTTACTGAATCCCAGTAAGGAGAACATCTTTTCCTGAAGCTTCGAATCGTGGATTCTGATGGATCCACCACCCAGTTCCTCACCATTAAGCACCATATCGTATGCCTTGGCTCTGACAGCACCAGGATCTGTCTCCAGCAGGTGGAGATCTTCTTCCATAGGACTTGTGAATGGATGGTGAAGTGCTACAAACCTTCCAGCTTCCTCATCTCTTTCAAGCAGCGGGAATTCTGTCACCCATGCGAACTTGAACGCTTCCGCGCCTTCTAGGAGATTGTATTTCTTAGCCAGTTCCAGTCTCAGTGCACCCAAGGACTGGAAGACCACTTCATCTTTATCCGCAACGATGAAAATCACATCTCCGGTCTTAGCTTCTGTTCTTTCAATGACTGCACTGAACTCTTCATCACTGAGGAATTTGGATAAAGGAGACTTCAGGCCTTCTTCCTTCAGCTGAATGTATGCAAGTCCTTTTGCTCTGTAGGTCTTCACGAACTCTCCCAGACGGTCGATGTCCTTTCTGCCCATGGATGCCCCGCCTGTTAGTGTAATGGCTCTTACACTTCCATTTTGCTCTATGGCGTTTTTGAACACCGCGAATTCGGAATTCTTTACAAGGTCAGTGAGATTCTTCAGTTCCATTCCAAATCTGAGATCAGGCTTGTCTGATCCGAATCTTTCCATGGCGTCTTTGTAGGTGAGTCTTTCAAAAGGAAGTACCACATCCTTATCCAGAACCTCCTTGAACACTCTCTGTACAAGTCTTTCATTGAGATCTATGATATCTTCCACACCTATGAAGCTCATTTCGATATCGATCTGAGTGAATTCCGGCTGCCTGTTGGCTCTTAGATCCTCATCTCTGAAACATTTGGCAATCTGGAAATACTTGTCGAAACCGGAAACCATAAGCAGCTGCTTGAAGATCTGAGGACTTTGCGGCAGTGCGTAAAAGCTTCCAGGATAATTTCTTGATGGTACCAGATAATCTCTTGCGCCTTCTGGTGTGCTCTTATTGAGAATCGGTGTCTCCACTTCCAGGAAACCTTCTCCATCCATGAAGTTTCTGATGGAGATATAGGCTTTGCTTCTGATCTTGAATATTTTCTGCATGTCCGGTCTTCTCAGATCGAGATATCTGTATTTCAGTCTTACACTTTCTGCAGCATCCAGATTCTCCTTGATGTAGATTGGTGGCGTCTCGGATTCAGACAGAATTTTAAGCTCCTTGGCAATGAGTTCCACCTGGCCGGTAGGAATGCTGTCATTGACGGATTCTCTTCTTTCCACTGTACCTCTTACAAGGATGCAGAATTCATTTCTCAGTCTGTCCGCTTTTTCATATGCTTCCTTGGAGTCTTCTTCTCTGAATACAACCTGAAGAATCCCTTCTGTATCTCGGACATCACAGAAAATAAGTGATCCCAGATTTCTTCTCTTTGCTACCCATCCGGTAACGATGACTTCCTGTCCGATGAACTTCTCATCCACAAGACCCGCCATATGTGTTCTTCTTGATTGGCCTAACATTTCACCCATTTATCATTCACCTCTTTTTACCATCTGCATGATTTCTTCAGCAGACAGCTTCACTTCGACTTGTTCACCGCTTTCCATATTCTTCAGGGAAGCTGTATTGTTCGCCAGTTCATCTTCACCAAGAATCATAGTGAACCTGGATCCGATTTTATTGGCATATTTCATCTGTGCCTTCAGCTTTTTACCCATGTGGTCAATGTCCACCTTCAGCCCCTTCTTTCGAAGCTGATGTGCAACAGAAGCTGCCTTTAAAGCCGCTTCCTCTCCCATGGACGCAATAAAGATGTCAAAACGTACTGGTTCTGGAATCTCCACGCCTTCATCAGCCATGGTCATGAGCAGTCTCTCAAGTCCTAACCCGAATCCGACTGCAGGCATCTTCGGACCTCCGATTTCTTCGATCAGATAATCATATCGCCCTCCACCACAGACTGTAATATCTTTATTGACGATTTCAAAAACCGTTTTGGAATAGTAATCCAGCCCTCTTACGATTCCTTTATCCACTTCATAGGGAATCTCCATGGCTTCAAGATACTTTCTGAGTTTTGTGAAGTGGTCATTGCAGTCTTCGCAGATGTGATCCAGAATAAGCGGAGCCTCCTTGACGATCAGCTGACAGCTTTTCTCCTTGCAGTCCAGAATTCTCATGGGATTCTTATGGAATCTTTCCTTGCATACAGGGCAGAGGTCCTCATAGTGTGGGGTCAGGAACTCTTTGAGCCGCTTATTGTAGTCTGTTCTGCACTCAGGATGACCGATGGAATTGATCTTCAGTGTCAGTCCATTGATTCCCAGTTCCTCGAAAGCGCTCATAGCGATGGAGATGACTTCGGCATCTGCAGAAGGCTCCTCACTTCCGAACAGTTCGACACCGAACTGATGGTGCTGCCTGAGCCTTCCCTTCTGTACATTTTCATACCTGAATACAGGTGTGAAATAATAAAGCTTCGTCGGCTGCGCATCCGCATACATAGACGATTCCACAAATGCTCTTACCGCAGGAGCAGTCCCCTCCGCTTTGAGCGTGATACTTCGTTCTCCTTTATCAAGAAATGTATACATTTCCTTCTGTACAACGTCCGTGGTTTCACCTACTCCACGTGTGAAAAGCTCTGTGCTTTCAAACATAGGTGTTCTGATTTCTCTGAACCCGTATTCATGGGCGATCGCTTTCAGATGTTCTTCAATATAATGCCATTTGTACGCTTCCATAGGCAGCATATCTTTGGTACCCTTGGGTGCCTGCAAGTCCATACTTTCTCCTCCTTATTCCATCAGGAACTTCATTTTCTTCTCCATCATTTCCTGAAATCTCTCTGTATAGTCATTAAGTCCTTTGAAGTTGGCGAAACGTTCGATGACGCCGTCCTTCACTTTTTTCGTTACGCCGTCTGCGCCAACAGCAATGATCGTTTTAACCTCTTCGATCATGACCATGTTATAAAGGTTTTCCATTCCTTCTTTCGCATAGCCGACATTCTCTAGATTCCCGACCATGTTCTTCTGCCGGTACATGTAGTACGGCTTCTGTCCGAGAGATCTTGCCATCTCATCCGTCTTCTGATACATGAGGTTCATTTCATCCTGCCTGGGCAGTGCGTATTTCTTTTCCATCAGAAAGTCTTCGTACAGTCTGGATGCTCTTTTCAGAGCAAGTCCATGGACCGTGATGCTCTCTGGAGAAAGGTCTCTGACCGCTTCAATGGTTCTCTCCACATCCTGCAGCGATTCTTCCGGCAGACCAAGAATCATGTCCATATTAATATTATCAAAACCCAGGCTCCTTGCCAAATGAAATATCTCCACAACCTTTTGATGATCATGATTGCGGCCGATGAGCCTGAGCGTATCGTCATTCATCGTCTGCGGATTGATGGAGATCCTTGTAGTGTGATGTCTTTTCATACTCAGCAGCTTCTCTTTCGTGATGCTGTCCACTCTACCGGCTTCCACAGTGAACTCCAGGAGGTTTCTGCCACGGACGAAGCAATCATCAATGCACTGCATCATTTCCTCAAATTCGTCCTCTGAGACCGCTGTAGGGGTACCTCCACCGAAGTATACATTATTGATCTTCAGCTCTTTGTCATCAATATAGTCTCGAATCTGCATCATTTCCATCTTTAAAAGTTTCAGATACTCATCTTTATACTGATTGCCCCTGTATACATTGGAGGCGAAAGAACAGTATAAGCACCTGGATGGACAGAAGGGCATCCCTATGTAAATATCCACAGAGTGCTCCGTGTCCACCTTCTTCAGAAGATCCGATTCCTTCAGGGCCACTTCATAGGCCAGCTCGATCTTTTCACGGTCCGCCAGATATTCTTTCTGGAGGAAAGCTGTAATTTCTTCCTTCGTCTGGTTCTTTTCAATGAGTTCTCTCACGATCTTCGAGGGGCGGATTCCGATGAGGATGCCCCAGGGAAGGTGCTTCTCCGTTTTGATTTCCAGCAGCTTAAAAAGCACCCGTCTCATGATGTTCAGATTCCGATCCGGATAGTCATGCACTGTAAGCGTAGCGAAGAAACGAACCGTGAGCACTTCCTCCTCTACTGTGACAACAATATCGGCTTCTGAAAGATCCGCTTCATCCAGATATTCGATCTTTCCGGCAGGATAAAACAGAGTGACTATATGATATACATGATATCGCAGGGAATTGTTGCTTCTAACTTTTATCATCTCTTCCCCTATCTTAAATAACCGTTGAAGGACTTTTCCATGCCCAAGGTCGTTTCAGGACCATGTCCCGGCATGACTCTTGTACTTTCAGGCAGCTTCATGAGTTTTTCCTTGATGGACCTTAATAGCTCTTCCATGTTCCCGCCGGGAAGATCCGTTCTCCCTACAGAATTCTGGAACAGAACATCTCCTGAAAAAAGAATGCCTTCGATGAGAAAGCTCAGACTCCCCTTGCTATGTCCTGGCGTTTCCAATATCCTGATCTTCTTTCCTGCAAAACTGAAGTCATCTCCCTCCTTCAGAAAAAAATCGGCTCTTCTCATTTTCCCGAAAGCCATCTTTCTCTGCTCGATGTATTTCATATCTGTTTCCGAAATATACACAGGAATTTCAAAGGCATCCCGAACCGCATCCACAGCTCCTACATGATCGATATGGCCATGGGTCAGTAAAATATATTTCAGATTGATGTTCATTTTCCGGAGATGTTTTACCAGTTCTTCCCCTTCATCCCCTGGATCAATGATCAGCGCATCTTTCGAATCATCATCGATCACGATGTATGCATTTTCCTGATACGCACCTAAAACAAGTTTATTAATCTGCATAAGTCCTCCCTTCACACTAGAAATTCTTCCTGCTATCCAGAAGAATTGTAACAGGCCCATCATTTTCGATGAGCACCTTCATCTCCGCTCCGAAAACCCCCGTCTCCGTATGATATCCGCTGTCTCGCAGATTCTTTACCAGAGTATCGTAGATTTCTTCCGCCTGTTCCCCCTTGGCAGCCTGAATAAAACTGGGTCTTCTTCCTTTTCTCGCATCACCATATAGGGTGAACTGTGAAATCAGAAGAATCTCTCCCTGCACTTCTTGAAGCGCCAGGTTCATTTTTCCTTCCGAATCTTCAAAAACACGAAGCCCTTTCAGCTTTTCTTCGATATAAGTCATGTCCTCCCGGGTATCATCATCTTTGATCCCCAGAAGGACATTAAACCCCTTACCGATCCTGCCTACAGTTTCTCCATTTACAATTACCTCTGAAGATAATACTCTTTGTACAACTGCTCGCATACTATCACCTACACATTGCCCGTTCGGAACGCATCCGTAACACTGGACAGTTTTCTTAATCTCTTTAGACATTCTTCCAGCAGATTCACATCTTTGATCAGTAAAGACAGATGGATCACGGCTGATTTATCTTTTCTTGTTTCCACATTCATCGCATTCAGTGGAATTTTCAGTTCATTCACAAGTGATATGATATCAGACACCAGATTCGGCCTGTCCATGGCATGAATCTGAACCCGCGCACTGTAGAGTTCCTGACTCTCCTTTTCCCACTGAACATCCACTATTCGATGGGTCTTGTCGTTCTTCATGGTTTCGATGTTGGAGCAGTCCGCTCTGTGGATACTGATCCCTCTGAAGTTCGTGATGAACCCGATGATTTCATCTCCAGGCACAGGATTGCAGCATTTTGCGAATCTCACCTGCACATTGCTCATCCCTGAAACCACAACACCGAAATATGACTTTTTCTTGGCTTTCTCTTTCTTTCTCTGCGCATCAATCATTTTTTCTGCTTCTAGAAGAGAAGCTTTGTTGTCTTCATTGATTTTCGCTTTCTTTTCTTCCTCCAGGACATCCTTCAGCGCTGTAACAATCGTGGAAGGAAGCACCTGGCTTGCACCGACAACAACGTAGAGATCATCAATATTGTTCCCGTGGTATCTTCTGATGAGTTTATCCAGCATTTCTCCCTTTGCGATATCCGCAAAGTTTCTGTCCTGTTTTTTTGCTTCTTTTTCAAGGAGTTCTTTTCCTCTCTGAATATTCTCTTCTCGCTTCTCTTTCTTGAACCATGCTTTGATCTTCGTCTTTGCCTGATTGGAAGTTGCTATGTTCAACCAGTCGATATTCGGACCCTTTGGTTTTGAGGAAGTGATGATTTCCACAATTTCTCCGGTGGCGAGTTTATAATCCAGTGTTACCATATTCCCATTGACCTTTGCTCCAATGGTACGATTCCCCACGTCCGTATGAATTCTATAGGCAAAATCAATGGGAGTCGCTTTATTCGGAAGATTGATCACTTCCCCTTTTGGCGTAAACACAAAGATTTCATCTCCGAAAAGATCGATTTTAAATGCTTCCATAAATTCTTCAGCATCGGATGTTTCCTTCTGCCACTCCAGCATATCTCTGAGCCAGATGAGTTTCTGGTCCATATTATCCTTAGGAGCTTCCTTGGAAGAACCTGTTTCCTTATATTTCCAATGGGCAGCGATTCCGTATTCTGCAACTCTGTGCATATCATAGGTCCTGATCTGGATTTCAAAAGGTTTCCCTTGGGGTCCGATCACTGTTGTATGAAGACTCTGATACATATTCGGCTTCGGCATGGCGATATAGTCCTTGAATCTTCCTGGAATCGGTTTGTAGATGGTGTGAACAATCCCAAGTGCCGCATAGCAGTCCTTGATGGAATCCACCAGCACTCTGATTGCTGTCAGGTCGAAAATCTGATCGATATTCTTGTTCTGCGCCATCATCTTCTTGTAGATGGAATAGAAATGCTTCGGCCTGCCATCGATGTCACATTCAATACTTGCATTTTTCAGCTTGTCTACAATGTCGTCCATGATCATGGAGATATAGGATTCACGTTCCTTTCTCTTCTCAGCGATCTGATTGACCAGATCGTAATACTCGGTAGGATACATATATCGGAAGGCTAGATCTTCCAGTTCCCATTTGATCCGGAACATCCCTAATCTATGAGCCAGTGGAGCGTAGATATCAAAGGTTTCCTTGGATTTTTCCTTCTGCTTTTCCGGCTGCATGTATCTCAGTGTTCTCATATTGTGAAGGCGATCCGCCAGTTTGATCAGAATGACTCTGATGTCCTTTGCCATGGCAAGAAGCATCTTTCTGACATTGTCAGCCTGCTCTTCTTCCTTGGACTTGTATTTGATCTTACCAAGCTTTGTCACGCCATCCACAAGCTCAGCGATCTCTTCGTTGAAAATCTCGCTGATTTCTTCATATGTATACTTCGTATCTTCGATGACATCATGAAGAAGCCCGGCTACAACAGTATTCGTATCCATGCCCATATCCACTAAAATGGATGCGACCTCCACAGGATGAGTCACATAAGGCTCTCCTGAAATTCTTCTTTGGTCACCATGAGCTTCTGCAGCCAGATTATATGCTTTTATAACAAGTTCCTTGTTAATATTGCCTGCTTTATCAATCTTTTTCATTAAATCGTACAGCATTTGTCTTCCTCATTTCCATCACAAATAAACATCTATGAATAACGTATAGGCTGGTATATCACCAGCCTTTTCAATCATTATATTTTATCTTTAAAAACTTGTCTATATATCGTACTGAACCATGGAATTGACATTGTATCCATCCAGCTTATCTCTACCATGAAGTTCCGTCAGTTCGATCATGAAATCGACTGAAACCACTTCACCGCCGGCCATTTCAATCAGTTTTGCACACGCGGATATGGTCCCTCCTGTAGCAAGAAGATCATCCACCAAAGCGACTCTGTCACCTTTTCTGAATGCGTTCTTGTGAATTTCAAGAGTGTCAGAACCGTATTCCAGGTCGTATGTGATGGAAACTGTTTCCTGTGGCAGTTTGCCCGGCTTACGGATTGGAATGAAACCGACTCCCAGCGCATAGGCGAGAGGTACTCCGAATATGAAGCCTCTGGCTTCAGGACCCGCAATATAATCCACACCCTCTGCTCTCAGTTTTTCAGCCATGGTGTCAATAAGCTCCTTAAAAGCCGCTCCGTCACCAATAAGGGGGGTGATGTCCTTGAAACTGATTCCTTTTTTAGGGAAATCCTCAATGATGGCAATCTTTTCTTTAAAATCCATGTTAACCTCCAAAGTTACTTTCTATTTTAACTATTGATAAGATACTTGGCAATTTGTTCTGCCCGATTCGTATCTTCTGTAGTAAGCAGTTCTATGATTATACGTGCATTATCCACCATGGACCAGGGGTTCTCTTTGGGTGTGATCAGTTTTCTGAGATCCTTCTCATCACAGGGTTTCAGTCTTTTCAGTGATTCTATGCCATAATTGGTTGATATCTTCAGCCGATTGAGCCCCATATTTAGAACTTCATCTTCATCGACATCTTCCTCATCAGATCCGAGGTAGACCAGGTCGATGTATCTGAAAATGTTCCTAGTGTCGTAATTAATCGACAAGTCTTTCGCAAAGACAAAAACATTCTTGAGCAGCGTATCATCCCCCGAACTGAATCCGTATGTGATCTGATCTTCCCCGTGTCCGATGGACACAAGATCCGTATCACAGTCTTCCAGTGCGTCATGGACACTTTCGGTAAAGGTCTCATTTAATGAAAGCATGACACCAGGGTTGAAGAAGTTGAGGTGGGTTTTAGCATCAGCAATAAGACTCTCACGATTCCCTCCCTTCGGGATCAGAAAATAGTCAAAGTCTGCATTGAAATATCTGAGCACAAGAATCAGCGTAGCGATACTACAGATCCCTTCGCGGTTCCCTCTTCCATATATGAGGATCTTCTCTCGATTGTTAACTGCCTTCATTATTCTGAAAATAGTCTTATGGGTATATTTCGGCGTACTGATTGCATCTGCACCCTTGAATATCGCCCTTAAATATGTAGTCACCATACGCATCCCTCACCTGTTGAAACAATTCTTATTATAATACAAATCCTTGCGCACCACAACGAAACCGTGAACATTAGCGATACAAAATAAATATAAGGCTGCCCATTCAAGCAGCCTTACTTCAACTGATCTGATTACAGTATTACTTTCTCTTTCGCGCTCTGTCTTCCAGGTAAATCCACATTGGTCCTGCGATGAAGAAGGTGGATAATCCGCCTACTACAACACCGATGGAGATCGGAAGTGCGAAGTCTCTGATCTGAGGTACAAATATGGCTACTGACAGAATTGTGAATAACGTAGTCAGCAATGTTCCTACAGATCTGGTGAACGCATCATTCATGGACATGTTCACGAGTGCTCTTGAACTGATTCCAGGATGCAGGTTCTTGTTTTCTCTCAGTCGGTCAAATACAACGATGGTATCATTGATTGAATAACCCAGGATTGTGAGAACCGCTGCAATGAATGGTGTGTTGACTGAAATTCTCAGCACTGCATATACTGCCACAAGGAATATGATATCGTGGACCAGCGCTGTGATTGCAGCGAATCCGTAATTCTTTTTGAATCTCAGTGAAATGTAGACAAGCATGAAGACTGCTGCCAGAATCACTGCCTTTATTCCGCCTTCGGTCAGTTCCTTCCCTACGGAAGCACCGATTTCGTCCAGAGTGATAATGCTGTCATCCTCCAGAGAATAGTCTTCCTTGATGTTGTTCACCAGATCATCGATGGTATCCGTGGAAAGAGCCTGGCTTCTGACTTCAATCTGTGTCCCATCCACTTTCTGTGTCACTGCATTGGCATCATAGACTTTTACGATTTCATCCATTTCCGCTTTATCAAAGTCTTCTCCGACTTCCATGACAAGTCTTGTTCCACCTGCAAAATCGAGTCCAAGATTCAGCCCCTGAGTACCTATGAAGAATAATCCTACTGCCAGTACAGCAGCTGCAAGGATTCTCCATACTTTTGCACCGGATATGAAATCGATCTTTCTCTCTCTGATCTGATCAGATACACCGAAATCCTTAGGTTTTGACAGGAAGCCCATTCTTAATCCCAGCCACATCAAGTGCTTGGTTATGAATAGTGCAGAGAATAGTGATATCACGATACCGATCATGAGTGTGAGTGCAAATCCTTTTACGGAACCTGACCCTACAAAGTATAAGACAAGTCCGGCAATGATTGTGGTGATGTTCGCATCTATGATTGAACTCATGGCATTGGAGAAACCACCTTCAATTGCTTTATGGATATTGCTTGTTCCGCGAAGTTCTTCTTTGATTCTTTCGAAAATCAGCACATTCGCATCCACCGCCATACCGATGGTGAGCAGGAATCCGGCAATACCCGCCAAGGATAGTGTCGCATTGATTCCATAGAACACGAACAGCAGCAGCCATACATAGAATCCCAGTGCTACAGAAGCCAGGAACCCTGGTCTTCTATATTTCAGAAGCATGTAGACTACAACCAGTGATAACCCGATGGCAGATGCTCTCATTACATCTCCCATGACACCAGCACCGAGGCTTGGACCTACAGTCTTCACCTGGATTGCTTCTACAGGATATGGAAGTGCTCCGGAATTGATGATTCCAGCCAGATACTGCGCTTCCTCAACGGATGCCATACCTGTGATCATCGCTTCTCCACCTGTGATGACATCATTGACCATAGGCGCTGAAAGCACCTCATCATCCATGTTGATGCTGATCTGCTTTCCTCTGAATTCCGTTGTGGCTGCTTCGAACTTCTCTGCACCCACTGCATTCAGTACCATAGAAACCACAGGTTTGCTTGTGGAATCCAGCATCGCTGATGCAGATGTCACATCACTTCCTGTCAGTATGATATTTCCGTCCGGATCTTCAAATGTCAGTTCTCCGGTTGTCTGAAGATTCGTCACGATTTCACTGGAGTTGTATACTCCAGGAATATCGATTCTGATTCTCTTCTCCCCTTCTGTGACGGAAACTGTCTCGCTTACGCCGATCTTGTTGACTCTGGAGTCCAGCAGCGTTTTTATGGAAGAGAGCTCTTCCGCTTTCAGTGAATCTGTCTGAACCTCCATCACAACGGATACCCCGCCCTGAAGATCAAGCCCTCTGTTGATCACTTCTCCAAAGGATTTGAATCTGTAACTGCCAAGTGTCAATCCATTGATACCTGTATAGGCTAGAAAGGATAATACTAATAAGATAATGACGAAAATGGTAATATTTCCTCTTTTCTTCATAATGAAATAACCTCCGTTTAATTTAGCGCTTTATTCAACAATAATTTCACTAACCCGTTTTTTTGTTCTGATAATCTAAGTGCCGATTGGATTTTCACAAATCAAAGGGCAGAGCTTTAGCACTGCCCCTGATCTTTTCATATTCAATTGGAAAAGCTGGCTATTCAGCAACACCAGTTCTCACTGCTGCCACAGCACTTTTCGCAAACTTGATCTTCACTCTGTCAGCGCCAGTTTCCAGGGTTATCGTTTCTTCATCCAGCTTTACGATTTTTCCGATGATACCCCCTCTTGTCGTAACTTCATCGTTCACCTTCAGCTCACTGATCATCTTCTGAAACGCTGTCTTTCTCTTCTTCTCTGGAAGAAACAGCATGAAGTACATGAGTCCAAGGAATAGGATAATTGGTAAAACCTGTCTTATGATATTTTCCATTATTATGCCTCCAATGTTTAATACTACTATTATAGTGAATTTTTTATGAATAAGAAAGATAAATTTGGAAATTCATCCTTATATCTTATTAATTCCCGATTTTTCCCGTCTATTTCTCAATATGAGGTTCCTGCCCTCTGGACCATTCTGCAAGCTTCTGCGCTTTGAATTCATGGAACCGATCTTCATCAATGGCTGTTCTGATATCCTCCATGAGCTTGTTGTAGAAATACAGATTATGAAGCACACAGAGTCTCAGAGCCAGCATTTCCTTCGCTTTGAACAAATGTCTGATATAGCCCCTTGTGTAGTCTCTGCAGGCAGGGCACTGGCAGCCTTCATCAATGGGCTTTTCATCCATTTCAAAACGCTTGTTGTTGAGATTGATTTTCCCCCTTGCGGTGAATACATGGCCATGTCTTCCATTTCTCGCCGGTAGAACGCAATCGAAAAAATCTACGCCTCTTTCAACAGATTCCAGAATGTTTTCTGGTGTTCCGACGCCCATGAGATAAATGGGTTTGTCTTCAGGAAGGTGCGGTACTACCGCATCAAGTGTTCGGTACATCTCTTCATGGGTTTCACCAACCGCAAGTCCACCGATGGCATATCCGTCCAGATCCATCTTTGCAATCTCTTGTGCATGTCTGATGCGGATATCTTCGTAGGTTCCGCCCTGATTGATGCCAAACAGCATCTGTTTTTTGTTGATCGTGTTTTCCTGCGCATTCAGGCGATCGATTTCATTCTTTGACCTCACAAGCCACCTTGTGGTTCTTTCAACGGAACGCTCCACATATTCTCTCTCCGCAGGAAGCTCTATGCATTCATCAAAGGCCATGGCGATGGTGGATCCCAGGTGAGACTGGATTCTCATGGACTCTTCAGGACCCATGAAGATTCGGCTACCATCAATATGGGAACTGAAATAGACCCCTTCTTCTTTGATCTTTCTGATCTTTGCCAGAGAAAAGACCTGGAACCCTCCGGAATCCGTCAGAATAGGGCCATCCCAGTTCATGAACTTATGAAGCCCTCCCATTTTATAGACCAGCTTATCTCCCGGTCTCAGGTGCAGATGGTAGGTATTGCTCAGTTCCACCTGGCACCCGATTTCCTTCAGGTCCATTGAGGAAACCGCTCCTTTTATCACACCTAGTGTTCCGACATTCATGAACACCGGTGTTTCTATGGTTCCATGAGGTGTTTCAAAACGACCTCTTCTTGCTCTTTTCTCTTTCTTTAATAATGTGTACATACTTATTCCTTAATAAACATCGAATCACCGAAACTGAAGAACCGGTATTTCTCTTTTACCGCAGTCTCATAGGCATTCATGATATTTTCCTTTCCTGCCAGTGCAGAGACCAGCATAATTAATGTAGATTCCGGAAGATGGAAATTCGTGATCAGACAGTCAATGCATTTGAACTGATATCCCGGATAAATGAAGATCTTCGTATAACCGGAATCCTCTTTCACGAATCCATCTTCATCTGCTATGGTTTCCAGCGTTCTGGTAGATGTTGTTCCTACGGAAATCACCCTGTTTCCCTTTCGCTTGGCATTGTTTATGATCTCCGCATTATGCGCATCTAAACTGTAGAATTCAGAATGCATGTCATGATTTTCAACCGATTCCACCTTAACAGGTCTGAAGGTGCCAAGTCCCACATGCAGTGTCAGAAATGCGATTTCCACACCAAGCTCTCTGATTTCCATCAGCAGCTTCTCCGTGAAATGCAGACCTGCTGTAGGTGCTGCTGCAGATCCCTCTGATTTTGAATAGACCGTCTGATACCGCTCCTTGTCTTCCAGTTTTTCCTTGATGTAAGGTGGAAGTGGCATTTCACCTAGACGGTCCAGTATTTCTTCAAAAACGCCATCGTAATGAAACTGCACGATTCTGTTTCCGTTGTCCAGCACTTCGATTACCTCGGCTTTCAGAAGCCCTTCTCCAAAGGTGAATTTCGCGCCTACCCTGGCTCTCTTGCCCGGTTTTGCAAGACACTCATATGTATCCAGATTCTTCCTGTTTAAAAGGAGAAACTCGATCTTCCCTTCCGTCTCCTCCTTCATGCCAAGAAGTCTTGCCGGGATCACTCTGGTATCATTGAGCACCATGACATCCCCTTTTTTCAGATAATCCAGGATATTGTGGAATTTCCTGTGTTCCAGGTCCCCTGTATTCTTATCCACCACCAGAAGCCTGGACTGATCTCTTTCCTCCAGGGGATGCTGCGCGATGAGTTCCAATGGCAATTCAAAATTAAAATCTTCTACTCTCAAATATGTAACCTCTTTTCTAGAATATAGTCTGCTGACTATCTGTTTTTCGTTTCACACCCAGATGTTCATAGGTTCTGTCTGTTGCGACTCTGCCTCTTGGCGTTCTCACAATAAAACCTTTCTGAAGCAGATATGGTTCATAGACATCCACAATGGTATCCAGTTCTTCCCCAATGAAATAGGACAGCGTCTCCGCCCCCACAGGACCTCCATTGAAATTATGAACAATCGCATCGAGAATCTTTCTATCGATCCGATCAAATCCTTCATCATCCACATCAAGAGATTTCAATGCGGACAATGCTGTCTTTTCGTCTATGACGGATTCTCCTTTCACCTGAGAAAAATCTCTCACTCGCTTAAGAAGCCTGTTGGCGATTCTCGGTGTACCTCTGCTCCTTCTTGCAATACACAAGGCTGCTTCATTGGTGATTTCAAAATCAAGAATACTTGCACTTCTTGTTATGATCTCCTCCAGCTCTTCATAGGTGTAGTATTCCATGGAAAGCTGAACACCGAAACGATCCCGCAAAGGGGATGTCAGCAGTCCTATTCTTGTAGTTGCACCGATCAGTGTAAAGTGGCTCAGATCAAGCCTGATGGATTTGGCCTGAGCGCCCTTTCCAATGACAATGTCAAGAGAATAGTCTTCCATGGCAGGATATAGAATTTCTTCCACCGTTCTTGAAAGCCTATGTATTTCGTCAATGAAGAGAACATCGTTGTCATTCATCGTTGTCAGAATCGAAGCAAGATCCCCTGCTCGTTCAATGGCTGGTCCTGAAGTGATCTTCAGTGTTCCGCCCATCTCTCTGGCAATGATGTTGGCTAAAGTCGTTTTACCCAACCCTGGAGGACCGTGCAGTATGACATGGTCTAAGGCTTCTTCGCGAATCTTTGCCGCCTCGATGAAAACCTTCAGATTATCCTTCACCTTATCCTGTCCGATGTACTCACTCAGCTTCAGCGGACGCAGAGAATATTCACTTTGCACATCTTCTTCCATAAATTCAGAAGTTATAATTCTTTCATCCATTCTATTTCCACCTAATTCATCAGATATTTCAGTGCATCCTTGATGATGCTTTCAATACTCTGATCTTCTTCCACATGTTTTAAAGCGGTTTTCGCTTCTCTTTCTGTATAACCCAATGTCATGAGTGCAGCCAGTGCTTCATTAGAGATATTTTCCGTCATGGCTTTCTTTTTCGAAGTTTCATCCATTCCTGAAAAATCTTCAATCTTCAGTTTGCCCTTCAGCTCCAGAATCAGTCTCTGTGCAATCTTCTTTCCGATTCCAGGTGCCTTGATCAGCAGAGCTTCGTTCTCGTTGACTATGGCGAATTTCAGATTTTCCGGAGAGCTCGCTGATAAAAGCGACAATGCGGCTTTTGCGCCCACTCCATTGATCGTAATCAGAATAGAAAATAATTCTAACTCATCTCTGGTCGTAAATCCATATAAACCTATAAAATCTTCTCTTACAATCTGTGTGAGATAAAGCGTAGTTTCTTCATCTATTCCAGGCATCATGGCCATGGAATTTCCTGATGTGTACACCTTATAACCAATGCCTCCATTTTCAACGGAAACGTAGTCTTTGAAAATGCCTTTGTATTTTCCCTTGATATAATCGTACATAAGAAATCGTTGCCAAAAACTTATAAAAATCTAAAAATCCTGTTTCAATCCCTGTTCCACGTGCCCGATTTTGCTGTAAGGCTACTTTCGTTTGATATAACACTCCTAGGGCTTAGATTCCCATACAACGAATGGTGCATAGAAGCAGTATCTTATAGGTGATCAAACTACTGCTTCATATCTGGATAGATCGATACTTGCATTGAAACCTCTGTCTAGTACACAATCACATTCTTCCCAGATATGGTCCTTTCAGATAATGAAAGCTTTGGTTTTACATGTCCACACTCGCTACAAGTCTTCGATGATGGATACCATTTATCTTCAATAAACTCCATGCCGTTATATGCGCATTTATATCGCATCTGTCTTTTAAACTCGTATAAACCTTGTTTGGCAATGGCTTCTGATAAATGCCTGTTCTTCATCATTCCCTTTATAATGAGCGATTCCATGACAACTCTTCATTGCTTTGGTTTTCGCGATCTTATTCGTTGCCTGGTGCGTATGGTTACTTCTTATGTTTGCTGATTTTCTGTGAAGTAATCTGATCTGCTTATCGATTTTTATAATATTACCTGTTTTGACAACCTTACCTCCTTCTTTATTTTTCAAGTATTTGCGAGATACTCTGCGTTGTAATCTACGCAGCCTTTTTTCGAGTCGCTTTACAATTCTTGTTTTATTGATATTTCTAAAAGTCATCCCGTTGGAGCATATAGCCAGATCCTTCACGCCAACATCAATGCCTGGACTTTCTCCTGCTCTTGAATCGTGGCTTGTCAGAGATCCCCTTGAAAAATCTTCTATACGCGAAGCAAGCATCCTTAACAGCCTGTTTCGCTACAATATTGGCACGTCATTAAGCCATTGAAGTTCTGTCTTCTTTAATATAGTCAACTCTTTCCACAGTTCATTATCAGAAATAAACGTGCCTCCATTTGGATGGTTTTCTTCTTGCCTGGCAAGTGTCCAATTATACACAAACCTTGCAGTACCTGCTGCCTGCCATAACTTCTGTTCCTGCTCTTTGGTTGGAAACAGTCTGACTCTATTCCCCAGGATCATTCTCCAGCAACTCCTTAATCAACTATTTGGATTTAACGAACCGTTTTTACCCAATTGCACGGAATTTTAGCTGTTTACACCCTTCACAAATTATTCCTAATCTATCTTATCATGTTTCCACATAATTTAGAAATAAGACTTCCACAAAAAAGAGACTGAAACATCGTCTCAATCTCTTCTACAGATTCGTTCTTATTTATCCTCTTCGTCGTAATCCACATCAACCACTTTGTGGTCCTGCCGGAAGAACACATCATCATGAACACTCTTCACCTGGTTCACAACAGGCGGTTCTTCCTCTTTTTCCACATTCGTTCTGTAATAGTTATTTTCCTTGAAATTCTCTCTTTGATTATTTCCAGCAAATAGAGGTCTGATCATTTTTCTGTAAACATACAAAATTAAAATCCCTAATAGAATGTAGGGCAGTAATGTTATGGCAAAACTAACTACGAGAAAGAGTATGAACATTGTAATGATTGCCCCTATAAAGCTCTGTCCACCCATTAATTCATCTTCTCCAATCAAATCATTTATTGTTTATGATGTCATTTTATAAGATAAACATTAAACGTGGATTAAACAGGGACTACAGATTCATATATTCCACTGCAACCTGGGCCGCTACTTTCGCATTGCTGTATACAAGCTGAATATTGGACTCCAGTGAGTCTCCTCCGGTGATTTCCTTTATCTTTGCAAGCAGAAACGGTGTAGTATCTTTTCCTTTGATTCCCTTGGCTTTCGCTTCGGAAACCGCGTCTTCGATCACTTTTGTGATGAAAGCCTCATCCATGGAGTACGCTTCAGGAATCGGATTCGCGATAAGTGCACCGCCGCTTAATCCAAGATCCCATTTGGTCTTCAGCACTTCTGCCATTTCCTTAGGCTCGTCGATTCTGTAATCCACCTTGAAACCGCTCTTTCTTGTGTAGAAAGCGGGAAGCTCTTCAGTACCGTAACCATATACAGGCACACCCTTTGTTTCCAGATATTCCAGTGTAAGACCGATATCCAGGATGGATTTCGCTCCAGCACATACCACAGCAACATCTGTTCCTGCAAGCTCTTCCAGGTCTGCAGAGATGTCCATTGTAGTTTCAGCTCCTCTGTGTACTCCACCGATGCCACCCGTTGCGAAGATCCTGATTCCAGCCATTTCCGCAATGATCATGGTAGATGCCACTGTGGTTGCTCCATCGAGCTTTTCTGACACTATGTATGGAATATCCCTTCTGGATACCTTTGCGATGCCTGAAGTTTTCCCCATATAGTCGATTTCCTCTTCTGTAAGACCTGCCTTCAGCACGCCACCGATAATGCCTATGGTAGCTGGCACTGCACCGTTCTCTCTGATGATTCTTTCCACTTCCAGAGCGGTTTCCACATTCTTCGGATAAGGCATACCATGTGAAATGATTGTAGACTCTAACGCTACTACCGCCTGCCCCTTTTCCAGTGCTTCCTTAACCTCTTGACTTTTTACTACGTACTGATTCATATTATTTTTCCTCCATATTTTTCATTATTTCTTCAATTTTCATTACCGACATTTCAGGATTGATGGTTGTATGTGCACTCATGGCCAAGATGGATGCAGCCATGGAAAATCTTGTTTTCTCTTCTATGGACATCTCCTTGAGCTCCGCATGGACAAGAGCCGCCTGAAAAGCATCACCTGCACCCGTTGCGTTTTTAGGAATGATTCTTTTCGCCTTCATAAGTCCGCTGCTACGCCCATTGCTGTAGAATACACCTTCTTCGCCAAGCGTGATGAATACATTGACAACACCCTGTTCATGAAAAAACTTCGCGGCTTTCTCAAGATCCGGTTTCCCTGAAATCTTTATACCTGATAAGGCTTCCGCTTCGATTCGATTGGGCTTAATGGTGTGAAAGTATCCAATGATCTTTTTCGCTCTCAGTGCTTTCGTGTGGGAAACGGTGTCCAGAAAAAGCACGTTATCCTTAAACAGCTGCACTGCGTACTGAAGAACATCTTCTTCCAGGTTCGTGTCAAATACAATCACTTTGCTTTTTGAAATGATCTGCCTGTTGTCATCAATATACTTTCTGTCCAGTTTCTGGAAGATGTTCATTGATGCGATGGCCACATCCATATCGTTTTCTCTGTTCAGTACTGCCAGATAAGTCCCCGTCCCATATGCTGATACCCTGCTCACATGACTCATGTCGATGCCTGATGCTTCTGATTCGCTGATGATCTTGTCTCCATGGACATCCTCACCAACCACAGTGAACATTTTTGTATGATTTCCAAGTTTAGCCAGATTTTCCGCAATGTTTCTTCCGACGCCTCCGATGGACACATTCACTTCACCAGGATTCGAATCCGATTTTCTGAGTTCATCAAAGGGATAGCCTACGATATCCACATTGGCTCCACCGATGACCGAAACATGATCTCTCTCATCAATCACATATCCTCTTCCTCGGATGATACCCTTCTTAACGAGATTTGTGATATGAACTGCTACAGATGATCTTGTTATGTTCAGAAGATCTGCAATCTCCTGCTGAGATACAAAAGGGTTGATCCTGATGATCTCAATAATTTCCAGTTCTCTCTGCGTTATGATAATCACCTCTTTTCATTAAACAAAAGCTTATTAAGTTAACTTATGTTTATATTATAAGCATAAGTGCAGCAGAAATCAATAGCCTCCTGAAATTTTCTCCAAAATAAAAAACCATGACTGCAGCCATGGCTTTCTTTATCTGTTCAGGTCAACCAGTAACTGGTTGTATTCTTCGTGGAGGTCTTCCAGATCGGATTTCGAATCCGCTGTCAGTTTACCTGAAATGGTCTCAATTATCTTTTTCTCCATATTTCTTAATGTAAGCAGTGTCTCATATTTTGAAGCGAAGGTTTCCGGGGGGTTCATCAGTTCGTCCACAAGCACATTCAGCGTATCGCTGTTGGTCTTCAGCTCATTTACCTTAGACACATCCAGCACTGTGTTGACGATCTTATCAAATACATCTCCAAGGCCAAGTCCTTTTGCAAACCTGTTGATTCGCAAAGTGGTCAGCCCTTTGATGTTCTCATCGATGATCTGACCCTGCTCTTCAAAGCTCAGGATCACCGTATTGAACTTTTCCCGATAATTCTCGAGTTTCTTCAGTTCTTCCGCCTGCGCCTGTTGCTCTCTTTTGATTTCAGCCTGAGTGATCCGGCTTTGCTGAGTGTCTACGGCAAATTTGACAACGTTGTATCCGACAAAAACAAAAAGCGCCAGAAGATCACCAGCGTCATTTTCAGAACTACAGGCCTCTTCACTTTCTGAGTTTGGACATCACGATCATAAATGATTTCATCTGATCCTTCAGGTGCACGGATCACCGATGAGAAGGGACGACTACTGTCTTCCATATATTTGCCGCTTCTTTCCTGTTTTTCCGCAGCATAAATTGCCTGGTCACCATCTTCATACTGGCCAAGACTCACTTTATTCGAATTCAGCGAAAAAGCGCACTGGTTACAGTATCTGCTTCCTTCAACATTTAAATGTCCGCAATTAGAACATTTCACAATCCATCACCTACTTACTTGTACATCCACTATACATGGTTAACATTATATGATTCTTTTCAAAGAATTAATATTTGTTTAATTTTCCTTCTTGCGGCAAATAAATGAACTCGGGCATACCCGAGTTCATTTATAGCCTGTTACCCTAGCGCAACATCAAGGACCATCATGATTGTAAATCCCACCATGACGCCCATGGTAGCATAATCCGAATTCTTATTTGACTGAGCTTCTGGAATCAGTTCCTCCGCAACGACATAAATCATCGCACCCGCTGCGAAACACAATGCAAATGGCAGTATTCTTCTCATACTTAAAACCAGCAACGCACCGAGGACTCCTGCTACAGGTTCGACAATACCTGAAGCCTGACCATAAAGGAATGCTTTTCCTCGTCCCATCCCTTCTCTACGAAGTGGAATGGAGACCGCAGCACCTTCAGGAAAATTCTGAATTCCGATACCTACAGCAAGTACGATGGCACCAGTGAGCGTTGCCGATTCAATTCCCGCTGCAACAGCGCCGAAAGCTACTCCCACAGCCAATCCTTCTGGAATGTTGTGCATTGTTATGGCAAGCACCAGGAGCACGCTTCTCTGCCAGGAAGTCTTAGGACCTTCCTTTTCCTTTGGTGCAAGTCCTAAATGCATATGTGGGAGACTTTTGTCCACAATGAAAAGGAACAAGCCTCCCCCCATAAATCCAGCTGCAGCAACGATCCATGGTGTATATCCCATTTCTTCCGCAAGATCCAGCCCAGGACTGATCAGTGACCAGAAACTGGCCGCAATCATTACTCCTGCCGCGAACCCCAGCATCGTGTCAAATACCTTCTTATTGATGGTTTTAAAGAAAAATACCAGTGACGCACCTAGCGCAGTCACACCCCATGTAAAAAGCGTGGCGAACAGCGCCTGTGTCGTTGGTTCAAATCGTTCAAGAAATTCGATCATACCCTCACCTACATTTTCCTATCATCAGTTTTCTTCAAAATTCTCATCAAAATCAGCATTATGATAGACGTTGTCCACATCATCATCTTCCAGTAATGTATCGACAAGCTTCTGAACGATCTCAGATGTTTCAAGATCCAGACTTGTGGTCACATTCGGAATCATCGTCACTTCACCTTCCAGAATCTCAATCCCCGCATCTTCGATTGCCGCTTTTACCGCATCAAAATTTTCGGGTTCTGTAATGATTTCAAAGACTGTATCCTGTGTGATGAAATCTTCAGCTCCGCTCTCTAAAGCCAGCATCATCAGTTCTTCTTCATCCAGTTCATCCGTCTTCTCTATGATGATCTGACCTTTTTTATTGAACATGAATGTAACAGAACCTGTCGTACCAAGATTACCGCCATGTTTATCGAAGATATGTCTCACATTTCCAGCGGTTCTGTTTTTATTGTCTGTATATGCCTCGACAATAACAGCAACTCCATTGGGTCCATACCCTTCATAGACCATTTCTTCGTAATCTGCACTACCCGTATCTCCAGCAGCTTTTTTTATCACTCTGGCGATATTGTCGTTCGGCATATTGGCTGCTTTCGCCTTTGCGATGATGTCTCTCAGCTTCGCATTGTTATCAGGATTTGTTCCTTCCTTAGCTGCCATCATCAGTTCTTTTCCGATTTTAGTGAAAATCTTTCCTCTTTTGGCATCCATTTTATTCTTTTTCGCTTGAATATTATGCCATTTTGAATGTCCTGACATGTTTGATCCCTCCAATTCTTCCAAGAAATAATTATATCACTTCATTTCCTACTCTTCAAACTCCTTCAGCAGCTTCTTTCCTCTTTTATAGAAAAGTTCTTCTTCCAGAATTTCGATCTCCACCTTCCCTGCTGTCAGATTCATCATTTCCTGGACAATTTGCTCCTTCTGTATTGTCTCAACAAATACACTGGCTTTCACTTTATCCGTGTATTGTGTATCTTTGATGTCTATCTGATTTTCCTTTAAGAAGTACTGCAGCTTTCCGAAAAGATCGTACTCTAATATGAGATCGATCTGATGGCCAGACACTCTCTCAACCACTCCCGCTGCCTCAATGGCATCTGCGGCACCCTTGACATAGGCGCGAGTAAGCCCACCCGCACCTAAGAGTATTCCTCCAAAATATCTGACCACAACTACACATACATTTCTAAGATCGTTTTTTCTGATTACATCAAGAATCGGAATCCCCCCGGTTCCGTGAGGCTCCCCATCATCGCTGTACCTTTGTATGTGCATATCTTCTTCTATCGTGTAAGCATAAACATGGTGCCTGGCATCCTTATATCTGCTTTTGATCTCCGAAATAAACTGTTTCGCTTCTTCTTCAGTAAATACTCGCTTTGCTATCCCTATGAATACAGACTTTTTCTCGGTGAATTCACGCTCAACAGCGTTGCCGACTGTTCTATATCCCATCAGAGACTGTACACATTCTCTTTGATCAGTTCCTTCCCCAGTGGGGTAGTAACTGCTCTGAATTCTCTTTTCAGAAGATTTTTCGAGTACAGAAGATTGAGTATCCCTTCCATCTGTATTTCAAAATTGGCGAAGAATTCATCTTCTGTGATGTCTCTTGCACTCATAGGGTGAGATTTTTCTCTGAAATAAGCGAGTATGACTTCAGAAGCATCATTTATTTCCCTGTCTATAGTCTGTTTAAGGTATTTATTTACGGTCACGATCTTCTTTTCCAGGTCTTCACCTGAAACGAGGTAGTGATACTTCTCCTCGAACTCATGATCCAGTCCCGTGGCAGTACTGATGGTATCCTTTGAAATCTGATATCCTCTTGAGTTAACAAAGATGGATGCATAGAGTTCCATGGAATCCAGAAGACTGTTATAGGCTCCATAAAGCTTTCTGTTGTGCAGAAACTTATCTGTGGAATCTATACTTTTGATCAGCCTCCCTAAATAGGACAAGGTCCACTTTCTTCTGTCCATCTCCGGATAAAACCTCAGGTTGTTATATCTTGAAGTGATTTCCGCATCTTTGGAAAAGACCATTTTTGATGAGGAGAAGATTCTATGAAGAAAGCTTCCTTTCACTTCCAGTCCCTTCAGAACCATAAATTCCTTTTTACTCATGACTTTGAAGTGCACAGGTACACCATTCTCACTGGAATACACATTCCGTATGCCCTTCTCATCCCCTTCATAAATAACAAAGAAATCAATATCGGAATTCTCCCAGAGGTCACCGGTGACCATGCTGCCAAATACAAACGAAGCAAGAATTTCTTTTGTTTCATTCATATTCTGTGTTACCTGCTGGTATACTTTCTGATACTCAATGATCAAATCCCTCATCTTTACCTCCCCTGATGAACTCTTTGTATTGATGCAGTTCTCTCTGTGGCACTTTCGCTCTGATCTTAGTGCCTGTCTCTTCATATTCTTCACTGATCACAGTTCCCTTTTCATGAAGAAGGGATACAAGTTTCTGCATATCATAAGGAATGACCGCCTCGATTTCGACCAGGTTGTCTGGTAGTGCCGAAGCCATCTGTTCCATGAGTCTTTTGAGGTTGGTACCATTTTTAGCGGAAATCTCAACTATGGGATATTTGCCTTCATAAAGCTTCTCCACATCTTCCGTTCTATAACTCTTTCCTTTGTCGATCTTATTGACGGCTATGATTCTGTCTGTATTTCCCGCTCCTATTTCTTCCAGCACCTCGTCCACTGCCATAGCCTGTGCATAGCAGTCATCCACTGAACCATCGATGACGTGAACCAGAAGATCGGAATAAATCACTTCTTCCAGTGTCGATTTGAATGCTTCGATAAGGTCATGAGGAAGTTTTCTCACAAAACCGACGGTATCTGTAAGTGTAACCACTCTGTTATCCTCAAATGAAATCGCTCTTGTTGTCGTATCCAGTGTAGCAAATAGCATATCTTTCTCCAGCACTTTGCTCTTCACAATGGAATCTTTGGAAGCCATGTCAGCCAGTGCATTTCTCAATGTGGACTTACCGGAGTTTGTGTATCCAACCAGAGATATTCTCTGTATCTCATTCTGGTTCCGATTTTCACGCTGCACATTTCTGATTGCGACCACTTTCTTCAGTTCATTCTTAAGATCGTTGACACGATCTCTTATTTTTCGTCTGTCGATTTCCAGCTGCTGCTCTCCAGGTCCTCTGGTTCCGATTCCTCCGCCTGTTCTTGACATAACGGTTCCAAGACCGATCAGTCTTGACATTCTGTATTTAAGCTGTGCCAGTTCAACCTGAAGCTTCGCTTCCTTGCTTCTTGCTCTTCGCGCAAAAATTTCAAGAATCAGCGTAGTTCTGTCAATGACTTTAACGCCAAGTTCATCTTCCAGGTTCCTTATCTGAGAGCCTGTAAGCTCATCATCCGCTATGACGAGATTACTTCTGGAGAGCTGCAGTACATCTCTTACTTCACTGACTTTACCTTTCCCGATATAAAATGCATTATCCTGAGAAGCACGATTCTGAAAAACAACCTCTCCTACTGACACCTCTGCTGCATTGGCCAGTTCAGCCAGCTCGACGAGGCTCTCTTCTGAATCCAGGCCAATAAGGACTGCTCTTTCATCATCTTCCTCCAGATCTTCCGCATCCAGAAGAAGCCCCTCATTATATACAATTCGATCTATGATATTGAATCTCTGGGCATCTTCTATGGACATGGGTTTCGTTGCTTCCACATGGACCTTCTGGTTCTCCACTGTAAGAAAACCCATCACAACTTCAGGATGATCTGAAACTCCGATTGCAACAATCGAATCCAGCTTCATCTTCACCAGTGCGGATACATCCAGCGCTGAAAGATTCGGGTTTCCATTAGGATGAGTATGAACCACTCTGACTCTGGAAAGCTTATTGTCTCTGAGATCCACCAGCGGCATGGATACGGTGCTGCTGTCACCGATGGTGACCTCTGCCACCTTACCTTTCCGGTCCACCAGGACACTGATTTCTCTGTTCAGTTCCCTCGTAGCCTTGAGCATGATCTCAATGATGCTATCATCGATGAATGAATATTTTGCTGTTTTTATATCAAATATTTCTTCCAGTTCATCGAGAATTCTCTTTCTTACTCCATCTATATTACCTGTTATCACAAGATTTCCTCCTTTTTCGCAAGGTTCTTGACATATTCACATCAATTATATATTATTTAGTTTAATATGTATACTTTGAAAGGAAACGGTGATGTGATTGATGGAAGATAGAGAAAGAAATATACTGATAACAGAAGAGGAAATACGGGAAAAGGTCAAGGAGACAGGAGCACATATTTCAAAAGACTATGAAGGTAAAAAACTTTATGTATTATCTCTTCTGAGAGGTAGTTTCATATTCACTGCAGATCTTGTCAGAGCTATTGATGTGAACACGACAATCGGATTCATGACAACTTCTTCATATGGCCACAGCGAAACCACTCAAGGTTCCTGCAAAGTCGTGAATGATGTACCGGATAATATTGAAGGATACGATGTACTTATTGTTGATGATATTGTAGATACAGGAATCACCATGGATTTCGTCGTGAATTATGTGAAGGAAAAAGGAGCTCGCAGCGTGAAGACCTGTACGCTTCTTGATAAACCATCCAGAAGAACCGTAGATATCAGACCAGACTACTGCTGCTTCGAGATCGAAGATGTATTTGTCGTAGGATATGGCCTTAATTATGGAGATCATTACAGAAATGTACCCTATGTGTTCAACTGGAAATAGTGCTGTGGGTTCATTGATGAACCCGGAACAAAATATCATTGAATCTTAAGAGTTTAATAAAGATGCTCTACTACTAGGTAGGGCATCTTTTATGCTATAATACATAGAGTAAAAATTTTTACGGAGGTAAAAAGATGATCCAAAAACCGAATACCAGAAAGAATGCAACAACGAATTCTTTCACTGTTTTTGCAAAATTTATGAAATTCTTTTTGATCGCATTAATCATCGCTACCATAGCTGGTAGTCTATATGTGGCAAAAATCGTATTAGAAATCGCAGAAGACGCCCCTGAGGTGAACGTCAGCCGTTTTCTGGCACTGAATGAACCCAGTATAGTTCTTGATAACGAAGGCAACCAGATGGACCTGATCCACACAGATGAAGTCCGTTTCCCGCTTGCCCTTGAAAATATGGGACAGAATATAGTCGACGCTTTCATCTCCATTGAGGATGAAAGATTCGAAAAACATAAAGGTGTGGATTACAGACGAACCATCGGCGTCACCATTCGTGATATCGTCGGACAGGTCACTGGAAACAGAGACATGCAGGGTGGTTCCACCCTGACTCAGCAGATGATCAAGAACACCTTCCTCACGAGAGAACAGAAATACGAGCGTAAAATCAAGGAAATATTCATGGCACTTCATGCTGAAAAAATGCTGACAAAGGATCAGATTCTTGAAACCTATCTGAACAGTGTTTTCCTTGGCGGCAGAGCCAATGGCGTGGAAGCCGCAGCAAGACAGTACTTCAATAAATCAGCCAATGAACTGAATGTTCTTGAAGCAGCATATATCGCAGGAACAACCCAGAGCCCAAGTAACTACTATGCTTTTTCACAGAGTTCCATGGCAAATCCGAGCAAGTACATCAATCGAACAAAACTTGTCTTGAATGCCATGCTGAAGAACGAAAAGATAACCGAACAGGAACATGAGCTGTACACCAGAACTCTTGATGAAACAGGAATACAGTTTTCCCAGACCAGTATCGTATCGGATAAATACAACTATGAATACTTCACCAGACCCGTACTGGATCAGGTCAAAAGCGATCTGAAATCAGAAAAAGGATATACGGATGAAGAAATCGAAGAACTCTTCGCCTACGGCGGACTTGTGATTCATTCCACCATGGACCGTGATGCCCAGGAATACGCCCAGTCTGTACTGGCTGATTATGAGAACATCAAAGCAACCTATATCGATCCCCTGGCAGACCAGAATCGTATGACTGGTGAATACATCGCAGAAAGAAAAGAAGTGGAAGCCGCCTTTGCCGCTACGGATTACAAGACAGGACAGGTCAAGGTGCTTATCGGTGGTAGAGATGACAGTACTTCAGCTACTGCAAACAGATCCTACTACTCCCCTACTTTCCAGCTCAGTTCTCTTAGACCCATCGGTTCCACCACAAAGCCCATCACAATCTATGGGCCTGCTCTGGAAACCGGTGCCATCACTTTGGGAACGCCCGCACTGGATAAACAGATCAGTAAACGAACAGAAGCAGATATCTTCAGAGAGCTTGATGCACCATCTAGCAGAACCGAATGGCCGAACAACGTCAACTTCAGATATACCGGTTATACTTCTGTCAGAAAGGCAATTGTGAATTCCTATAACACTGTTTCAGTGAGAACATTCCATTCACTGGGAAATGACAGAGTCAATATTGTAAGAAGCTTCGGAGAAAAATATGGTCTGATCTTTGCAGACACTGAGTTCATCGGTGCTGCCGGGTATGCCATGGGCGGAAACTATCAGTACGATCAGGATGGAGGCAATCCTCTCATCATGGCCGGTGCCTACGGTATGTTCGGAAACAGTGGTATATTCACAGAAAATATTCTCTACACAAAGGTTACCGATGGAGAAGGAAACATCATACTGGAGAATATCCCTAAATCTGAGCAGATTCTTTCTGCACAGAATGCATACCTTCTCTATGATGTCATGAAAGATATCGTAAGAAACAATGTACCTGGTACAAAACTGACATCGATGCCCATTGCGGGTAAGACAGGTACCGCAACAAATGATGACAATGAGCAGACAGACCTGTGGTTTGCAGGACTGTCACCTTACTACTCAGCAGCCATCTGGTTCGGATCAGACAGACCTCTTCAGGTTCTGAACGGAGATTCAAATCGAGGCGCCAGCTCCTATGTGACGCAGTATGCCTTTGGTAAGATCATGGCTTATCTTAATGAAGGTCATGAAGTAAGAGACATCTCAAGACCTCAGGGTCTCACAACCGCTTCCTTCTGTATGGAATCCGGTGGTATACCGAATGAACAGTGCTACATCGAAGGAACCGTATCTTCTGACCTGTTTGTAACAGGAACACAGCCAAGAACCGTATGCGATGTGCATACTTATGAAGCCCCTGTCATCGATCCGATTCCGGAAGAGCCGGAAGAACCTGCTGTTCCCGCTCCGCCTGCTAACAACGGCAACGGTAACAATGGCAATGGTAATGATGACTAAGTAAAATTTCAACACGCAAACCCTTCTGCAGCAATCAGGACTGCAGAAGGGTTTTTCTATCCGAAGCATAAACAGGTTCAGCCCACGAGTGATTTTACTG
>NZ_JBINJW010000014.1:0-66104 GCF_043951855.1 Proteiniclasticum sp. C24MP
GCTTGAGTTGTTCCTAGGGAAGTATGCCTTGACATCCGACCTGTTCTTCTTCTTGAATCTCGGAAATCCGGACTGTTTCCTGAAAAACTTCCTGAAAGCCTTCTCCCCATTCATGATGCTCTGCTTCACAGCTTTGCTGCTGACCTCTTTGATCCACAGGTATTCCGGATTCTCTGGCAGGAATTCATTGTTCAGCCATTTCGAGAAATCCATTCCGGACAGGAAGTTTTTCTCTGCTTTGTAGATCTCTTTGTTTTCCGCAATGTAGAAATTGTAGATGAACCTGCAGACACCGATGGTTCTGTTTATTTTATGTTTCTGCTTCTCAGTCGGATGTATTTCCGTCTTGTAACTTTTCAGCACCCTGATCATCACCTTTATGCACTATTTTCCTTGAATTTCTTTAAGAAAATTATAGCACATATGTTCGTTTATGGCAATTGAATATGAAACATATATTATTGTATCGAATGGAAAAAGCAGGATGAGCCTGAGTCTGATCGTATGGAGTGAACCTATGCGAAAAGCTCGTTCCTATTATCATTGCACTAAAGCTGGACTATCATAGCAGAAACATGTAAGAACTCAGGGAGTCCATGAGTCATGGGCATATACCTTCACTTTTGTACATGATTGTACATATTTTTAAGAATCATTAACTACTCCTTTTCTTTTGTGCTGATCTTGTACCTATTTTATAGAATGAATGCAGTGAGCATAAGCTTCTCTCTGAATGAAATCCATGGTGAAAATCACGCAAAAAAAATAAGCTTACAAAAATATGATGGTGATCACTCGTTAGATAGGTGACACCATTATGAATCTCACATATTTATAAACATAATAGTAATATAATATATTGTAAATACAAAGTAAAACACCATATGATGGAGTATACAGGAGTAATGCAAAAGAATGCCATCTGAGAAGAGGTGAAAAGTCCCATTCTTAGAATTACGGGCAGATGGTCCGAAATGGTTCCATATACTCCTGACTCATGGGAAACAATCAGGGAAGTCATTGAAGACTTTTCCATCGTAATAAATGATAACGTTTTTAGGATAATCAGCACATTGTTTGTGAAAATATGATAATATAACAGGTAATAATCGAGAAAATAAATCATCGGGGAAGTCTTTGAGGCTTTCCTTCTTTTTATATATGAACAAAATGTAAATTAACGAAAAGAATGCAATAAAATGAGTTTCTGGACAGTTATCCAGATAGGAGGACAAAGAGATGATGCTGTTTACATTCATTCTCAGTGTGAACGAACTACCGAAAACTGAATATAAGCCCATAGCCATTGATGAGAGGCTTTTTGTCCGAATCGGAAAAGGAGACAATACTGCACTGGACGAATTATACCATCTTACGGAAAGGACCCTGTATGCGTTCACCGTATCTTTGACCCGGGACCATGACATGGCCCTTGAAATCATGCAGGAGACCTATCTCAAAATCCTTTCTGCAGCACATCTCTATAAACCCATGGGGAAACCCCTGGCGTGGATGTTCACCATCACGAAGAATCTGTACTACTCCGAGGTGAAGAAAAGAGGGCGATATGATGTGCTGGATCCCATGGAGCTCAGCAATGACAGAAGGTTCTCCTATGTCACCGATGCGGAGGACCGCCTGGTGCTGGAAGGGGTTCTCATGAAACTCACAGAAGAGGAGAGGGAGATCATCATGCTCTATGCCGTATCGGGCATGAAGCACCGTGAAATCGCGGAGAACCTTGATATGAAGCTCTCCACACTGCTGTCGAAATACCATAGAGGCCTGAAGAAACTGAAAGACTATCTGGAAGAAAAGGAGGGAAGGTCATGAACGAAAAGAATATCAACGAAAGAATAAAAAGTATCGTGGATGATGCACCCATTGACCTTCTGGATCAGATCAAGGAAAAACCTGTTGCCAGAATGATGAGACATGACGAGATCACCAGTCAGAAGAAGCCGAAGACCCTTGTGGAGAAACTGATTCCACTGGCAGCGGCGGCCATTCTTCTGGTGATGTTTGGCACCTGGCAGCACCAGTATCTGGCGGCAGATACTGAAATCTATATGGATATCAATCCGAGCATTGAGATTGTCACAAACAGAAAGAGTCAGGTCATCGACATCAAAGCCGGAAACATGGAAGGGGAGGATCTCATTGAGAATCTCTCTTATAAAGGAAAGGATTATCTGGAAGTGACAGGAGAGCTTCTGGATGAGCTGATTCTTAGTGGGTACCTGGGAGAGGCCAGAGAGCTTCTGCTTCTTTCTGTCTACAATGAAGATATGGAGAAGGAAACCAGTCAGCTAAGTGAACTGGATACCTATATCCATGACTACCTGAGAGAAAGAGGAATCGACCCCGTGGTGCTGGGACAGAAGATCGAAAAGACCAATACCATTGAAGACTATGCAAGAGATTATGGCATTTCCTTAAGCAAGATGACTTTCATCAGAAATCTCATGATTCTCCATCCGGAGCTTCAGGTGGAAGAGCTCACGCAGATGTCCATCAGAGACCTGATTAAGCTCAGCAGAAACCTGGGCATTGACCTGGAAGGTATCATTGAAAGTCAGGACTGGGAGAAGATCGACGAAGAAGTCATTCCGGAAATGGATGATGATATTGACGATCAGGATGATGACGATGAAGATGATGAGATGGAACCTGCAAGGACCAGACTGACTCTGGAAGAGGCGAGAAGGATTGCCTTGGGCAGAGTGAACGGAACGATCCTGGAGGAAGATGCTGATGATGACAGCTATGAATTTGAAATCACAAAGGATAACATGAAATATGAGATCGAAGTCCATGCTTACACAGGAAACATCGTGGACTTTGATGCGGAAGATCTGGACGAAAATAATGATGACGAAGATGAAGATGACAGAGATGGCGATGACGAAGAAGACGAAGAAGATGAAGACGATAAAGATGAAGAGGATGATGACTAAAAATAATTCTCGAAGGATGCAATAAAATCATCATCCCGGAAGTTAACAGTATATAGAATAAAGGAGGAATTCTCGATGACAATGAAACTATTAAGAAGAATCTGGTTTATCCCCGTAGTACTTCTGCTGGGTGTGGTAGTG
The DNA here is from genome assembly GCF_043951855.1 of Proteiniclasticum sp. C24MP. NCBI lineage: Bacteria > Bacillati > Bacillota > Clostridia > Eubacteriales > Clostridiaceae > Proteiniclasticum > Proteiniclasticum sp. C24MP. The sequence goes on from NZ_JBINJW010000014.1 coordinate 3,099, forward strand.
CTCTATATGTATATGATACAGCCGTCTTTCCGCATGACCATGGATGTGAACCCCAGTATTGAAGTGGTGACCAACAGACTGGAAAGTGTAATCGAAGTGAATGCGAAAAATGAGGATGCGGCTAAGATGCTGGACGGGTATGTGATCAAGGATGATTCACTGGAAGGCACTGTAGGCGATCTGGTGGATCGTATGATCTTTGAAGGGTTCATAGACGGTGGACAGGATAATATGGTCATGATCAGTGTGAGCGATGAGGATGCGGATGCTGAAATCGTCGGGAAAATCAATCGTGCCATCCAGGCCTATCTGGAGAACAGAAAGATTGAGGCGACCATCCTTAGTACAAGCCTGGATATTGTGGATGAGGATCTGACAGGAAAAGAAAAAGCAGCGAGAAAACTGAGTGAACTGGGTGCTTCACTCAGCGAGGAAGAGCTTTCCCGGATGACCCTTAAGGAATTGTTCGAGTACAGCAGAGCACAGAATATATCACAGGAGGAGCTTTTTCATATTGTGAGCGGATATCATTATGAGGATGATCTTACAGAAACAGGTATGCTGACACCAGATGAAGTGCGCATCATCGCACTGGAGAAGGTACCTGGAGAAATCATCAAGCTTGAACGTGATGATGACGAATACGAAGTGAAAATACTCAGTGGTGGCATCAAATATGAACTGGAAATCCATGCCTTCTCAGGAACCGTTACAGAAATAGACCGTGATGATGACACAGAGGATGATGAGAAGGAACATACAGGAGTAAGGCTCACCCTGGAAGAAGCCAGAAAGATCGCCCTTAGCAGAGTCAATGGAACTATAGTGGAAGAAGATGCTGATGATGACAGCTACGATTTCGAAATCAGGCTGGATAACAGAAAGCATGAGATCGAAGTGAATGCCTACACAGGGGCCATCGAAGAATACGAAGTGGAAGACCTGGATGATGATTATGATCGAGATGACCAGGATGATGACGACGACAAGGTAGAAGCACCGGACAGAACCAGGCTTACAATGGAAGAAGCCAGAAAGATTGCTCTTGGCAAGGTCAATGGAACTGTAGTGGAAGAAGACGCTGATGATGACAGTTATGATTTTGAAATCAGACTGAATGGTAGAGAATACGATATAGAGATCAATGCCTACACAGGGGCCATCGAAGAGTATGAAGTGCAAGATCTGGATGACGATGATGACCAGGATGATGATGACGACAAGGTAGAAGCACCGGACAGAACCAGGCTTACAATGGAAGAAGCTAGAAAGATCGCCCTTGGCAGAGTCAATGGAACCATCGTGGAAGAAGACGCTGATGACGACAGCTATGAATTTGAAATCACAAGGGACAACATGAAATATGAGATCAAAGTCCACGCCTACACTGGAAAAATCGTGGACTTTGATGTGGAAGATCTGGACGACGATAATGATAACGACGACGATGAAGACTAGAATATAGCCTGATTCAATCAGAAAAAGACAGATGAAAATCTGTCTTTTTCTATGCACTTCTATTGTAGATGATAATAGTGCAATCGCATATCGGAAGAGATGGAGTCAGTTCATATACCTCTTCAGAAGTGTCTCAAGCAGATTATTCAGCCTTTCAGTCTGAATTCCTTCTACGGGAGCATCGGTGATCTCATATTTCTCTTTCAGAAGAAGAATCCGCCTGACACTCTTATAGATCCGTTCTTCTGGGATTTCACCGCTAACGTCTGCGTCTAAAAGTGCAGTGAGCACATCTCGAACTTTTTCGTAGCCACCGGCAATCATTACGATATCACTGCCGGCCTTTAGGGAAAGAACAGCCGCTTCATCCAGGCCGTAATTGGCATCGATGGCTTTCATCATCAGATCATCTGTGATGACGACTCCTTTGTACTGAAGTTCTGTTCTCAGCATCTATGAATCAGTCCCATTGATCAGGGAATCTCTGCTTTTTGAGAGGAGGGAAGTTTTTGTTGTATTTCTCCACTTCCTTCTGAGGAAGATCTTCAAAGACCTCAGAATAGGTATACTTTCCCTTGATTTCACTGAAGCTGTTTTCAGACAGTTCGATGCCCACGAAGGCATCAAAGTTTTTTCCGTCTGCTGTGGTGATGCTGAAATGGTCGCAGGTTTTAAAGCCCAATCGAGGATAGTAATCCGGCTCTCCGAAAATGATGATACCCTTGTAGCCCATTTCTTTTGCATGTTCCATGGTCTCTTTGAAAAGCAGTTCTCCGATGCCGCATCCCTGCCAGGAAGGTTCGACGCATAGCGGACCGAAGGTGAGGACGTCATGGAGGGTATCTCCATCTGTCACTTGCGCTCTGGAATAGAAGATGGCGCCTAGAATTTCACCGTCCTTCACCGCGATTCTGCTGAGCTCGGGTAGATAATCCCCATGGGTTCTCAGCTTATGGACCAGATAATGCTCATCACAGCCCGGCTGGTGCTTGTTCCAGAAGGCTCTCTGGGTCATGGTTTCCACTGCATGATGGTCTTCCATCCGTTCGGCTCTGATTTCGATCTCCTCTAAGGTCACCTTCTCTCTTTTTCTGGGAAACCAGCCCATTTCCATACGGACTTCCTTCTTCTGCATGTCATCATAGCTGTAGGCGCAGGTATCAAGGCCAATGAGGGTGAAGCCCTCCTGATGATAGAAGTCTAGAGCGTCCACGTTGCAGGACTGGGTTTCAAGGATGATGCATCTCCGTCTTTCTTTTCTTGCCTGCTCTTTTGCAATCTCCATCAATGCATGACCGATCCCTTTTCTTCTGTAGTCTTCTCTGACCCAGATTTCCGTTATGCGGAGCCTGTTGGACCAGAGTTCGGGATCTGTTTCAATAGCAGCAATGAGTTCATCTTCCATGACGATTCCCCATGCGAAGGCATGCTCATAGTATTTGGCATAGAGCTGATCGGGAAAATCATCTTCTTCTGGGGAATGGGTAAGAGGCTCTGACAGCTTCTTTCTGGTAAGCTGGATGCTGTAGCCACTGGTGCTTTTTTCAAGTTTTACGTCATAGAATTCTTCTGTGGTGTAACCCATGGGCAAAGTGGTGTCTTTCCAGTTTTCTTTGGGCAGATGGATGATTTCGTAGTCCATGAATTTCTCCTTATAATTGTACTTTTTTTCAGCATACGCATATTTTCAGGATATTGCAAGAGTAAAAGATATATTTAATATAGTGAAATGAGGACAGATGATCAGGGATATCAGTCATAGAAAAAGGATCAGGGAGAGTGAGATGGATGGAAGGGTTACAAATACAAAAGGAATCCCGAGGGATTCCTTGAAGCTGTCACATAAAGACGATTGAATGTAGTATCAATACATTGGGTCATTCAGTTTGATTGAGAAAAATTGAACCTTTCTCTCAAAACCCTAAAGCATCGGCTATGTGATCTGGGTCCGGACTGCCAGTCGTATCCACATCAGCTGTAAAGATAAAAGGTCATGAGGATCAAAGTGATTACAGCGCTGCTCAGAGAAAACCACTTTGTGAATTTGATGACTCCTGGTTTTACTGTAAGTTGCTCTTCCTCATGAAGGAAGGACTTCTTTTTCATCACATCCTCCGGATAGACAAAGCTGTAGAGCAGCATAATGATGAAAGGGATTGTAATCACGGTGAGAATGATCTTTTCAAATATCACTTATTTTTTCCTCCTTCTTCCATGGACTGCCTCTCTACGGTGAATTTCTGTCTGTAGAAGTTATTCGGCTCACCATCATCGTTTCTTTCAGGACGCATATGATCGTAGTTGTCCTCAAAACCCTCATACTCCACTTCATTTATCAGGGTAATGCCCATTTCACTGAATTCGAAGGGCTTGAAAGGCTCCCATCTTATGGGACTTATGATCTTATGGGCATTCAGTGCTGTGTCGAAAACCGATTCCGGCTGTGTGAGTGCCAGGGCCATGAGGATCATGTAGTTGCTGTAGGAGTCTACATAGAAGTCGGTGTCTCGCGCATCCACTGAGAATGAAACTGCTTGCACAATGCCGGTTTTCAGATTATAGGTGAAATTCGGTGCATTTCTCAGATGACTTGGCAGATAATACTTTCTGAAATCGTAGTCGGAATCCCACGCGGAGGAGCTTTTCAGCGTATACTCACCAAGGTCAATGTCATAGGCTTCCCTGTAGTGGTTGAAGTTCTCCACGAACTCTTCCACGGTGAGATCTCCTCTGTTTGGCGGACTATAGTAGAAAACGGACAGAAGAAAGTTCATGCCGATAACGAGAATCAGAGCCAGAAATGCCAGAAGGTTTCTATGATACCGGTAGTCTTTTATTCGATAGGCGATATCCTCATCCCAGGGTTGAATCTGACCGTTTTCACATCGGATTCTGCTTATGGACAAGGTGATCAGGGTAATGGGCAGGATACCGAAGGCGAATCCCTTTGAAAGAACGCCCCAGGTTCTCTGGAAGGATTCCTCCAGCGTAAGCCTTTTGTGATCTTCTTTCTCCAAAGTGATGCCGTAGATGAATTTCCCGGGTGTGGTCCGAAAAAGAGCAAGAAAGACCGGTTCCAGTATGAGGGTGAGAAATAGTGCCATTCCCCACAGAATTAATCGTTCCGTATTGGATGGATCCAGTACATTCTGATGGAGAAGAAAGGTCCGGATAAAGTTCCAGAGGAGGCCATAGAGAAATAGATCAATGATTCTTGCTGCAAAACGGATCCTTGGATCAAACACCATCGGAAGCTCATCCTGTACCTTGAAATAGCTTCCTACCTTATCTTTTGAAATGGTCTCGATCTGTTTCAGGTATTTCTCTGCATTCAGTTCACTGTAATGGGGCGTTTCCTTATAGATGGTTCTGCAGAGATCTTCTGCGTAGGAGATGTCCTCCTCTTCCTTCTTCAGTTGCCCGATCTGTTTCGATAGGGTGTCTCGAAGGCTGTCGCTTCCATTCATCAGGGAACGGATTTCATCCAGCGGAAGATGAAGGCTGCGCAGAAGCTTGATTCTCTGTAATGTAATAAGGTCTTCCTCCCCGTATTCTCTGTATCCATTCTCAGTCCGGTGTGGAAGCAGAAGTTTTTCCTTTTCATAATAATAAATGGTTGCCCGGTCAATGCCGGACTTCATTTCAATCTCTTTGATCTTCATATATGCATATCCTTTCGCTGCTTTTGACTTCATTCTAGACTATCAAGTTCCTTCATAGTCAACTTTTTATAAGAAATTCAGTGAAATAACCCTGTATTTTCTTGAATCCGGCTTTAAACCTGCGCAGAATGTATTAGAAATACATATATTCAGGGATCAAGATCTAAAATGCAGCATCTCTTCTATTATAATATAAAATATAGTCATTTAATATTTGAAGTAGATTTGTCATGTTGATTCTCTGATTTTCACTTATGATGAAATCAGAGAATCAAGGGTTAGAGTAACAAAGAAAGAGTATAGGAATCTGGAGGGAAAGAGAATGAGAAAATTGTCAATAGGTATTCTGATGATCGGACTGTTTCTTTTTACAGGCTGCAGTGCTTCATCCGAACCTCTACCAGAAACGCCAAACACCATGCAACCAGCCATCTTTGTGGAAGGGGAGCTCTATTACACTACAGGAATGGAAATGCCCATTGAACCTGCAGAAGAAGCCATTAAGAAAATCACAGGTGTTACGGACCATAGAGAACTGCCGAAGAAGGATGGGGAAATCAACTTTCCTATAGAGGATGCTGTTTATGCAAGAATCAGTGATGGGAATGAGTATGTGGTGGTACTCATTGAGAGTGAATGGGTGAGATTTGAGAAGAGAGAAGAATAGAAAGACTTCACCCCCTTCATTTTTCGATAATACAGAAGAGTTTAAGGTCATCTTATAGATGAAGTGAATGACTACAATAAATTGATAAAGGAAATAAAGATATAGTGTGGACGAAACATGAGCGCTGGAAATCCGCCAGATGCTCATGTATTTTCAATGCTCAGATACAGGACAATTCCGATGCAGAGGGAACAGAGAAGCTATTGGACCAGCCATGAGTCGCTCGGGTCAATGCTTTTAAGAATTGTTTAAGTTTGCTGAATTATTAACTCAATTCAAGAATTATTGACAAAGTATTAATAAAGGAATAATATTAATGTTAATACAATAGCTATAACTCAATACTTTTGAAGAAGTGGAATTGAAAGGAGGAGCTTGATGTGCTTCGTTATGTAGTAAAGCGTGTAGGGCTTGCAGGGCTGACAGTCCTTATTATTACAGCCATCACATTTTTCACCATGAATGCAATCCCGGGAGGACCCTTTGATGCGGAGAAAGCGCCTAGTCCTGCTGTAAAGGCTGTTCTGGAAGCAAGATTCAATCTGGATAAGCCAATCGGGCAGCAGTATGTGCTCTATTTAGGCAATATTCTGGAGGGCGACTTCGGCGTTTCTCTTAAGACCGGAAGAGACATCATGCTCACCATTACAGAGTCCTTCTCCACATCAGCGAAGCTCGGTGGAATGGCTGTGGTGGTCGCACTGTTTTTCGGTGTAACTTTAGGCAGCATAGCTGCTCTGAACAGAAATAAGCTGCCGGATCGTATTATTATTTTCTTTTCCACCCTTGCTACGGCGGTGCCAAGCTTTGTACTGGCGACGATTCTGCTTCTTGTGTTCTCCATCCAGCTAGGATGGATTCAGGTATGGAATGCGGAATCCACGAATTATATTCTTCCGGTGATTTCACTGTCTCTTTATCCCATGGCCTATATAACAAGGCTCACCAAAAGCAGCATGCTCGATGCTCTGGGGCAGGACTATGTGAGAACAGCGAAAGCCAAAGGCGTTGTGGGATGGAAAATCATCTTCAAGCATGCACTGAGAAATGCGCTGATTCCAATCATCACCTACGTGGGTCCTATGACAGCTTATATTCTTACAGGAAGTCTTGTGGTGGAAACAGTATTCACCATCGGTGGACTGGGCTCCAAATTCGTAAGTGGAATCACAAACAGAGATTATCCCATGATCATGGCCACAACAATCTTTCTGGCCACGCTCATGGTCATGGCCAATCTGATCAGCGACCTGATCTATAAACTTGTGGATCCGAGAATCAGTTTTGATTAAAGGAGGGAGAAAATGATGCAGAACACAGAGAAACAGCCGATGAAAAAACCGTTCAGCATGCAGCTTGATCCCAACATGTTTGAATTGGCTACAGAAGAAGAAAAGAGACAACAGGAGGTCATGGGGGAATCCACGACTTTTCTGAGGGATGGAGTGAAGAAGCTACTGAAGAATCCACTGGCGGTGTTCAGTCTTGTGGTCATTGCAATCATACTGATCACAATCGTCGTTGCACCGATGGTGGTGCCCTATAAGTATTCTGAAATCATATCAGTAAATGGAATGAGAGACCGCGGAGCCAAAAACCTCGGACCTTTCGAGTATTCGGAACTGGAACAGGAATTCATCGATAATGGTGGGGAAGTCTTTCCTCATATCTTCGGAACGGATGCCCTTTCCAGAGACTATTTCATCCGTGTGGTATACGGCACGAGAGTATCCCTTGGAGTAGGTCTTTTTGCCAGTCTCATCGTCCTTGTCATCGGGCTGCTTTACGGCAGTATTTCCGGATATGTGGGCGGTCGGGCGGACCTCATCATGATGAGAATTGTGGATATCATCTATTCTCTTCCGGACATGCTGATCATCATCTTACTGTCCGTGGTTCTTGACCAGGTGCTTTCCGATGTGGGCGGTCCCCTGGTGAATCGGCTCGGCAGCAATATGATCAGTATATTCCTTGTTTTCGGGCTGCTGTACTGGGTAAGTATGGCAAGACTTGTAAGAGGACAGATCCTCTCCATCAAGAAGAATGACTATGTTCTCGCAGCCAAAGCTGTGGGAGCGAAAGCACCTAGAATTATTCTGAAACACATCCTTCCCAACAGCATCAGTGTGATCATCATCTCCACTGCACTCCAGATACCAGCGGCGATCTTCACCGAAAGCTTTCTGAGTTTCGTTGGGTTAGGGGTTCAGGCACCCATGCCGTCCTTAGGCAGTCTTGCCAATGCGGCAAGAGAAGGACTTCAGAGCTATCCCTATAAACTGCTGTTTCCTGCTGCCATCATCAGTCTGATCGTACTCTCCCTGAATCTTCTGGGAGACGGCATGCGAGATGCCTTCGATCCGAAATTAAGGAAGTGATACTATGAGCGAATATCTACTTGAGGTTAAAGATCTGCATACATCCTTTTTTACAGATGCCGGAGAAGTGCAGGCGGTGAACGGCGTATCGTTCAATCTTGAGAAAGGAAAGATTCTGGGCATCGTTGGGGAGTCCGGTTCTGGCAAAAGTGTCACAGCCTACTCCATCATGAGTATCCTTGCGGATACGGGAAAGGTGACCAAAGGGCAGATTTTATACAATGGTGAGGACGTACTGAAATACAGTAAGAAGCAGATCCATAATTTCAGAGGAAAGAATGTCAGTATCATCTTTCAGGACCCCATGACCAGCCTGAATCCGGTGTTTACCATCGGCAACCAGCTGGAGGAAGCTATTCTTCTCCATACAGACCGTAATCAGAAGGAAGCCAGAGAACATGCTGTGGAGATGTTGGAGCTTGTAGGGGTCAATGAACCACGAAAGAGAGTGAAGCAGTATCCCTTTGAGCTTTCAGGGGGAATGAGACAGAGAGTCATGATTGCCATGGCGCTGGCCTGCGAACCGGATATCCTGATTGCGGATGAACCGACCACGGCTTTGGATGTGACAATCCAGGCTCAGATTCTGGAACTGATGCAGGAGCTTCAGGGAAGACTGGGTATGTCGATCATTCTTGTAACTCATGATTTAGGGGTTATTGCCGAGATGTGCGACGAAATCATCGTCATGTACGGCGGACGCGTATGCGAACGGGGTACGGCAGATGATATCTTCTATAACCCATCCCATGAATACACCAAGGGTCTTCTGAACTCCATACCGAACATCACGAGAATCAAGGAGAGGCTGAAGCCCATAGCGGGATCGCCGATCAATATCATCAACATGCCGCCCGGATGCGCTTTTGCCAGCCGATGCGACAGTGCCATGAAAGTATGCCTTACAACTGTGCCGGAAGAGCTGACTTTAAGCGAAACCCATAAGGCGTCCTGCTGGCTCAATGTGAAGAAGATGGCCGAAAATAGCCGGAAGGAGGAGGACCATGGCGGCGGAATATCTGGTTGAAGTTCAGAACCTGAAACAGTATTTTCCCATCAGAATGGGCTTGTTCAAGACCGTACCACTGAAAGCGGTGGATGATGTATCCTTCAAGATCAAACCGGGTGAAACTCTGGGCCTTGTGGGCGAAAGCGGCTGCGGAAAAACCACCGTGGGACGCTCCATCATCAGGTTGTATGAGCCTACAGACGGAACGGTGCTCTTTGATGGAGAACTGGTCAGTAAAGAGAATATCCAGTCCATGAGAAGGAACATGCAAATGGTCTTTCAGGATCCCTATTCTTCTCTGAATCCTAGAATGACCGTGGAAGACATCATCGGAGAGCCCTTTGATGTGCATAATCTCTGCAAGACGAAAAAGGAAAGAAGAGAAAGAATATTATCGCTCATGGAGCTGGTCGGACTCAATGCGGAGCATGCCGCAAGGTATGCCCATGAATTCTCAGGCGGACAGAGACAGCGTATCGGAATTGCCAGAGCCCTGGCAGTGGATCCGAAGTTCATCGTATGCGATGAACCGGTATCAGCTCTGGATGTTTCCATTCAGGCGCAGGTGCTCAATATGTTTGAAGACCTTCAGAAAAAACTGGGGGTGGCGTATCTCTTCATTGCCCATGATCTGCTTGTAGTACACCATCTGGCAGACAGAATTGCGGTGATGTATCTTGGAAAGATTGTGGAAATTGCGGATGCGGATGAACTGAATGATCATCCCATTCATCCCTATACGCTCTCGCTTCTTTCGGCGGTACCTATACCAGATCCGAAAATCAGCAGAGAGAAAAAGAGAATCATACTGGAAGGAGATGTACCAAGTCCGCTGAACATGCCAAGTGGATGTTCCTTCAGAACAAGATGCCGCTATGCTACGGAAGAATGTGCGGCAAAGGTTCCTCCATTGACGGATCGTGGAGCTGGCCATTTTGTGGCCTGCTGGAATAAATAGGATAGAATGCTACTGTGATTCTCACATTTTCTGGCAGAAAAGGGGTCAAGATCATCTGACAGGAAATGCTTGAATATAAGAAGACAAGAACAAAGTTATAAGGAGGAAAATACTATGAAAAAGCTCATTGCACTGTTACTTGCTGCTTTCATGTCCATGTCGGTGCTTGCTGCCTGCAGTAACAATGAAGAGACCCCTGAAGAACCTGCAGAAACTCCGGCAGAAGAACCTGCTGAAGAAGAACCTGGTGAAGAGGAACCTGCTGAAGCAAATCCGCTTCCAGAATGGGAAGCCTATGATGCTCTGATCAAGGAAATCAAATCCAGCACAGACTTTGTTGCTCGTGAGGCGCTGATGCATGAAGCAGAAGATATGCTCATGGAAACTTTCGCGCTTGTTCCCCTCTATTACTACAATGACATCTATCTGCAGAAGCCAGAAGTGACAGGTCTTTATGCCAATCCATTCGGCACAAAGTTCTTCATGTATGGTTCAGCACCTGATAACGTACTGAAACTTCAGCTGGCAAGTGAGCCAGATAAGCTGGACCCAGCTCTGAACAGTACTGTAGATGGAGCAACTCTTGCAGCCAATACCTTTATCGGTCTCTATACCTATGATGACAAGGGTGCATTGGCTCCAGCTCTAGCAGAAAGCTACACAGAATCCGAAGACGGGCTGACCTATGTGTTCACCCTGAAAGACGGACTCAAATGGAGCGATGGATCTGAACTAACTGCCAAGGATTTCGAATACTCATGGAAACGTGCTGCAAATCCTGACACTGGTGCAGATTACAGCTACATGTTCAATGCCATTGCCGGATATGACGACAATGATCTTCAGGTCACAGCATCTGAAGATGGAAAGACCCTTACAGTTGTTCTTGCAGCACCTACCGCATACTTCCTGGATCTTGTTGCATTCCCAACCTATCTGCCTCTGAAGCAGGATGTAGTGGAAGCACCAGCAGACTATGCCACCAATCCTGGTGCATGGGCACTGGAAGCAGGATTCATATCCAATGGTGCATACACCCTTGAAACATGGAACCATAATGAAAGTATGGTTTATGTGAAGAATCCGAACTTCTACAGAGCGGATGAAGTCACCATTGAGAAACTGGAATTCATGCTCAGTGACGATGATGCTGCAATCTACGCCGCATACAACTCTGGAGACCTGCAGTTCATCGATACAGTTCCAACAGATGAAATCGCATCACTCCTGGATAATCCGGAATTCAACATTGTGGAACAGCTTGGAACCTATTATGTCACATTCAACGTCAAGAGCCCACTGTTTGAAGGAAAGACTGTAGAACAGGCCAATGCCATGAGAAAGGCAATCACGCTGCTCATCGACAGAGGATACATCGCTGAGAATATAGGACAGACTGGACAGGTCCCAGCCAATGCATTCATTCCAGCGGGAATGATGGATGGACATGGTGGCGTATTCAAGGAAAATGATGCGGATTACACCTATCCTGATGAAGAAAGTGTAGGATATTTTGATCCTGTATACTCCAATGAAAATGTGGAAGAAGCCATTGCACTGCTTGAAGAAGCGGGATTCACCATGACTGCAGATGGAATGCTTGATGCATCCAACCCAATCAGCTTCGAATATGTGACCAATGAATCTTCAGGACACATTGCGGTTGCTGAAGCAATGCAGCAGGACCTGGCTGTGGTAGGCATCGATATGACCATCAAGACCATGGAATGGAGCGTATTCCTGAATGAAAGAAAAGCAGGAAACTTCGACGTAGCCAGAAACGGATGGATCGCAGACTTCAATGACCCAATCAATATGCTTGAAATGTGGACATCGGATTCAGGTAACAACGACGCACAATTCGGTAAATAACACTTCTTGAATAAATGGAAACGGAAAGGTCGGCTGATTGCAGCTGGCCTTTTCTGATTTCCTCAGTGGGTCAGGAAACATATAATCCTCCACGGTCATCGTCTGCTTCTCCGCCTGAAGAAGCGCAGAAGGAGAAAAAGGTCATGATCAAAGAACACTTCCAAGGCAGAAAGAAAAATGGTGTAAAACTTCGGTGATATAAATATGCACACCAGATATATCACATAAAATGAAGTGGATAAGAATTTAAAATTAAAACCTTCCAGGTGTCCATTCCTCGCTGTAAGGCTGTATATTACTTGAAATAAGTGAATAATGAGATTCTAGAAAAAGAGCTGGTGTTCTATATATAATAAAAGAGAGAATAGATCTGTAGATAATACTCCATACTAAATAAAATAATTGGAGTAAAATTTCATTTAAACGTTTACTTTAATTTATAGATATGCTATATTTATTTCAAAGGAGGGATGAAATGAAGTATATAACTATGATTGATTCTTTTTACCCGTCACTATCTAAAACAGAGAAAACAGTAGCAGATTATGTGAAGAAGGAAAAAGATCAGATTATCTATCAGACGCTACAGGAGATTTCAAAGAATATCAATGTGGGAGAGGCTACCATATTAAGGTTCTGCTACAAAATAGGATTTGATGGATTTCAGGATCTCAAACTTAACATCGCGAAGGAAGAACCAAACCCTGATCAATCAGTTGAAGGTGATTACATTGAACAGGTGACTGCAAATATCACAAGGTCCATCACTGAAACGAAAGCCGTTCTGGACATGGAGAACCTGGAAGCTGCAGTTGATCTGATGGTCAAGGGGAAAAGAATCGTTATTTATGGTATCGGAGCGTCAGGCAATGCTGCTCAGGAATTGGAAAGCAGATTGCTGAGATCGGGTAAGATCACCCATGCTGTCATAGATAACCATTTCCAGCTTATGACTTCATCCATCTTAAGTGAAGAGGATGTGATTATTGCCTTCTCTTTATCAGGGTCTACCCTGGAACTGGTCGATTCTCTGAATATGGCCAAGAAAAACAATGTCAACATCATTGCAGTCACGAATCATATCCTTTCACCAGTGGCTTCTCTGGCAGATGTGGTATTGCTGACTGCTGGGAAAGAATCACCGATGAATGGGGGTAGTCTTACAGGTAAAATATCTCAGCTTTACATCATAGACTTACTGATTACCGGGTACTCATTGAGAGATCCGCAGCTGACGGCAGAAATGAGAGAAAGGACAGCGCTTTCCATACTCGACAAAACGGTAGAGCATAATAAAAGAAAAAATCAGAGAAGGAGAAAGACGAATGGCACAACTTCAGCTAAAGAAGATTGATAAAGTCTATGACAATAAGGTGCAGGCGGTTTTTGATTTCAGTCTGGATATCGAAGACAAGGAATTCATTGTTTTTGTCGGTCCATCAGGATGTGGAAAATCCACTACATTAAGAATGATTGCAGGACTGGAAGATATTACCGGTGGCGAGCTGTATATAGATGGGAAATATATGAACCATGTGGAGCCTAAGGATCGTGAAATAGCTATGGTTTTTCAGAGCTATGCATTATATCCCCATATGACAGTATATGAGAATATGGCTTTTGGTCTTAAGATCAAGAAAATAGCGAAGGATGAAATCGACAGACGCGTGAAAGACGCTGCGAGAGTGCTTGAAATCGAAGAATATCTGGATAGAAAACCCAAAGCTTTATCAGGTGGTCAGAGGCAGAGAGTTGCCCTGGGAAGAGCCATCGTTCGAAATGCGAAAGTATTTCTCATGGATGAACCACTATCGAATCTGGATGCCAAACTTAGAGTTCAGATGAGAAGTGAAATCATAAAGCTCCATGAAAGAATCGGGTCCACAACAATCTACGTTACCCATGATCAGACGGAAGCGATGACTATGGCTACAAGGATTGTGGTCATGAAGGCTGGGTACATTCAGCAGATTGGTACACCAAAGGAAATCTACAATAATCCCAGCAATATGTTTGTGGCAAGTTTTGTTGGTGCGCCGGCTACGAACTTCATGGTAACGAAAATCATCGGAGATCATCTCGAACTTGAAAGAAAGAAATACAGAATTCCCGATAAGTTTCAGAAATCACTCAAACCTTATGACGGTAAGAATGTTGTGATTGGAATAAGACCGGAAAATCTGTCGCTGGAAACAGATGACAGTAATTCGGATACCAATATCCCTCTTGACTTTTATGTAGAGGTATCAGAACTGCTGGGGCATGAGAGCATTCTTCACGGTTTACATGGTACGCAGCCTCTTGTGGCTAAAATACAGGAAGCAGACATAGTAAAGAATCATCAGAACGTGACACTCCATTTAGATCTCAGGAAAAGTTTCTTTTTCGACGAAGAGACACAGAAAAGAATTTATAGCGTATAAATAGCAATGCTATTCATATAAGAAGGAACAATCTAAATTATTAGGAGGAACATTATGAAAAAGCTTCAAAAACTCGTTGCAAGTCTGTTATTTGCTTCCATGGTTCTTGCTGGATGTTCAAGTGCACAAGATCCCAAGGAGCCTGAAACTCCTGCAGAGACACCTGCAGAAACACCGGGTGAGCCTGCAGAGGAAGGCGTATTGTCTGAATATACGGCTGAAAATCCGCTGACCATCAAATACTGGAACTTTCCTAATTTCACTGGAGATGAAGAACTGAGCAAAGATGAATATGATCTTGCATTAATCAAGGCTTTTGAGGAAGCTTATCCGAACATTAAAGTCGAATATCAGGCCATCGAGTTTACCGATGGACCAGCGAAGCTGGAAACTGCCATTCAGTCAAGAACAAATCCCGATGTAGTCTATGATGCGCCAGGTAGAGTAATCGACTGGGCAAGCAAGGGATATCTGGTACCACTGGATGATATCGTCGACAAGGGCACACTTCTTGATGCTGCAGTATCTGCAAGCAGCTACGAAGATGAACTTTATCTTTATCCTCAGGGTGTCGCACCCTTTATGATGGGCTTCAACAAGACATTACTGGAAGAGCTTGATCTTATGGATATGCTTCCAATGGATAAAGAAAACAGAGCGTGGACTGTGGAAGAATATGAAGCACTGCTCACAGCACTGAAAGAAAAGAAACCGGATATGTCTCCAGCTATCCTCTTTGCAAAATCAGCTGGTGGAGACCAGGGTCCAAGAGCTTTTATCTCTAACCTTTACGGCTCATGGATTACAAATGATGAAGTCACAGAATATACCATTAATGATGAAAATGGTGTGAAATCTATGGAGTGGGCTAAGGCTGCTTATGATAAGGGACTTCTTGGACAGGGAATCGCGTTAGACGCTGGTGCAAGCATTGAAGCGTTCAGAAGCGGTCTGGCTGCATCAACGATTCTCTACTCACCAGGACTATACAAGCCTGATGCAGCGGGAGATGTATTTGAACCACTGCTGATTCCATATCCTAACAATTCAGGTCAGCCTGAACTTGAATATCTTGTAGCTGGACCTTGTGTATTTGATAATGAAGATGAAGATCGTGCTACTGCAGCGAAGCTTTTCGTTGATTTTATGATCAATGACAGTGAATGGGGCATGAGATCACTCAAAGCCACTGGAAATTTCTCTGCAATGAAGGGTGAAACAGGCCTGTATGACGATCCTGAACTGCTTTTTGCAGAAACTATGAGCGAATACTTCGGGCCATACTACAACACCATTCCTGGTTTTGCTCAGATGAGAGCTGCATGGTTCCCGATGGTACAGGGCGTACTCAATGGTGACACAACAGCACAAGAAGGGCTGGATGGTTTCGTTGAATCTGCAAATCAGTCCATTGAAGATGCTAAATAATCAGTAACAGTTATGAAAAGAGGTGAGAGTAGCTCTTACCTCTTTTTTAAAAGAAGAGGTGGAATATGGCAGAGCAAACAAGCATAAACACGGCATTGGAAAAAGCGAATAATGCAGCAAGAAGAAAGAGAAAGATAAAAGAAAGCATAAGCGGATATCTTTTCTTACTACCCACATTATTCTTTTTCGGCACTTTTGTTCTTTATCCTATGATCAAAGGGATCTACTTATCCTTGTTCAGATTCAGAGGACGAAACGTTTCTTTCATCGGAATGGATAACTATAAAAATCTTATAGATGATAAGGTCTTTCTGACATCAGTAAGAAATACCGGCCTCATAACACTTGTGGCAGTTCCGATTGTCATTGTGTTCTCCATGTTTGTGGCACTGAGCATTTATAATAAGAGTGCTGCTGTAAGATCATTTTTCAGAGGAGTTTTCTATATCCCGGCGATTTCATCCGTTGTGTCTGTAACAGTCGTCTGGGCATGGATCTATCATCCGCAATATGGCATTCTGAATTTCGTTCTTAAAAGTGCCGGTGCAATTCAGGAGAATATGGATTGGCTGGGCAGTAACAGAACAGCGATTTTCGCAATTATTGCAATACTTATAACGACCTCCGTTGGGCAGCCTATCATCCTGTATGTTGCAGCGTTAGGTAATGTACCGAAGGATTATATCGAAGCGGCTACCATAGATGGTGCAAGCAGATGGCTGATTTTCAGAAAGATCATCTGGCCGCTGATCATGCCAACAACTCTTTATATTGTGGTTGTCACCACAATCAACAGTTTTCAGATTTTTGCACTGATTCAGCTCCTGACAGCCGGTGGTCCGAATTACGGTACGTCAACTGTGATGTATCTGGTTTATACAAAAGCCATTGTGGAAGGCAGATTCGGTATTTCCAGTGCAATGGGTGTAATTCTTGCAATAATTATCGCCATCATCTCTGTGATACAGTTCAAATTCTTTTCCACTGATGTGGAATACTAAGGAGGGTCAGAATGAAAAAGAAAAAAGTGAATGTATTAGGCATTGTTTCCATGGTCATTTTGATTGCTCTAGCCATATTCTTCATATTTCCGTTCTATTGGATTCTGACAGGTTCCTTCAAGCTGCAGGAAGTTGCAATCACCATTCCTCCTGAATGGTTTCCTGTGAATCCTACACTGGAAAACTACAAAGCGCTCCTTGTTCCACTCACAGGCAGATGGTTTTTCAACTCAGTATTCATCTCCACGAGTACCACTGTTCTGGTCTGCAGCACAGCATCCCTGGCAGGGTATGCTCTAGCAAAGAAGAAGTTTCCAGGGGTCAAAATTATTTTTATGATTTTTGTCGGTGCCATGGCACTTCCAAAGCAGGTGATTCTGATTCCACTTCTTAAATTCATCACAGAACTTAATCTGATGGATACTTATGCGGCACTGATTCTTCCTGCCATAGGATGGCCATTCGGTGTATTCCTGATGAAGCAGTTTTCCCACTCAGTGCCGAAAGAGCTTCTCGAATCTGCTAGAATCGACGGATGTGGTGAATTGAGAACATTTTACAGCATCGTGCTCCCCATCATAAAACCTGGTGTCGGAGCGCTTGCCATATTCACCTTCATTTCAAGCTGGAATGACTATTTTTCACAACTTGTGTTCACCAATTCCCAGGAAATGAAGACACTGCCTTTAGGTCTTGCAGCCATGAGTCAAGGAGCGGAGTTCACCATCAACTATGGACTTCTGATGGCAGGTGCGCTGATCGCATCACTGCCGATGATTGTTGTATTCCTCATATTCCAGAGTTACTTCACGCAAGGGGTGACCATGGGTGCAATCAAAGGATAGGAGGAGTCAGAATGATCATCAAATTCATCTACGGATGGTTCTTCTACAGTGCATATTATATGCTGGCATCCGCTTTTATGACTGTAGCCTTGAATCGTGTCACAAAAAGGCTTTGGCTTACTCCGCTGATTATCAATGCGGTGAGTATTGTGATACTTTTAGCGGCTGCATCTTCAGGATGGATTCCGGAAAAGGATGCAACCTATGCAATGTACTTCAACTATATGCCCATCGTTTTTGCGAGTGTCGCAGTCAATTTATGCATAGGAATCTACAGGAAACTGAAATTCATACTAAATGAAAAAGTGCGGGCGATTCAGCCTGCACAGAGAAGAGGTAGTAAATGAGCAAAGTTGAAGACCTGAAAGGAAAGCTCATCGTTTCATGTCAGGCGTTAAATTACGAACCACTGCATTCCTCGTTCATCATGGGTAGAATGGCCCTTGCGGCAAAGGAAGGCGGAGCCAGTGGTATTCGCGCAAATACATGGGAAGATATCAGAGAAATCACAAAAGTGGTGGATCTCCCGATCATCGGAATCGTGAAAAGAGACTACGAGGATTCACAGGTGTATATCACACCTACAATGAAAGAGATCGATGAACTGGTGTCAGTGAATGTTGAAATCATTGCGATGGATGCAACAGATCAGCTAAGACCAGGCGGAAGAACGCTGAAACAGTTTTTCGAAGAAGTAAAGATGAAATATCCGAATCAGCTGTTTATGGCTGACTGTTCCACAGTGGAGGAAGCGATCTATGCTGATGAGCTTGGTTTTGATTTTATCGGATCCACACTGGTAGGGTATACGAAACATTCAGAAGGAATGGAAATCTCCTCAGATGATTTTAGAATGCTGAGAGAAATTCTGGCAAAGGTGAAGCACCCTGTGATTGCTGAAGGCAACATCAATACCCCTAATAAGGCCAGACGGGTTCTTGAGCTAGGCTGTTACAGTGTTGTGGTCGGATCAGCCATAACAAGACCTCAGCTGATCACTAAAAGTTATACAGATGAAATCCAGAAAATACAGTAGAAAAAGCATGATTCGGAAAACAGAGCTGTTACAGGGAAAAGTAAGTTAATTTATTACGAAGCATCGACTATGCCATTAATCTGTCTGTTTCATATCCTACGTGATTGAAGCAGCTCTGTGGATGAAAGGTATTTATGAATATAGTACAATCGCTGTTTTCTTCCCCTCTATAATACATTTTGAAAGCTCCACCTCAGGGTGGGGTTTTTCATTTGCTGACAACTCAAGCAAGAATGCTGCATAGGATTATCAAATTTAGTATTGGATGAAAAAAGCACATCATTTCACTTGGAAATTCTAATTGATGTAGAAGAAGATTTAAGATATGCTCATTTTAAGAAGTCTCATGAAATGGAGGACCGCATATGCCTGAGAAAATACTCATAATAGATGATGAACAGAATCTTCTGGAAGTGGTGAGCGACTATCTGAGAAAAAACGGATTTGAAGTCTTTATGGCTGACCGTGGCTTGAAGGCGCTGGAAATGTTCCATGAGATGGAACCTGATTTTCTTATACTGGATCTTAATCTACCGGACATGTCAGGGGAAGAAATCTGCAGAGAAATCCGAAAGACTTCAGATGTACCCATTCTCATGCTTACAGCCAAAACATCGGAAGATGACAAAATAACGGGCTTCAGCCTCGGAGCAGATGATTATCTCACCAAACCATTCAGCCCAAGAGAACTGGTGGTAAGAGTCAATGCCATTATCCGGAGAGCAAGAAGCAAAGGAAACCTGTCTGAAATCTATTCCTTCAGAAATGAGGATCTCATCCTTGATAACAGCAGAAGAACCGTAAGGAAGAGAGGAGAGGAAATCAGTCTTACCCCCAATGAATACAAAATTCTCCATACCCTGGTTCAGTATCCGGACCAGGTATTCACGAGATCTAGAATTGTCAGTGTGGCATTGGGATTTGATTTTGAGGGTTATGACCGAACCATAGATACACACATCAAGAACATCAGACACAAAATCGAAGATGACATGAAAAATCCTACCTATATTCTGACTGTTTACGGTGTGGGGTACAAGTTCATGGGTGATGTGAAATGATGAGAATCGGAAAGAAACTCGGAAGATATTTCTCTCTGGTATCCTTATCCTCTGTTCTTCTTATAACGGTTCTGTCTAATATCGGGATGAATGTGTTCTTCACAACCTATCTCAGATCTGCACAGGAATCAGATGACCAGGCCATTGCCGAATATACAAGGGAACTTCTGGCTGAAGAGGGTTCTCTGGACGAGCAGGACCTCATGAGCATAGAGCACTATGCATTTACCATGAAGGCTGAAGTGATTCTTGAAAATGAAGAGGAAGAAGTGATCCTGAGTACCCGTGAACCCATTTCGGAAATGGGGAACAGCAGAGACAGGATGAACTATATGGATCCTGAGAAGTTCAGTTATCGGGAGTACGCCTATGGAGAAGACAGAACCATGTTCATCGGCAGATCCAAAAGCATCTTTTCGGCATCACCGGACAGAAATTTTCTTCTGACCATCAATTTCATCTATCTCCTGTCTGCGGTGATTTCGCTCTTTATCGGAATGCTTCTGAGAGACAAGATCAAAGGAAACTTTCTGCGTCCCATCTACGCCATACAGGACAATGCCAGGTGTATCGAAGAGGGGAAATACCAGCTGGTGGAGAGTGTGGATACAGACACGGTGGAGCTGGATGAACTGGCTGGTTCCATAAAGAATATGGCGCTTCGTCTGCAAAATCAGGAAGAACTGAGAAAAAGGCTCACTGCGGACATCGCACATGAGCTGAGAACACCCCTGTCCACAGTAAACAGTCATCTGGAAGCATTCATTGATGGCGTGTGGGAACCGACTCCGGAAAGGCTGGTGCTGCTTCAGGATGAAATCAGAAGACTCACAAGTCTCATCAGGGATCTTGGAGATCTGTCCTATATGGAAAGCGGCGAAATCAGGCTCGCGATGAACAAGCTGAATCTGACCGAGCTCATCGCAAACATCATGGATGGATTCGAGCCGCTGTTTCTCTCCGACGAGAAAGTGCTCCTTGCAGATCTTGCAAAGGATGTCTTTGTCTATGGAGACGCTGATCGCCTGAATCAGGTATTGGTTAATATCCTATCCAATGCACTGAAATATACCGATGAGGGAAGTTCTGTAGAGGTTACGCTCAGGGAGAAGAAGAAACAGGCTGAAATCATCATTAAGGATAATGGAATCGGAATTGAGGAGAAAGACATTCCTTATGTTTTCGAAAGATTCTACAGAAGCGATCTCTCGAGAAACCGCAGCACTGGTGGGAAAGGAATCGGACTGACCATCGCAAAGTCGCTGGTGGAAGCGCATCAGGGAACCATTCGGGTCGAAAGCGAGAGCGGAAAAGGAACCACAGTGATAATTATTCTACCACTTTACACTACCTAAGTGCGTTTCATTCTATATAAGTGATACTATATGTTATTATAATCTCCTTATTTTCTTCACAATTATGGATTATCATGAACATATCAGAGAAAGTATCCGGAAGATACGGCTGCAGGAGCTGCTTGTTTCGGATAATCAAGTAAATGAGGTGATTGTATTGATGAAATGGTGGAAGAATCTGATAGAAAGAATAGCCGAATCAAACAGAAAAGAGTATGGTTCCAAGCGACTGGACTGCTGTGATCTGAACCGACAGAAATAATGAGAAGCTGAGAATGAAATCTCCGTATAGAAATGCGAAATGTAGAGTTCATCATAGGACAGAAAAGCTATCTGCCTTCCTATAGGAAGAACCGGCATTTCAGAGTGTAAACATAGACCAGAACAATGAGTAATTTCATAGTTTAGAAGAAAGGCGGATAGTTCACGTGAGCTATTTGTCTTTTTTACATAGATCAATGAATCAGAACAAAATATAACTGTACATTAGGGAGGATAAAATAATGTTTTTTGGATGGATCTTAGTGATTGCTGTGGTGTATCTGCTGGTGAAGGGAGATACTAAAGTGAACTTCACACAGAAGGAGAGCCCGGAGCAGAAACTCAAGGAAAGATATATCAATGGAGAAATAGATGAGGAGACATACCTCAGGATGAAGTCGGTCATCCATGGAAAATAAATTGGAGGTGATGTAAATGATGTTTGGTAGAGGATTTTACGATAGAAGAAGATTCTTCATGGATAGAGATTTTTATGGAATCACCTTATGGCATGTCCTTATTGTCATCGGAGTGATCCTTCTCATCCTATCCGTTGTAGTGCTTCTGACCAGAAAATCCGGTCAGAAGGAAACGAAAGATACCAATGAAAATCTGAAGAGAATACTGGATGAGAGATATGTCAGAGGAGAAATATCAGAGGAAGAGTATAAAACCAAGAAGAAGTTTTTAGACGAGAACTAGCTGCCTGTCAGGAGTGATATGAATGAAGGAAGATAAGATGAACAAGAGAATGGAGCATGATGCTCATGATTCTGTTTCTCATGAAGAAGAACATGCTGGGACAGGACAGGAAGAGCATCATGAATCAAATGAAAACGGATCAGAACATGAAGAGCACCATAGTCAGGGCAAGAAGCATAATGGATCGGGACACGATGACCATCATGACCACCATGCCATGATGGTGGAGGATTTCAGAAGAAGATTTTTCATCTCTCTTGTGATCACGGTACCGATTCTTGTTCTTTCCCCCATGATCCAGATGTTCCTTGGTGTGGACTGGAGATTCACCGGAGATTCGTATCTGCTGTTCGCACTCTCTACGGTGCTCTACATCTATGGAGGAAAGCCTTTTCTTACCGGGGCAAAAGACGAGCTGAAGAAGAAAGAACCTGGTATGATGACGCTGATCGCTTTTGCCATCACCGTCGCCTACATATACAGTACCGTTGCAGTCTTCACGAAGATCGGCAGTGATTTCTTCTGGGAACTGGCGACACTGATCGTGATTATGCTCCTAGGACACTGGATCGAAATGAAGTCCGTCATGAGCGCCTCCAGAGCACTGGATGAGCTATTGAAGCTCATGCCGGAAGAGGCGCATCTTCTGGATGAGCATGGAGAAACTGTGGATGTGCCGGTGAAAGAGCTAAAAGAGAAGGATGAAGTTCTGGTGAAACCAGGAGAGAAGATTCCCATCGATGGGATTGTCTATGAAGGGAAGTCTGAGGTGAATGAATCCATGATCACAGGGGAATCGGTACCTGTGGTGAAGGCAGATGGCGATGAAATCATCGGAGGCGCCATCAATGGAGAAGGCATCCTGAAATTCAGAGTCAGTCATGTGGGGGAGGATACATTCCTATCCCAGGTCATAAAACTCGTGAAAGAGGCGCAGGAATCCAGATCCAGAACCCAGAGACTGGCGGATATCGCGGCCAAGTGGCTTTTCTATATCGCTTCGGTATCAGGAATACTGACCTTTACGGTCTGGATGCTTCTCGGACGAGAAATCAGCTTTGCCATGGAAAGAGCCGTCACAGTGATCATCATTTCCTGTCCCCATGCACTGGGACTGGCGACGCCTCTGGTTACAGCGGTATCCACCAGCATCGGTGCAAAAAGAGGGCTGCTCATAAGAGACAGAAATGCCTTTGAAAGTGCACGTAAACTGGACGCTGTGGTATTTGACAAGACGGGTACGCTGACGGAAGGTGAATTCGGCGTAACGGATATCAAAGCCGTAGGAAGAACCGAAGAGGAAGTCATGAACATCGCCTACTCTGTGGAATCCAATTCGGAGCATCCCATTGCCAGAGGCATTGTAAGAGAAGGTAAAGAGAGAAGTATGAAGCTTTCGGATGTGACGGACTACAGGAACATTCCAGGGCAGGGTCTTCAGGCGAAGATGGATGGCAGAGACATTATGGTGGTGAGTCCTGGCTATATCAGAGAGGAAAACATCAGCTTTGACGAAGAATACTATGAGCACCTTGCAGAGCAGGGAAAGACCGTGGTATTTGTACTTGAGGACAGGAAGCTCATCGGAATCATCGCCTTGTCCGATATGGTGAGGGAGTCTGCCAAGGAAGCGGTACGAGTCCTCAAGTCCATGAATATTGAATCCATCATGCTCACAGGTGACAACCGAAAGGTGGCTTCCTTTGTAGGAAAGGAGCTGGGCATCGATGAGATCATTTCAGAAGTGCTGCCCAATGAGAAGGCGGACAAGATTGATGCGCTGATTCGTCAGGGAAGAAAGGTTGCCATGACCGGAGACGGAGTCAACGACGCACCTGCCCTGGCAAAGGCAGACCTTGGCATTGCAGTGGGTGCAGGAACGGATGTAGCCATAGAAACGGCGGACATCATTCTGGTGAAAAGCAATCCGCTGGATGTTGTGAATATCATTAAACTTTCAAAGGCGACCTATAGAAAGATGATCCAGAATCTCATCTGGGCTACTGGATATAATGTCATTGCACTGCCCCTTGCAGCGGGTGTACTCATTAATCAGGGCATTGTCATAAGCCCAGCGCTGGGTGCGATGCTCATGTCCCTAAGTACTGTGATTGTAGCCATCAATGCAAGGTTTCTTAAAATAGACTGATTCTTTGTGGGGACTGGAGAGTGCTCCAGCTCTTACTGAAAGCATACCTTTGCCATAGGAGGTGAGGAAATTGAAGAATAAATGGATAGCAGGCGTCATCATTGGGACATTTCTGGTTTTCATCGGACTTCTGGGACTCTTTCTTAGACCTGGAGAATTTCCGGTGAACAGAGATGACGGAAATGAAGATGTCGTGGATACAGATACGGACAGAAAACTCCCTGTCCCTGCCCTCTTGGAAGACAAGAACCCGAATGACGGTATTTCCGAATTCGAGATCAGTGTGCAGGAAGGGGAAACGGAATTCATCAGTGGACTAAAAACGCCCACGCTGGGGTATAACGGAAGTTATCTTGGGCCTGTAA
Organism: Proteiniclasticum sp. C24MP; assembly: GCF_043951855.1. Lineage (NCBI taxonomy): Bacteria > Bacillati > Bacillota > Clostridia > Eubacteriales > Clostridiaceae > Proteiniclasticum > Proteiniclasticum sp. C24MP. The sequence goes on from NZ_JBINJW010000014.1 coordinate 27,729, forward strand.
TCAGGGTCTCAAGAGGAGACGAAGTGCGGATGCATATTAAAAACGAGCTTTCTGATGAAACCTCCGTGCACTGGCATGGACTGGAAGTGGAAGGTACAGATGACGGAGGTCCTCACCAGGTGATAGCGGAGAATGGGGTCTGGGAGCCTGTCTTTGAAATCAGTCAGCCTGCGGCCACGCTATGGTTTCATCCTCATGTCATCGGCACAACGGCCATTCAGGTCTACTATGGTTTGGCAGGACTGCTCATCGTGGAGGATGAAAACTCGAAATCGCTGAATCTTCCGGATGAATATGGGGTCAATGATATTCCTCTGATTATTCAGGACAGAAGTTTCAGTGAAGACGGTTCGTTTCTATATTACGATAACATGATGGATGGAGCCTACGGAGAACATATCATGGTCAATGGTGCCATCACGCCCTATCTGGATGTGGACCAGGTGAAGATGAGATTCAGAGTCGTAAATGGAGCCAATGCAAGCAACTTTGATCTGAGGCTTAGTGACCGGAGCGAGTTCCAGCAGATCGCATCGGATGGAGGGCTTCTCGAAAGTCCTGTGGAAAGGGATTCCCTCTTCATCACACCAGGAGAGAGAGCGGAAATCATCGTTGATTTCTCAAAATATGAGGACGGAGACGTTCTTGAACTTGAAAGTGATGGAGAACGGGTCATGTCATTCAGAGTAGGAGAAGAAGCGGAAGATACCACAGAGATTCCTTTAGAGCTGGCAGAAATCGAAAAGATGGATCAGGACCTGGTGACCGGTTTCAAGAGCATCGAACTGGATGGTATGGGCCGCATGGTCACACTGAATGGCCGTCAGTTTGATATGGATCGGATTGATGATGATGTGGCAGAAGGAGAACTTGAAATCTGGGAAATCACCACAAACAGATCCATGATGATGGGGAGTCTCGGACATCCCTTCCATATTCATGGGACACAGTTTCAGGTGCTCAGCCGAAATGGAGAGGAGCCTTACCAGAACGAGATGGGGTGGAAAGATACCATTTTCGTGAATGCGGGGGAAACCGTCCGGATCATTGTCAGGTTCAGATTCAAAGGAGTCTTCATGTACCACTGTCATATTCTGGAACATGAAGAAGCAGGCATGATGGGACAGCTGGAAGTGTATTGAGAAGCAGCGGAAAAGTTTCATGATTGAGATGTAGGATCATCCATGAAAGGAGATCTGTCAGGAAGAGGAGGACGGTGTCATGATGATGCCGTCTTTTTTTCGGAGCATCAGAAGAAAGGAGCTGTAGGTATTATACCGTGTATACAGTTCAGGCACATTAGACAATCTTTTTCACTTACAGTATACTTTAAATAAACAGAATATTCGGCTAATAAAGAGGCGTGTAACATAAGGACAGACTTCTGGAGAAGCCGGCTTGTCTTATCTGTAGAATCAATCGGCTATGGAATCGTTTGTACCAGATGCACGGGAGGTGAAGGGATGGAAAATCAGAACTGGGGGCAGATCACGAGAATCAGAGGAAGCATCATTGAGGCTTATTTTCCGGATCGTCTGCCACTTATCAACAATAAACTGACTACTGGAGAAGATCATAAGGTGGTCTTTGAAGTGAATTCCCAGATCAGTGATAAAAGCGTCATGGCCATTGCGCTGACTTCCACATCGGGTCTTTCAAGGGGTGCCTCCATACTGGATGCAGGAAAACCCATCATGGTTCCTGTGGGAAACAGGACCCTTGGAAAGATATTTGATGTACTGGGCAATCAGCTGGATGAAGACACGATGTCCGGGGAGCTGCCTCTGCGATCCATTCATCAGAAGCCCGTGCCCTTTTCCAGGCGCAGCACCAGTGATGAGATTTTCATCACCGGCATCAAAGCCATAGATGTTCTGACGCCTCTGGCCAAGGGGGAAAAAGCGGGGCTTTTCGGTGGTGCGGGGGTAGGTAAATCTGTGCTGATCACGGAGCTCATCCATAACACCGCTTCCTCCTTGGAAGGGTACAGCATTTTCTGCGGCATCGGAGAAAGGTCAAGAGAAGCGGAGGAACTCTACCGTGAAATCAGGGAGGCGGGAGTCCTGGATCATACCGTGCTGGTATTTGCCCAGATGAACGAACCGCCAGGAGCAAGGTTCAGAGTGGGACATGGTGCGCTGACCATGGCTGAATATTTCCGTGATACGGAGAAGAAAGACGTACTGCTCCTCATTGACAATATCTTCCGGTTCATCCAGGCTGGGTCTGAAGTGTCTGGTCTTACCGGAAAGATGCCTTCCAGAGTAGGATATCAGCCAACTCTGGCCACGGAACTTTCGGAGCTTGAGGAAAGAATCTGCAATACCAGAAGCGGATCCATCACTTCCATCCAGGCAGTCTATGTGCCTGCAGATGATTTCACGGATCCGTCGGCAACCCACACCTTCCCGCATCTGTCCGCTTCTGTGGTGCTGTCCAGAAAAAGAGCCAGTGAAGGGCTCTATCCTGCCATGGACCCCTTAAACTCCACCTCCAGAATGCTGAATCCTGAGATAGTGGGACAGAGGCACTATGATATTGCCCGTGAAATCAAGATGACGCTGTCGGCCTATGAGGATCTTAAGGATGTCATTGCCATGCTTGGCATCAGTGAGCTTTCCAGTAATGACAGGAATATCGTCTACCGGGCAAGAAGGCTGGAACGGTTTCTTACGCAGCCCTTCTTCACCACGGAACAGTTTACAGGGATGAAAGGAAAGTTTGTAAAGCTTGAAGATGCCCTTACCGGATGCGAGAGAATTCTTCATGACGAGTTTTCGGACTACAGCGAAGAGGAGCTGTATATGATCGGCGCCATAGACGAAGCTGTAAGAAAGAAGGAATCAGACCATGAGAGTTAGAATCGTTGTACCGGGAAAACTGCTGCTGGATCAGGAAGTGGAAAAAATCACCGCCCCAGGTGCGGAAGGATCCTTTCAGATACTGCCTCGTCATGTCGATGTGGTATGGACTCTTCAGGCAGGCATCCTCATTCTCACAAGAGAAGAGGAGGAAAGGTTTTTCGCCATCCATCAGGGGGTGCTCGTGAAGGAAAAGTCTCTGGTGCAGATTTCATCCTATCAGGTGGTGGAAAGCACTTCACTGGAGGAGCTCAAGGAAACGGTGGAGAAGAACTTCAGAAACCTGGATGAAAAAGAGAAGAAACTCAGCAGAATTCTGGATAAGCTGGAAGCGGATACGCTGATCAGACTGGCAGAGCTGGAATAGGAGGGTTAAGTGAAAAAAGAGAGCAGGACGCCTGAAGAAAAACTCATGGATAAGATTTCTTCCGATGCACAGAAGAAGATTGATGCGAGAAAGAAGGGAAAGGAGATCATGTTCGGTCTGGGTATTTTCGGTATCGTGGGATTCTCCATCGCCATTCCCACTCTACTGGGAATTCTTCTCGGTTCCTATCTCGATGGAAGAACAGAGTCCAGCATATCCTTCACCATGACGTTTCTTTTTCTGGGACTGGTCATCGGGTGTATCAATGCATGGAGATGGGTGAAAGAGACAAGTGAAGGAAAGAAGTAGAGGAGGTGGAGAGGATGAAGATGATACTGGCGTTTATCGTAGGCGCTCTTCTGGGCGCAGTATTCTTTGGCGGACTGTACCTGACGGTGAGAAAGCTTAATTCCATAAAGCACCCGGCTCTTTTCATGATGCTCAGCCTGATTCTGAGGCTGGTGATTCTTGCGGGAGGAATCTATCTCATCATGGATGGTGAAATAAAGAATCTTCTCTCGGCCATGGCAGGAATTCTCATTGTAAGATTTGTGATGATCCAAAGGCTAGGAAAATCGGTTCCCTCTGAAAGAGGGGAAGGAGTGTGATTTTGTGAATATAGACCCTAGTGAAATTGTCTATTTTGAGTGGGGATTTGTGAAAATCACAGCCACTCTGGTGTTCGCCTGGATCACCACAGCAGTGATCGTCATAGGGGCATTCATTCTTACAAGAAATCTCAGAAGCGATACGAAAATAAGCAGAAAGCAGAATGCGGTGGAAGCCCTTTTCACCATGATCAATGATCAGATCAGTGAAATCAGTCAAGGAAATGCAGATAAAATACTGCCCTTTGCAGGGACGCTGTTTCTGTTCATTCTGGCTTCAGTTCTTCTGTCTCTGATACCAGGATTCATCTCGCCGGCGGGATCCCTGAACACCACCATCGCCCTGGCTCTTTGCGTATTCTTTGCGGTTCCCTTCTATGGCATTTCCAGTCAGGGGATAAGGGGTTATCTCAAGGATTATCTCAAACCCACCTGGATCATGCTGCCCTTCAACATCATCAGTGAGATTTCCAGAGCTGTATCCATGGCCATCCGTCTCTATGGAAACGTCATGAGCTCCTCCATCATTGTGGGGATTCTAGTCACCATCGTGCCGCTTTTGTTTCCTGTAGCCCTTCAGCTTCTGGGACTTCTCACTGGCGTCATACAGGCATACATCTTTGCGGTACTGGCAGTGGTCTATATATCAGCAGCCATCAGAAACAAGGAAAATAGTGTATCGGAATCAGAACAATAGGAGGTATAATCATGGATTCAATGACCATCATCGGAATGACATCCATCATCGTAGCAGGATTCACCATATCCATCGGCTCTATCGCACCGGCTCTTGGGGAAGGAAAAGCGGTTTCCCAGGCACTGGCATCCATGGCGCAGCAGCCTGATGAATCCAACACCATCTCCAGAACGCTTTTTGTAGGTCTGGCCATGATTGAATCGACGGCCATCTACTGCTTTGTGGTGACCATGATTCTTCTTTTCGCGAATCCATTCTGGAACCTGGTAGCGGGTTGATGTCATGCAGATCGGTTTATTTGAGATCATAGCCCTGATCATCAACTTCTTTGTTCTCCTTTTTGTGCTGCAGAAACTGTTCTACAAACCTGTGACGGAAATCATGGAGGAGAGGCAGCAGAAGATCGAGGACAATATCAGGAATGCGGAAAGAAAGAACGAGGAAGCGGAGGAGCTCATCAGAACCTATGAGAGGAAATTGAGTGAAATCGAAAAAGAGAAAGCGGAGACCATGAATGAAGCGGTGAAAGAGGCAGAAGAATACAAAAAGAATCTTGTGGAAAAGTATGAAAAGGAAGCGGAAGGGAAGAAATCGGCTTTTCTCGCCGATGTAAGAGAAGATCAGGAAGCCATCGGTGTGGAAATCAGAAACTTCATGGTGAAGGGATCTGTTGATATCGCTAGAAACCTTGTGGATAGTTTCAAGCGGGAGGATCTTGAGACCTATCTGTTTGAAGCGCTTCTTGAAAGAATCAGGACCTTTGCAGAAGAGAATCATGAAAGAAGTCAAGGTAAAGAGGTCGGAGCGTATATCCTGATCAGTGCGGAAAAGGTGGATGAAAGAAAGAAGGAGCAGCTGGAATATGTGCTGCAGGAAAATCGTTTAGAAATCGCTTCACTAGAAATGAGAGAAGACCCATCTCTTGTGGCTGGATACATGCTGAAGATGCCTGATTACACCATCTATTCCAGCATCAGCCACTTTGTGGACAAGAAAGAAGAGCAGCTGAAGGAGTTTCTGGAGCAGGTGGTAAGAGACAGAGGTGAGGATTATGACGCTTAGAAAGGAAATAGCCTATCTGGAAAATATGCTGGATCAGATGAAAGAGACACCTCTTGCGGTTGCTGAAGTGGAGGAAAGCGGAACCGTGGCATCCGTTGACAGAGGAATTGCGGTGGTGAAAGGTCTCCATCATGTGAAAAACCAGGAGCTGGTACAGTTCCCGCAGGGTATTCTAGGCCTGACATACAATCTCGACCCTCATGAGCTGGGCGTCATCCTGTTAGGTGATTACACAGGCATTCGAGCAGGAGACCCGGTCATGCGTACGTTCAAGGTGGCATCCATTCCCGTAAGCAGAAAGTTTCTGGGAAGAGTCATCGATCCTCTGGGGAACGTGCTGGATGGGAAAAAACCCGTAGAATCCAGTAGAGTTCTGCCCATTGAAAGGGAATCTCCGCCCATCATGCATAGAGCGCCGGTATCGGAGCCGCTGCAGACGGGAATCAAGGTCATAGATGCCATTGTGCCCATCGGAAGGGGGCAGAGAGAGCTGATTCTGGGTGACCGGAAGAGCGGAAAAACTTCCATTGCCCTGGACACCATCATCAACCAGAAAGGAAAAGATGTGATCTGTATCTACTGTTCCATCGGACAGCAGATTTCTTCGGTTACAAAGAATCTGGAAGTGCTGAAGAATAAAGGTGCGCTGGACCATACCGTAGTCCTGGTGGCTTCTTCTGACAGTCCTCCGGGCGTATCCTATATAGCGCCCTATGCGGCCACATCTCTGGCGGAATTCTTCATGATGGAAGGAGAGGATGTGCTCATCGTCTATGACGATCTGACCAAGCATGCAAGAGCATACAGAGAACTATCCATTCTGCTGGAAAGACCTTCCGGTCGTGAAGCCTATCCCGGAGACATCTTTTATATCCACTCCAGGCTGCTGGAGCGCTCCACCCACCTTAGAGAAATCTATGGAGGAGGCAGCATCACAGCGCTTCCCATCATAGAGACCCAGGCGGAAAATATCTCCGCCTACATTCCGACGAATCTCATTTCCATTACAGATGGCCAGATCTATCTGTCTCCCAAGATCTTTCAGAGCGGAAACATACCTGCGGTCAATGTAGGGACGTCCGTATCCAGAGTAGGTGGAAAATCACAGCTGGCAGCGTATAGAGACATCACAGGTCCGCTTAAACTGAGCTATTCCCAGTTTGAAGAGCTGGAACTCTTCTCCAGTTTCAGTACGGTGGTGGATGAGAGCACAAAGCAGCTTCTTGCACGTGGAGAGAGGATCAGAAAGGTCTTCAATCAGCCGCAGTTTTCACCCATGGAAGTGACGCATCAGATCGGCGTGTTCATGGCGCTCACTGAAGGGCTCCTGGATGAGGTGCCTCTGGATGAGATTGGAGACCATGAGAAACGGATCATGGAAGTCGTGGAAAGCATGGAATCATTCCGGAATGCGGTTCTGCGGAACAGAACAATCGAAGAGGAAATGAAAAAGGAATTTCTGGACGCGGTGAGAGAGACCATGGAAGAGGGGGAGGACGGATGAAAAATCTTCAGTCTCTTAAAAAGAGCCTGACTTCGGCCAGGAATCTGTATACCATCGTAAATACCATGAAACTTCATGCCACCACAAACATCAATCAGTTTCAGCAGGCGGCGGATGCTTCCATGCAGTATCGTCAGGTGCTTAATAAAGCGCTGACTGTGGTGATGAAAAAGAGAGAAATGCCGGAAGAAGTCTTAAGACGCAGTGAAGGAAAGACAATCCATGTGGTGTTCAGTTCGGACCATGGACTATGTGGAAGCTTCAATGAAAGAATCACAGACTATGCAAGGACCAGAATCCCTAAGGATGGAAAAAATCTGCTTCTTATCATAGGGGAACAGGGGTTAAGAAGACTGGAAGAATACGAAGTGGAAGAATTCTTTTCTGTACCGCAGAGTGTGGACGGCATCACCTCCTCGGTTCAGTATCTTCTTTCTGAACTGGATGAATTGAGAGAAACGGAAAAGGTGAAGGAGATTTATCTTCACTATAATCGGTCTACAGGAAGGCAGGGGTTCAAGGAGCATTCGGAAAAACTGTTTCCCCTTGACCTGAAGAAAATCAGAAAAGAGGATGTGAAATGGAAGGAAGGAGCACAGCCTGCTTACTATATGTCAGGAGAAAGGCTTTTGTCCGATCTTCTGAAGCAGTATTATTTCATCACGCTCTACAGAACCTTCTGCTATTCTCTGGTGACGGAGAACGAAAGCCGCATTGCTTCCATGACATCGGCCAAAAAGAACATTGAAGAGCGGATGGAAGAACTGGAGATGAAGTACAAACGTCTCAGACAGGATTCCATCACGGATGAGATCAGGGACATCACTTCCGGGTTTCATGTATTCAGAAACAAAGAATGAACGCTTAGTCTGCTATGGGATAGACTGAGCGTTCATTCTTGGGGTTTGAGTATATATTATGTTTTACCATAATGCCGATATTTCTCTGAAAACTATTTATTCAGAGTTTGACTTGCTGCTATTCGACAGCAGCTTCGGGAGCGTTTTTCTTTACGGATTCGATGCCGTTCATGCAGGAGGCTTTCTTTTTGTATCCTTCACCTGTAGCGATGATCTGACCGTTTTTGGCTTTCAGTCTGAATCTGAATTCTCCTGCCTTATCTGCATAAACTTCGAATTTCGGATTTTTCACTGTGATAAAGCTTTCTATGGTCTGATCTTCCACTTCTGCAATGGGTGCATTGGTTTTCACACTTGCAATACCGTTTTTCACAGATTTTCTGGATGCATATACTTCTGAAGTGGCGATGACCTGACCATTGGCTGCAAGCAGATCGAATTTCATTCCTGTTTTGGTTTCTTTCACAATAAATTTAGATGACATAGTACCCTCCTATAATTGTTCTTCTATACAAAGAATATTTTGAGTGAATTTTCTGTCTTTATATGAGTATAACAAATATCTGCGCAGCATTCAATAAGTGTTGCAGTACAGTGAACCGGTTAAATACACTATTTTGTATTCATTGCAAGATAATCTGTATATCCCGAAAAAGGAGTACCACCTGCTATCGTGGTATATTGGACTATATCAGGAACTGCTTTCCGGTTATTCCACATGAAATAAGAACTGCAGATAAAGGATGATTCACATGGCTTTAAACAAACCTGTTCCAAATAGTAAAGATTCAACAAAGACTGAGATGATTTTAGGCGGACCCATGTATAAGGTGATCTGGATGATCTCTCTGCCTCTGATCATCAATAACCTCATTATGACGGTATACAATATGGCGGATGCGTTTTTTGTAGGCCAGCTGGGAACCACGGAATTTGCGGCGGTTTCTTTTGTCAATCCAGTGATGTTTCTTTTCCGTTCCATCGGAATGGGTATTCAGATTGCGGGAACTTCTATTCTTGCACAACTCATTGGTAGAGAGAAGATCAGAGAAGCCAAGGAATACGCCTGGCATGTGATGCTCTTCACAGTGGGTATGGGTCTTCTCATCGGATTCATCGGATATTACACATCTCCCTACATCATCCAGTTCATGGGTGGTTCAGGGCGTTTTGGTGAACTTTCCAATGATTACCTTCGTTATATATTCCTGGGTGTGCCGTTTCAGATTGTCTTCATGGGCTTTGTGGCCATTATGAATGCACAGGGTAACACCAGGTCCTCCACTTTCGTGAACTCCTTTTCCGCTGTGCTGAATATTTTTCTGGATCCGTTCTTCATCTTCGCAACCATTCCGGTGCTGGGACTGCCGGGCCTTGGTATGGGCGTGGCGGGTGCAGCCATGGCAACTTCCGCATCCCAGGTGGTTCTCATGATTCTAGGGTTCTTCGTCATGAGGAGGACCTCTGAAGAGCTGCCTGTGAGTTTCAGAAACATTCCTTTCGATAAAAAGAAGCTCACAAGGATCATCAGTGTAGGGCTTCCAAGCTCAGCGGGTCATTCAGGTGCGGCTTTCGGATTCATTCTGCTGAATACTTTCATAGCGGGATATGGAACTTCGCTTCTTGCGGCATTTTCTCTCATCAACCGCATCAATAACATGATCATGATGCCCGCCATGGGCATCGGTATGGGGCTCACATCCATCGTGGGCCAGAACATGGGTGCCGGAAACTCTCCCAGAGTCAAGGAAGGGTTCTGGAAAGCAGTGAAACTGTCTCTCATCATCAGTGTGGTGGGCACGTTCTTCATCTATCTGCTCCGGTATCGCCTGATCTATTTCTTTACACCTACTGCAGATGACCTCATGGTGGCCCAGAGTCTGGAATACCTGACCTATATTCTGCTTACGATTCCTCTGATGGGACTGTTCTCGATTTTCCAGGGGCTTTTTCAGGGGACTGGGCATACCAATTACTCCATGTTCATGGCCATCGGCAGACTTTGGCTTGTAAGAATCCCGCTGATTCTTCTTTTCAGCAGCTTCACGGAGCTCGGCCAGAGAGGTGTATGGATTGCCATGAATGTATCTAATATACTTGTGGTTCTCTATGGTTTCTGGATCTACAAATCTGATCGATGGACGAAAGAGGTCATATAAACGAGAAAGCTTCATTAATAAGTGATGTCATGAATTGCAGAGATTGAACAGGAAAGTCACTCCCTTATGAAATATAGGGGAGTTTCTTTACGTCCAGCTGATTAACAAATATCGACATTTTAAGATAAAAAAGCGATTATAATTAAAATGTGATGAAAATATAAATCTGATTGATATACTAGGTGTGAATTATGATAAGTGGGTGTTCGGTATGTTAACTTTTATGCTTGAGAGATGAAAGCGTTGTTATCAGTGTGGTTTGTTGGTATAATCAGATTGAGATATCAGTTGATTCATAAGAATTAGATTCTGGTTATACTTATGGAAAATCTATCCTGCAGTTATTTACAAAATAGATTTTGCTCTATTTATTTAATTAAAATAAAATATAGATTGAAACTTTATCTATTGTGAAGTGTTCATCTATTATTTCATTTATTGTGTTTCCATGTTGAGAAAAGAGTGAATTTATATCATGGGTCTTATTCATCCGTATTATTGATCGGATCGGGTTTGATATGTTGCTCGTTTCTCAAGTCCGCTAACGCGGGAAAGGAAGTGTAAAACATGGCTGCCTATAAAACGCGTCGCCGATATGTAATGAAATTCCCTTCGTTACTGATTGCGTTTTTGATGGTGATGACTCTCGGATTTACGCCGAAGATTGTTGAAGCCGCTACTTATGATGGCAGTGTGACTTTGGAGGGATACAACGTTGACACGAAGGACTGGACTGGGGACTGGACCACGGGTAACCTTGCGAAATCCTATCAGGAAGGAGAGACTTTCCCTGGTAGAGCGCATATTTCCGGTTTTCAGTCACTATATCCCGGGTTTGAGAATTTTCCTGATCTGAAATTCTGGTACACGTCGGTTTATCCAATATTGGGTGGTGCGGATTATGGTATATTTGTAGACCTTGTCAAAGGTATACAGGTGGGAACAAGAGAGCTTACAAATGCTGAAGGGTGGCCTCAGGCGGATGGTACCGCTTATCCTCTTGGAACACCGGAGCTTGTGAATATCGCTCAGAACCATCCTGGTGAAAATGCGTGGAACGGATACTCCCTGCTGAACCTTCCCAACGAGCAGATCAACCGTTCTGCGATAACAGGAAGTATCGGTGAAATCGGTAGTCCGCTTGATGAAGAGCGATGCTTTATCGTAACAGCTGAAGATATCATGAATGCACTGGAAGCTCAGGGGCTGAATCCGGATGATGTGGATGATTTCTATATCTATTTCGAGTTCCATCTGGCAAGAACCTCCATCTATTCCAGAGATCTGCAAGAGTATTATGCCAGTGGACCTCCAGCTGATTGGGGTGGATATCTATTTGGTGCTCTGGACTTTGATTTCGTTGGATATGGGGCAGGACCATCCACGGGTTCCAGTGGACATTTCGGTATGCTCGAAGCAAAGGGATCCAGAGACGTGCAGCTGCCAGATACTCCTGAAACCTATCGTAGTGTAACAGGAAGAAAATTCCTCGATGCCAACAACAATGGTATGTATGATGAAGGAGAGGTTGGACTTCCCGGATGGACCATCAACCTCATAGGTAAAATCGAGGATATTGAGGTACCTCTTACAACGACAACGGATGCCGACGGATACTATTACTTCAATGAACTCTCCTATGGTTCGGAGCTGTTTGTGCATGAGATGATGGAAGAGAACTACTTCCAGACCTATCCGAACAAAGAAGAGACGCTTCCGATCGGTGCCATTTCCTATTATAAGGAAGTTCTTGGTGAAGGCAGCTGGAGATGGAGAATTCCATCCATGATGATGCCGGATACGGGAGACCTTGTAATTTCAGGTGTGGATTTTGGTAACTTCATGCCGGAACCTAAGATCGAAGTGACAAAGACTGGGGATATGCTCTCCAAGATCGGTGACACCATCAAGTTCACTGTCACTGTGAAAAACACAGGAAATGTGGATCTGGACCTGGTCAGCATCATAGATGACAAATTCGGTCCTCTGGATGCAGTTGCAGTAACAGGTGGATTCGGTACAACACTTCTTAAGGGTGCTGAAGAAAGCCATGAATTCGAAATGGCGATTCCTGAAGGAGCTGTGGATCCTTTTATAAACAAAGTGACCGCTATTTACAGCTATATGGGTAAGGAAGCAACTGCGGATGCCCAGCATGAAACAAACCTGTTCCAGCCGGACTATGAGATCACAAAGACTGTAGACAAGGCCGGCGCAGTACCTGGTGAGACGGTACATTACACCATAACTGTGAAGAACAACAGCTCATCGGATACACCACTGACCTCCTTTGTGCTCACAGATGAACTGCTTGGCTGGACAGATGCCAATGTGAAGACTTTTGATCTGTTACCTGGTGAAGAAAAAGTATTTGATGATGCATCCGCGGACTATGTCATTCCTTCGGATGCGGTCAGAGGTTCCATCATCAAGAATGAAGCCTCCTTCGTCACTTCCTTTGCAGACTTCCCGAACATCTACGAGGGCAAAGCCTTTGCGGAGACGAAGGTGCTGATGCCTGAAATCAAGATCACAAAGACCGGCGATGCGTTATCGAAGATCGGTGACACCGTAACATTCAACTTTGTCATAGAAAACATCGGTGATGTACCGGTTCAGAAGGATAAAGTCTTTGATGATACCTTTGCAGAGGATATCACCAGTGCCTTTGCGAAAGAAACACTGGCCGTCGGAGCAACAGATACAGCAAGCTACACGTTTAAGATTCCTGAAACAGCATCAGATCCATTCATCAACAAAGTATCTGCCACGTACAAATATGTATCTGGTGAGTTCTTTATGACTGCCAGTGCTTCCTCTGAATTCTCCGTGAACCTCTTCCAGCCGGACTACAGCATTGAAAAGACTGTGGATAAGGCTGTTGCGATTCCTGGAGAGACCGTACGCTACAAGATCACCGTGAAGAACCTCAGCTCTTCCGATACACCGCTGACCTCCTTCGTTCTGACAGATGAACTGCTGGGGTGGACAGGTGCAGATGCGAAGTCGTTTGATCTGGCCTCCGGTGCGGGTATGATCTTTGAAGGTCCTGAAACGGATTTCGTGATTCCGGCAGACGCACTGGATGGATCCATCATCAAGAATGAAGCCTCCTTTGTAACGTCCTTTGCAGACTTCCCGAACACCTATGAGGGTAAAGCCTTTGCGGAAACAACGGTGAAGACACCTGCAATCAGGATCACAAAGACCGGCGATGCGTTATCGAAGATCGGTGATGAAGTCACCTACAAATTCCTGGTAGAGAACATCGGTTCCGTGGATCTGCACAAAGTGAAAATCTTTGATGTGACCATGAATAAGGATCTGACGGGTCTCTTCATGAAGGATATCCTGAAACCGGGCGAAAGCGATGAAGTCTCAGTGAAATTCCTCATTCCGGAAGATGCCGTAGATCCATTCAAGAACGTTGTAACTGCAGAGTATAAATATGTTTCCGGTACCTACGAGAAAGCTGTCACCTCGGAATCCAGCCATGAAGTGAACCTGTTCCAGCCTGAGTACAGCATCACAAAGACTGTAGACAAGGCTGTAGCGGTGCCTGGTGAGACCGTTCATTACATCATCACCATCAAGAACATCAGCTCAACTGATACACCAGAAACAAAGTTCACTGTAACAGATGAGAAGCTGGGATGGGTCGGTGCCGATGCCAAGGTGTTCAGTCTGAAATCAGGAGAAAGCATGGTCTTTGATGATGCTTCCACCGATTACATGATTCCACTGGATGCAGTCAGAGGCTCCATCATCACAAATGAAGTGTCCTTTGTCACCTCCTTCGCGGACTTCACGAATGTATTCAGAGGAAAAGCATCTGCAGACACGAAAGTGCTGATGCCGATGCTGGAAATCACCAAGAAGAGTGATGAGCTGTCGAAGATCGGCGACCCTGTAACCTATACCTTCACGGTCAAGAATATCGGAGATGTTCCGTTAGAACTTGAGAAAGTCTATGACGAAACCTTTGACTTTGACCTGACCAGTCTCTTTACAAAGACTGTACTTGGTGTTGGTGAAACAGATACTGCCAGCAAGGAATTCATGATTCCAGAAGGTGCAGCAGATCCTTTTGAAAACAAAGTCACAGCTACTTACAATTATGTCATGGGTTCATTCACTAAAACTGTTACGGAGACCAGCACCTTCTCCATCAACCTCTTCCAGCCTGGCATAACCATCGAGAAGACTGCTGATAGAACGGTATCCATGATCGGCGATACCATTACTTACAAGATCATCGTGAAAAACACCAGTTCCATGGACGCACCAGACCTGGTATTTACTGTTGATGATGACATCGCAGGACTGGTTGTACAGGATGCCGTGCTTGCATCTGGAATGTCTGGTGAGTACACCTATACTTATCTCGTCAAAGCAGGCGACACGAATCCGCTTGTCAATACAGCAGAAGTCACAGCATCTCCTAAAGGATTCCCGAATGTCCTGACAGATAAGGACAGCCATGAGATTAGGCTCTTTACACCGGACATCAAGATTGAAAAAATGGCTGACACGGAGATCTCCAAAGTCGGTGACACCATCGTCTACACCATCAAGGTCACCAACCTCACCGCTGAAAGCTATGCACCGGATATGAAGGTCAGAGTCACAGACCCAATGCTGGGACTGGATGATACATTCGATCTGGCATCAGGTGCTGTCAAGACCATCACCGTGAATTATGTGGTGAAGGAAACAGATGATCCGGATTATATGACCAAGTACGGCTGGACAGAGCTGAAGAACACAGTAACCCTTGCTGCAAGCCCAATAGGATTTGAGGCCATCAGTAGGTTCGAGTTATCAGCCAGTGCTACCGTAAATCTGGTACATCCTCACATCGACCTTGAAAAGAGCGTCAATACCAATCTTGCTCACGTAGGAGACACATTGACCTACACCGTGAAGATCACAAACACCGGAGATGTGGATCTTGTGAACATCGCAGTTACAGACACCATGCTGGGAAGCATGCCTGAATTTGCGACAACACTTATTACTGGCGCAAGCGATGAACACAGCTATCAGAGACTTCTTACTGTGGCTGATATCGGTATGCTTGAAAATACAGCATACGTTCTGGCAAATCCAAGAGGTCTGCCAAATGAGATCACCGATAAAGACACTGAAACAGTGGAAGTCAGACAGAAGCTCTACGATGAGACCGGATGGGCTTATCTGAGTCCGGATAAATCCATTCCAATCAATGAGATTGTCACCGCCGCCAACTGGGGATGGACCAATGGTCCTCTGCCTGAAGGAAAGTATGTCTTCACCGTCTACACAGGCGCAGGACTTAACGATGTCACCAAGGCACTGGATGCAGGCAGACTTTATGTGACTTATCTGGACGGTAAGGTAACGTTCAGGTATGAGATGAATAAGGGATTCAGCCTGATGGAAGTTCATCTGTATGCTGGAGAGGATGAGCTGCCTGAGAAGAAAACTGGTAAGACAACAGTTACTGTTGCAGACCCTGGACAGTTCCCATTCAAACCTCTGGTACCTGACCAGGCTACAGTATTCGAGTATACACCGAAGGATAAGTTCAGCGGAGACATCTATATTGCAGCGCATTCCGTAGTCTATGTTCCTTACTGGGAGATGAACAGTTTCTATAACACAACCAAATACTAGAATCTGATCGGACCCAGACTGGTTTCCCCCGGCAGCTGAAGCTGCCGGGGGATTTACCATTTCGGAGGTTTTCTGCAGCGAATGTATAGTATGCATAATTATGAGAATGAAATTTCATGTTTCTGGAATCCATGCAGGATATCCTGCATGGATGACGTACTATATTGTTTTATTTCTGTGAATCGACTGGGATAATCGGAATGGAAGCGGAAAAAATGAAATTATCGTACGCATTGAATTCATTTTACATATTGATAAATCAATAATATTATGTAATTTAAATACGTTTACATCAAATGAATAGAGGATTATTTTAGCAAATATCATTATTATGGAAGAAATTATCTCATTTTTGTTGACTTGAGAAATGGTAGATGTATAATTATAAAAAACAATCACATCGATACATTTTGTTCACAATAATGTTCGGGTGGTCTGTACAGATGTTTCCGTAACAGGAATTAGTCTAAAAAAACAAGGAGGAATATCATGAAGAAAAAGAGAATACTCGCAATAGCCATGGCGCTTGCGGCAGTGATGATGATCACAGCATGCGGAGATGCCGATACGCCAGCAGAAACGCCGGGTGAAACTCCAGCAGAAACGCCAGGAGAAGAACCGACAGGTGAAGATGGCGACAATGTACTGAAAGTGCAGTTCAACGTGGAAGTGGCTTCCATGGATCCTCAGATTGCTACAGATGGAACTTCATTTGAAGTCATCGCAGCAGTGACTGAAGGTCTCTACTCCGTAGATGCGGATGGTTCAGCGATTCCAGCCATGGTGGATACCGTGGAGAAGAGTGAAGATGGACTGACCTATACGTTCAAGCTGAAAGACGCAAACTGGTCCAACGGTACTCCTGTGACAGCAGATGATTTTGTTTTCGCATGGAGAAGACTGGTAGACCCTGAAGTTGCCAGTGAATATGCTTTCATCATGGGCGTGGCAGGCGTCAAGAACGCAGATGCCATCGCATCCGGTGAAGTGGCAGTAGAAGAGCTGGGTGTCACAGCAGAAGATGAGAAGACTCTGGTCGTGGAACTGGATTTCCCTGTACCATACTTTGAATCTCTCATGTCCTTCCCATCCTTCCTTCCTATGAATGAAGAGTTCTTCACATCAGTAGGCGACAACTATGGAACCTCTCCAGAAACACTGCTTGCAAACGGACCTTTCAAGATCACCGCTTACGAGCCAGCAGCGACAACCATTTCCCTGGAAAAGAATGCAGACTACTGGGATGCTGATGCTGTAGCACTGGATGGAATCCAGTACCAGGTCATCAAGGATTCACAGCAGACCATGCTTTCCTATCAGAATGGAGACCTCGACATCGCGACTCTTTCCGGAGAACAGGTGGAACAGTTCATGAACGATCCTGAATTCGTTAATGTAGTAGCAGGATACCTGTGGTATGTTTCTCCAAATCAGCTGGTGGCAGGACTTGAAAATGTGAACATCAGAACCGGTATGGCCCTGGCTTTCGATAAGGATGCCATAGCCAACAATATCCTGAAAGACGGATCCATTCCTGCGAACTTCCCTGTACCTACACTTCTGGCCACAGGCCCAGATGGTAAGGACTTCAGAGAAACCGCCGGAACCTACCTTGAAACCGATAAGGCGAAAGCTGTGGAATACTTTGAAGCAGGTCTGGCAGAGCTAGGCGTTACAGAACTTACCTACACCATGCTTGTAGAAGACACTGAAGCTTCCATCAACGTGGCACAGTTCCTGCAGTCCGAATGGCAGACAACTCTTCCAGGACTCACTGTAGAACTGCAGACCATGCCAAAGAAGAATCGTGTGGAAAGAATGCAGGCTGGAGACTACGAGCTTGTTCTGACAAGATGGGGCCCAGACTATGCGGATCCAATGACTTATCTTGACATGTGGACCACAGGAAGTTCCAACAACTATGGTTCATGGTCCAGCGCAGAATATGATGCCATCATCGAAGATGCCAAGAAGGGCGACCTTGCTCTTGATCTGGAAGCCAGATGGGAAGCACTGAAAGACGCTGAAAAGATTGTCATGGACGAAGCAGTCATCCTGCCTGTATACCAGAAGGGTGATGCGGTCATGGTAAGAACCGGTGTTGAAGGCGTTGAGTTCCACTCCGTGGGTATCAACAGAGTCTTCAAGAACGCAACCAAAAACTAGTTTACTTCTAACCCTATATATTTAAAACAAAAGAAGAGTGTGACGCTGTTTGAGAACACATGAAAATACAGCGTCCTTCTTCTGTTTACCGAGCTAATTCTATGAGGAGTAGTGCTTATGAAAAAGTATATTTTAAAACGTATCGGCATCTCCGCATTGACGCTTCTGGTCATTCTTTTTATCCTTTTCATCATGCTGGAGCTCATGCCGGGCTCACCGTTCAACGATGAAAAGCTGACCGATGCCCAGAGAGCCATCATCAATGCGAAATACGGCCTGGACAAACCGATGTTTGTAAGATTCTTCAATTACCTGAAAGCCATGGTTTCCGGGGATTTTGGTGTTTCCTACAATATTTCGAAGAACACACCGATTACGCAGCTTCTGCAGTCAAGACTACCCCTTTCCTTGAGAATCGGTGGTCAGGCAGTCTTCATCGGTACCATCATCGGGATCGTACTGGGGCTCATCGCTGCAATCAAGCACAATACGATTTTCGATACGCTGACTACTGTTATTTCAGTTCTGGGTGTCAGTCTTCCTTCCTATGTGTTTGCCATGGCGCTGATTTATTCCATGGGATTCAAACTGAAGTGGTTCCCGCTTCTCTATGAGATCGATGCGCCCTTCGAGTCGACAATCCTCCCTACAGTGGCGCTGAGCATGTTCACCATTGCCACGGTGGCCAGGTTCACGAGAACGGAAATGCTGGAAGTGCTGGGGTCAGACTATATGCTTCTTGCGGAAAGCAAAGGAGTGGACCAGAAAAGACTCATTTTCGTCCATGCACTGAGAAATGCGCTGATTCCGATCATCACGGTACTGGCACCACTCATTGTCAGTCTCATGACGGGAAGCCTGGTCATCGAGAAGCTGTTCTCCATTCCGGGTATCGGCTCTCTCATGGTTACAGCCATCCAATCCAATGACTATAACGTCATCATAGCACTGGCCTTTGTCTACAGCGTCATGTTCATCGGCATCATGCTTGTGGTGGACATACTCTACGGCATCATCGATCCAAGAATCAGACTTGCAAAGGAGGATCTCCATGAATAATCAGACGATAGAATTTAAGCCGGACGATTTTGAGCTGGTGAGAAAAGACCAGGATGATTTCGTGGATGAAACCTATGCGAAGGAATCCTACTGGAAAGACATCCTCATGAGATTCGTGAAGAACAAGGGTGCCATCTTCGGCCTGATCTTCATCGTGCTCATCATCATCATGGCCGTCATCGGACCGGGTATGAATGAATACACCTTTGATTCTCAGATCATTCAGCACCAGAATCTGGCACCGAGAATAAAGGGCATTGAAAGCCTGGGCATCGGTATTTTTGATGGTGCGGAAACCATGAACACCTCCACAGGTGTTGTGGAAATCAATAAATATGTGGACCCTGAAAAAGAAACGGGTCTGGAAGATACGTACTACTGGTTCGGCACAGACGTTCTGGGCCGTGACATCTTCACAAGAACCTGGACAGGAACCCGAATCTCCCTCTACATTGCTCTTGTGGCAGTGCTGGTGGATATGATCTTCGGTATGAGCTATGGCCTGATCTCCGGCTACTTCGGTGGCAGGGTGGATATGATCATGCAGAGATTCTCTGAAGTGCTCAACGGTATTCCGACACTGGTTCTCGTAACGCTACTTATCATCGTCATGAAACCGGGGCTCTTCACCATCACCCTGGCTCTGGCCCTGACGGGCTGGATCGGGATGAGCCGTGTGGCAAGAGCGCAGGTGCTGAAGCTGAAGGAGCAGGAGTTCATTCTGGCCTCCAAGACGCTGGGTGCAAAAGATTTCTTCATCATCTTCAAGGAGATTCTGCCCAACATCTTCGGTCAGCTGATCATCATGTCGATGTTTTCCGTGCCCAACGCCATCTTCACCGAAGCCTTTCTGGCCTTCGTGGGACTTGGTGTACCGGCACCGAATGCCTCCCTGGGATCGCTCATCAGTGATGCCTTCAAGTCCTTCACCACACATCCTTATATGATCGTGTTCCCGGTGATCGTCCTTGCTGTGATCATGCTGAGCTTCAATCTCCTGGCAGACGGTTTAAGGGATGCTTTTGATCCTAAAATGAAAGAAATGTAGGTGAATGTTATGCAAAAAGAAGTTGTACTGGATATGAAAAACCTGTCCATCTCGTTCAAGACATCAGCCGGTGAGATCAAAGCCATCCGTGGTGTGGATTTCACCCTGTACAAAGGTGACACCGTCGCCATCGTCGGTGAGAGCGGCAGCGGAAAGTCCGTTACGGTAAAGGCCATCATGGGTATTTTATCGGGCAATGAGACCATCAACAGTGGAACCATTGATTTCACCTACAGAAGAGGAGAGGAAGTCATCCACGAGGACCTTCTGAAGCTGTCCAAGAACCAGATGAGAAAACGAATCAACGGAAAAAGAATCGCCATGGTATTCCAGGATCCCATGACGTCCCTGAATCCCACCATGTCCATCGGAGCACAGGTCATGGAGGGCATGATCTACCATTACAGTAAAAGCAGGGAGGAAGCGAGAAAGAAGGCCATTGAACTGCTGGATCTCGTAGGTATTCCTGAACCGGAAAAAAGAATGAAGAACTATCCGCATCAGCTCTCCGGCGGCATGAGACAGAGAGTGGTCATCGCCATTGCCCTGTCCTGCGACCCGGAAGTGCTGATCTGTGATGAACCCACCACGGCACTGGATGTGACCATCCAGGCGAAGATTCTGGAACTGATCAAAGACATTCAGAAGAAGCTTGGCATCTCGGTCATCTACATCACCCATGATCTGGGTGTTGTGGCCAAGGTGGCGGATTATGTGGCAGTGATGTATGCCGGAAAGTTCATTGAGAAGGGCACCACGGAAGAGATCTTCTTTGATCCCCGTCATCCCTATACCTGGGGCCTCTTATCAGCCATTCCGAGTCTGGAAAAGACGGAGGAATCTCTCTATGCCATCCCCGGAAGTCCTCCGAACCTTCTGAATCAGGTGAAGGGAGATCCTTTCGCACCGAGAAATCTGTATGCGCTGAATATTGATTACAGAGAAGAGCCGCCCATGTTCAAGATCACTGATACCCATTATGCCAGCACGTGGCTCCTCCATGAGGACGCACCGAAGGTGGACATGCCTGAGCAGCTGAGAGCAAGAATCGAAGTCATGAGGAAGGAGGTCATGGAGAATGGAAAATAGAAAACCGCTCCTTCAAGTACGAAATCTGAAGCAGCACTTCAAGGTTTCAAGAAAGTTCTACGTCAAGGCTGTGGACGGCGTCTCCTTTGACATCTATCCTGGGGAGACCTATGGCCTTGTGGGAGAATCCGGAAGCGGTAAATCCACCATCGGACGTTCCGTCATCCGGCTCTATGAACCTACAGGAGGAGAAATCCTCTTCAATGGTATGGATATATCCGGAAAGCTCGACAAGGACACCAATAAAGCCCTTCGCATGAACATGCAGATGATCTTTCAGGATCCCATGGCCTCACTGAATCCAAGAAAGAAAGTACTGGATCTCATCGCTCTGGGGCTGGATATCCATCATCCGGAGATGAAGGCGGAGGAAAGAAAAAAGAAGGTCTATGACATCCTTGATCTGGTGGGCCTCTCCCATGAACATGCCAACCGTTATCCCCATCAGTTCTCCGGTGGACAGCGTCAGCGTATCGGCATCGCCAGAGCGCTGATCATGGACCCGGACCTGGTCATCGCCGATGAAGCCATCAGTGCGCTGGATGTATCCATTCAGGCCCAGGTGGTGAACCTTATGAAGGAGATTCAGCAGAAGACCAACATCGCCTATCTCTTCATCGCCCACGACCTGTCCATGGTGAAATACATCTCAGACAGAATCGGCGTACTGCACTATGGTCATCTGGTGGAAACAGGCACCACGGATGAGATCTTCTCGAATCCGGTGCATCCGTACACGAAATCGCTTCTGTCCGCCATTCCCCATCCCAACCCCATCACGGAGCGGGACAGAAAGGCCATGAACTATGACTATGCTTCCAGTGGCATCGACTATACCAAGGGCACCCTGACCAACATCGGAGGAACCCATATGGTACTCGCCACGGAAGAGGAACTGGAAAAGTGGACAAAATAAAGATCGATCCGGACAGCTGGATAAAAATGCTGTAGGAGTTTACAGCAGAAAAAGCAAGAACCGCCATGGAACCAGAAATAAGTCTGGTTCCATGGCGGTTACTTTTCTATGCAAATCAATTTCCGGTGTTTCCTTATTTTGCGTCCGTGGAGGCAAAATAGGTGCCGATGATCATGATGAGAAGGGCGATGATGAAGGTGAGGGAAGGAACTTCCAGAAAGATCAGCAGCGACAGACCTGCGCCGATGAAAGGAGCCACAGCATAGTAGGCACTGGTCTTGGCGGCCCCTAGATGCCTCTGAGCATAGACATAGAGGTAGATGCTCATGCCGTAGGCAACGAAGCCCAGCAGGAGTGTAAGGGCGATGTAGAGGATATTCGTTGTGGTTTCCTTCAATGCCAGGGAAATGAGAAGAGATCCCAGTCCCGAACCGAACCCTTTCAGGATGACCACCTGAAGAGGATCCTTCACGGAAAGCTTTCTTGTGATGTTGTTCTCGAAGCCCCAGCTTATGGAAGCCAGAAGCACAAGCAGAGAACCAAAGGAAAAGGACAGATTGGAGAAGTCCTCCACGGAGAGAAGGATACTGGAAACGGTGATGAGACCGATGGCGATCCAGAGCCTTTTCGTGATGAACTCCTTGAAGATGAATAAGGCGATGAGGGAAGTGGCCACGATTTCGAAATTATTGAGAAGGGACACTGTGGCCGGGGTGGTCATGGTGAGTCCCACCATGAGAAAAATCGGTGCGAGAATATCCAGGACAATCATGCCCAGGGTATAGGGAAGCTCTTTTTTTGTGAGCCGCATCTCTTCTTTCAGTTTCCCCCGCTTATATCTGTAAAATGCGATGATGGACATGCCGATGCCTGCACCAAGATACAGAAGGGCAGCCATCATGGTGGGGGGAACCTCCACAAGGAGAAGTTTGGAAACAGGGGAAGAGATGGCATAAAGGGCTGCAGCAAGTACTGCATAGAATATGGCGGTGTTCCGTTTTGTCATAAAAAGATTCCTCCGTTGACGGCAGCAGCGTTAGCAAAGCAAATGGACGTAAAAATACGGGAGCATTGATGAAATCCCATCCTACAGGATTTACTTCAGTTAGTATAAGAATATATCAAAGTCTTTAGATGGTAAAGGTTAAATTGCTATAGGAGGTTCTGTGTCGAGCATGTAAGGACTGAGAAATAACACATTGGAAGTGCAATGTGCTATGGTTGTATAATATAGAATAGTAAGTAGAATATAGGTTCAAAACTGGAGAAGAGGTTTATTATGGGATATCTTGCACTGACAATCTTTCTGGCCTTTCTAGGAGGCTTTTTTCTTCATAAACTGCGCATTCCCGGAGGGATGATGCTTGGGAGCGTTCTGACTGTGGCGGTTCTGAACATCAATACGGATTTCGTCCATATACCATCGGAGTTTCGATTCGTGGCCCAGTGCATTGCAGGAGCTTACATCGGAATGAGTGTGAAAAGAGAGAACTTTCCCCGGATGAAATATCTCATCCGGCCCATTCTGACGCTTCTGGCGGGTCTTTTTGTGACGAATCTGGTGGTGGGGGTGCTCATCTATCTTACAAGTCCTCTGGATCTGCTCACCTCGTTTCTGTCCGCCGTACCAGGCGGAATCAGTGACACACCGCTCATTGCGGCGGACCTGGGCGCTGATGCAGCCAAGGTCACGGTGCTTCAGTTTGTGCGTCTGGTATCAGGCCTTGCGGTAGTGCCGCTTCTCATCCGGTATGAGCCCAGAGAAAGTGCAGTGAAGGAGAAGCCGTCTCTCATTGAGAAAAAGGTATCTCCTTTCGGTAGTGTGAAGCTCTGGTCAGCACTTTTCGTGGCGTTTCTTGCGGGGTACCTTGGTGATATTCTGGGTGTACCAGCGGGCACGCTGATCTTTGCCATGATTAGTGTGGTGATTCTGAAGATTCTCAAGCTGGAAGTCATGTTTCCCATGTGGTTCAAAAGAATGGCACAGCTATTTTCCGGCGCCTACATCGGCAGTCATTTCAGTTATCAGGATTTTGCGGACCTGAAGCTGCTTATCCTTCCCGCCCTCATCATGGTGGCGCTGAATATCCTGACCTGCTATCTCATCGGACATTTTCTCGCCAGGAGATATGAGCTGCCTCTGTCTCAGGCCATCCTTTCCTCGTCCCCGGCGGGCGCATCGGATATGGCGCTCATTGCCTCGGATCTCGGCGTTTCAGGTTCGGATGTGGCCATGATCCAGATCGCAAGGCTCATCGGTGCGGTATCCGTCTTTCCGCAGATTTTCTATCTCATTTCGAAGTTTCTGGGCTGAAGAAAGAGAGCGGAATCCCTGTTTTTAAAGCCCTTTTCATGGGAACGGTTTCTTTGTGAACAATGATAAATAGTTGACATTTCCGGTTGACAGGAGAAACAATCCGCTATAAAATCTAGAAGAATACTTTAAATCAGTCCCGTGAGGCTGAAAAGAGAAGAAGAATACTTTATGATCAAGGCAGGAGTCTATCGCTCCGCTTTCATCTGTTATGGTTAACTGACCTCTTTTTACCGCGGGTAAAGGAGGTTTTTATTATGGAAAGAAATCTGTTCAGTTTAAGAGAACTTGACATCAATGAAATTGTTTCTTTACTTGATCGTGCCATGACGTTTAAAAATGGTGAGGTTTCACACTTTCCGGATCGGATCGTGGGGAATCTTTTTTTTGAGCCCAGCACCAGAACACACCAGTCCTTTATCATGGCAGAAAAGAAAATGGGGATGCAGAACATGGATCTGTATCCGGAAGGAAGCAGCCAGAAAAAAGGAGAAAGTCTCTACGATACTGCAAAGACCTATGAAGCCATCGGGGCAGATGCCCTGGTGATCCGATCTAAAGAGGACAAGTACTATGAAGCTCTTCGCGGAAAGCTCTCCATACCGGTTTTAAACGGCGGAGACGGAAGCGGAGACCATCCGACCCAGAGTCTTCTGGATCTTCTGACCATCAGAGAAGAGTTCGGAAGATTCGAAGGCCTCAAGATCCTCATCGCAGGAGACATCTCCCACTCCAGGGTGGCCCATTCCAACATGGAAGTCATGGAGAGGCTGGGCATGAAAGTGTACCAGAGTGCACCAGAAGTCTTCCAGGAGAAAAAGAGAACCTATCACGAAATGGATGAGGTCATCCGCGACATGGACATCGTCATGATGCTGCGGGTCCAGCATGAGCGCCATGAAGTGAAATCCGTGGTGGACTGCGAAAGCTACAACAGGGACTACGGCATGAATGAGAAGAGAATCTCCCTCATGAAGCCTTCCGCCATACTCATGCATCCTGCTCCGGTGAACCGAGGCTGGGAAGTCACAGATGAAGTGGTGGAATGCGAAAAAAGCAGGATCATGAGACAGATGAGAAACGGCGTCTACGTGAGAATGGCGGTACTAGAGAGAGCGCTTAGGGAGGGGAATTCATGAAAATCATACATGCAGTAAGAATCAGAGAAGGAAATGAGACAGCGCCCTGTGAGATCAGAATCCATGAAGGAAGAATCCTTGAGATCGGAGAAAAGCTTTCAGAGGAAAAGGGCGAGGAAGTGTACGATGCCAGAGGCATGCTGGTGACGCCGGGATTTGTGGATATCCATGTGCATCTGAGAGAGCCTGGAGGAGAAAAGAAGGAGACCATCTTAACCGGAACAAGAGCCGCCGCCCTTGGCGGATACACCACCATCGTGGCCATGCCCAACACCGACCCGGTGCCCGATACACCGGAAAGGCTGAAGGCCTTTCAAAGGAAGGCGGAAACAGACAGCCTTATCCGGGTGAAAAGCTACGGCGCCATCACAGAAGGAGAAAAGGGACTGGAGCTCGTGGATTTCACTGCCATGGACATGGAAGGCGTCATAGGATTTTCCGATGACGGGAAAGGCGTTCAGAGCGCAGGGCTTATGTATCAGGCCATGCGAAGGATCAAAGAGCTTGATGGCATCATCACCGCCCACTGCGAGGAAGACTCCATGCTCTTCGGCGGATACATCCATCAGGGAGACTATGCAAGAGAACATGAGCACAAAGGCATCCATTCCCTCACGGAAGACCTTCAGATTGTAAGAGATCTGGCCATAAGTGAGGCCACAGGGTGCCGCTACCACATCTGCCACATGAGTACCTCAGGCGGCGTCCGGGCCCTTGAAAGAGCCCAGAGAGATGGCGCTCCGGTCACGGGAGAAGTGACGCCCCATCATCTGCTTCTCACGGAGAATCATCTGCGGGAAGACGGAAACTTCAAGATGAATCCGCCGCTGCGCAGTGAAAGAGACCGGGAAGCGCTGATCAGAGGACTCCGAGAAGGCGTCATCGGCGCCATCGCCACAGACCATGCACCCCATACCAGAGAGGACAAGGAGAAAGGGCTGGAAGGCAGCGCCTTCGGCATTGTGGGTCTGGAAACGTCCTTTGCCCTTCTTTATACCCATCTTGTGGAGAAAGGGCACCTGACCTTGGAAAGACTAGTGGAAGCCATGACAGCGGGTCCATCGGAAATCATGGGACTTGCTTACGGCAGCCTGGAAGAAGGGGCAAGCGCGGATCTCACCTTCATCGATCTGAAAAAAGACTGGGTGATAAAAAGCGAAGCCTTCGCTTCCAAGGGGAAGAATACACCCTTTGAGAACTGGGAAGTCAGAGGAAAAGTGGAGACAGTGATGCTGGAAGGAAAGCGCATCGTAGAAGGAGGAAAGATCATTGAATAAGAAACTGGTTTTGGAAGACGGCAGCGAATTTCACGGAAAGGCCTTCGGGTACAAGGAGGATGTCTATGGAGAGGTGGTCTTCACCACCTCCATGTCGGGCTATCAGGAGCTTCTCACAGACCCCTCGCTCCTGGGCCAGATGCTGGTCATGACGTACCCACTGGTTGGTAACTACGGCATCAACCGGGAGGACTATGAGTCTCTGAGACCCTTTCTCTCAGCACTGATTGTAAGAGACTACTGCACCCACCCATCGAATTTCAGAAGCGAAAAGACCCTGGAAGCCTATATGGAGAAGTACAGACTCCCAGGCCTTTCTGGGATAGACACCCGGCAGCTCACGAGGCACATCCGCGAAAAGGGTGCACTGAAAGGCGCCATCCTCCCCGAGGAGATGCCGCTTCATGAGTGCCTGGAAAAGATTTCATCTCATCCCTTCTTCACCAATCACATCGAGCGTGCTTCCACGAAGATTGCCTATGATG
Organism: Proteiniclasticum sp. C24MP; assembly: GCF_043951855.1. Lineage (NCBI taxonomy): Bacteria > Bacillati > Bacillota > Clostridia > Eubacteriales > Clostridiaceae > Proteiniclasticum > Proteiniclasticum sp. C24MP. The sequence goes on from NZ_JBINJW010000014.1 coordinate 54,995, forward strand.
TGCCCGGAAGGGGCAAGAGGGTCATCCTCATGGACTTCGGGATGAAAGCGGGGATTTTAAAAGGACTGATGGAAGAAGGATATCATGTGTCCGTGGTGCCCCACGACACCAGTGCAGAAGAGATTCTGGAGCAGCATCCCGATGGAGTGCTTCTTTCAAACGGTCCGGGAAATCCGGAGGATGCGCTGATGCCCATAGAAACGGTGAAAGGGCTTCTCGGACAGGTTCCGCTCTTTGGCATCTGCATGGGCCATCAGCTTCTGGCGCTGGCGGCCGGGGCGAAGACAAGAAAGATGAAGTTCGGTCATCGAGGTGGAAACAATGCGGTGCGGGACCATCGAAACGGAAAGATCCTCATCACCAGTCAGAACCATGGCTATGAGGTGGACAGTGCATCCCTTGAAGGGACCGGCCTTTCTGTTCTCTACAGCTGCGTCAATGACGGGTCCATAGAAGGCCTTGTGCTTCCTGGCAGGAAGGCTTTCTCGGTGCAGTTTCATCCGGAAAGTTCACCAGGACCCAGGGACGCCAGGGTCCTCTATCAGGAATTTAAAAGACTCATGGAAAACGGGGAGGTAGAGTAAATGCCAAAGAGAGAAGATTTGAAAAAGATCCTGGTCATCGGATCAGGACCCATCATCATAGGACAGGCTGCGGAATTCGACTATGCGGGGACCCAGGCCTGCCAGGCCATCAGGGAAGAAGGTATCGAGGTGGTTCTTGTGAATTCCAATCCGGCCACCATCATGACGGACAGAGAAATGGCGGACAGAGTCTACATGGAGCCGCTGACCCTTCCTTTTCTCAAGAAGATCATCCGAAAGGAAAGACCCGATGCCCTGCTTCCTTCCCTAGGAGGACAGACAGGCCTTAACATGGCCATGGAGCTGCACAAAGACGGCATCCTTTCCGAGTTTCATGTGGAGGTTCTGGGAACAGACCTTAAAGCCATCGAGAAAGCGGAGGACAGGGAAGCCTTCCGAAGTCTCATGAGAGAAATCGGTGAACCTGTACCGCCTTCCTTCATCACCCAGGATGTGGCTGGAGCTCTTCGCTTCGCGGATGAGATCGGCTATCCCGTCATCGTTCGACCCGCCTTCACCATGGGGGGAACCGGAGGAGGAATCGCGAAAGACAGGGTGGAGCTGAAGGCCATCGTGGAAAACGGACTCAGCCTTTCCCCGGTGGGACAGTGCCTCATCGAAATGTCCATCGCAGGATGGAAGGAAATCGAATTTGAAGTAATGAGAGATGAAAATGATACAGCCATCGTGGTCTGTTCCATGGAGAATGTGGACCCTGTAGGCATTCATACGGGAGACTCCATTGTGGTGGCTCCGGTTCAGACGCTGACGGACAAGGAAGTGCAGATGCTCCGGGATGCTTCTCTCAAGATCATCCGAGCATTGGATATAAGGGGCGGATGCAACGTGCAGCTGGCTTTGGACCCGAAAAGCTTCCAGTATTTCATCATCGAAGTCAATCCGAGAGTATCCAGGTCTTCGGCTCTGGCTTCCAAAGCCACGGGATATCCCATCGCCAAGGTGGCGTCGAAGATTGCTCTGGGCTACAGGCTCGATGAGCTCTTGAATCCTGTGACAAAAGCCTCCTACTGCTCCTTTGAACCGGCCATCGACTACATCGCGGTGAAGCTGCCCAGGTTCGCTTTCGATAAGTTCCAGTCGGCCAACAGAAAGCTGGGTACCCAGATGAAAGCCACAGGAGAAGTCATGTCCCTGGGAAGCTCCTTTGAGGAAGGACTTTTAAAGGCAGTGCGCTCCCTGGAAATCAAGGCGGACCACCTGAGCCTTCCGAAATACAAGGACATCGAAACGGAAAAGCTTCTCGCTCTTCTGTCCCGGGCGGAAGACGACAGACTGTTTGTAATCTATGAGCTGCTTCTTAGAGAAGTGGCGCTGGAAAGTATAGAAGAAGGAACAAAGATGGATCTGTTCTTTCTCCATAAGCTGAAGAATATCGCGGACCTGGAGCTTCGCATGCAGAAGGAGCCGCTGGGAAAGATCCTTCCGGAAGCAAAGAAGATGGGCTTCTCCGATGCGGCTCTCGCAAAGGTTTATGAAACCACGGAAGAAAAGGTGGAGGAAATGAGAAGGAAGCTTTCCCTTCGCCCTGTCTACAAGATGGTGGATACCTGCGCAGGAGAATTCAGCTCTGAAACGCCTTACTACTACTCCACCTATCAGGTGGAAAATGAGTCGGTCTCCTCAGACAGGGAAAAGGTCATCGTTCTGGGTTCCGGTCCCATACGGATCGGTCAGGGTGTGGAATTCGACTATGCCACGGTCCACTGCGTCTGGTCCATCAGAAAGCTGGGCTATGAGGCCATCATCATCAACAACAATCCCGAGACCGTCTCCACGGACTTTTCCATATCCGACAAGCTCTACTTCGAGCCGCTGACCCTGGAGGATGTGATGCATGTAGTGAAACTGGAAAAGCCCATGGGCGTCATCGTTCAGTTCGGCGGTCAGACCGCCATCAATCTGGCCGAAGGTCTGGAGAGAAGAGGGGTAAGAATTCTGGGGACCAGCCTGCAAAGCATCGACCTTGCAGAGGACCGGGACCTTTTCGAGAAGAAGCTGAAAGCGCTCTCCATCCCCATGCCGGAGGGAAGCGTGGTTCATGACAATAAGGATGCCAGAAGCACTGCGGAAGAAATCGGGTATCCGGTTCTCCTGCGCCCCTCCTATGTGCTGGGCGGAAGAAACATGGAGATCATCCATACAGAGGAGGAGCTTACACTCTACATGAACAAGCTGCCGGAAGAGACAAAGACGGAAGGAATCCTTGTGGACAGATACCTCACCGGGGTGGAATGTGAAGTGGATGCGGTATCCGATGGGAAAAACATCATGATACCAGGCATCATGGAGCATATCGAGCGCGCGGGGGTCCACTCTGGAGATTCCATGGCGGTGTATCCGCCCATCTCCCTGTCCGAAGAAACGAGAAACATCATCGTGGACTACACGGAGAGAATCGGAAGAGGGCTTGACATCGTGGGTCTCTACAACATCCAGTTTGTGGTGGACCAGGCAGGGAAGGTCTTTGTGCTGGAAGTGAATCCAAGAAGCTCCAGAACAGTGCCTTTCCTCAGCAAGATCACCGGGATGCCCATGGCGGATCTCGCCACTCAGGCCATCCTTGGGGTAAGCCTTACAGAGCAGAACATCCCGCTGGGCCTTCTGCCGGAAGAGAAGCAGTATGCCGTGAAGATGCCGGTGTTCTCCTTCGGAAAGCTGAGAAAGGTGGACATTGCCCTGGGACCGGAAATGAAATCCACGGGAGAAGTCATCGGAAGAGATGTGTCTCTCAACAAAGCCCTTTATAAGGCCATGATCGCTGCAGGGTTCGAGATGAGAGAATACGGAAAGGTGCTCTTCACCATCGGAGACCGGGACAAGGAGGAAGCCCTGTCTCTTGCGAGGCGCTTCAGTGACATCGGCTACGGCCTGGTGGCCACGGAGGGCACCAGAAGATTTCTTGTGGCGCATGGCCTCAAAGCCCAGGGGGTCGAAAAGATCGGGGAAGGAGAGGAAACGGTACTGGATGTCATAAGAGGAAGGAAAGTGCAGTTTGTGGTGAACACCTTCTCTATGGCAAAAAGAGATTTCATCTCCGACGGCTTTCTTATCCGAAGAGAGTCCGTGGAGAACAATATTCCCTGCCTGACGTCTCTGGATACGGCAGCGGCCATTTTAAATGTACTGGAATCCATGAACTTTTCTGTGGAAGCCTACTAGGAGGAATTCAATGAGTAAAGTGATGAAGATGAAGATCCTGACCAATGAATCCATCGCCAAGAAAGTGTTCCGGATGAAGCTTTCGGCGGAGGAAGTGGACTTCAAGACCCTCTCTCCCGGAACCTTTCTCAACATCAGAGTGGGAAAGGGGATGGAGCCTCTGCTGAGACGTCCCATCTCCATCTTTGATGCGGATGAGAAGGAAAAGACGCTGACCATCATCTACAAGGTGCTGGGAAGAGGCACTGATCTTATGAGCTTCCTGAAGGAAGGAGAGGATCTGGATGTTCTGGGACCTCTGGGCACAGGGTTTCCTGTGCAGGATGAAAGCAGAAAGGTGCTTCTTGCAGGCGGCGGTGTCGGTGTGCCTCCTCTTTATGAGCTGGGTAAAAGGCTCAGGGAGAATGGGGTGGAGATTGTGACGGTGCTAGGATTTCGAGATGAAGCCAGTGTCTTCTGCCAGGAAGATTTTCTGAAGCTGGGCCAGGTACAGATCGCCACGGAGGACGGTTCTGTAGGAGTGAAAGGATATGTCACCGATGCCATACGGGAGATGGGGGAGGATTTCGATACCCTTTACGCCTGTGGTCCCAGACCCATGCTGAGAAGCCTGGATGAAGCGTACCAGGATACGAAGAAAGGATATCTCTCCTTTGAGGAGCGCATGGCCTGCGGCATCGGCGCCTGCTACGGATGCATGACGGAAACGAAAGACGGACTGAAGCGGGTATGCAAAGACGGACCTGTATTCAGGCTGGGCGAGGTGGTTTATGAATAAGGATATGCTGGAGGTGAATCTCCCTGGACTGAATCTCAAGAATCCTGTGATGCCTGCATCAGGCTGCTTCGGATTCGGAAGAGAATTTGCCGAGTATTATGATCTTAGCCTTCTTGGCGCCATCATGGTGAAGGCCGTGACGGAGGCGCCAAGACGCGGAAACAATATGCCAAGACTTGCAGAAACGCCGGCGGGTATGCTGAACGCCATCGGGCTTCAGAATCCGGGCCTGGAAGGGGTGAGACGGGAGCTTATGTGGCTGGAGAAGTATCCGGTGCCCATCATCGCCAACGTGGCAGGATATACGGAAGAGGAATATGTCCGGGTGGCGGAGAAGATTTCAGAGTCAGAGAATGTGGCGGCTCTGGAGATCAACATCTCCTGTCCCAATGTGAAGGAAGGAGGCATCCTCTTCGGTCAGGATCCGGAGGTGGCCTATGCTCTGACGAAAAAGATCAAGGCGGTCTCGAAGAAGCCGGTCTATATGAAGCTCAGCCCCAATGTGACGGACATCACCGCCATGGCAAAAGCAGTGGAGGCGGGAGGCGCCGACGGCATCACCATGATCAATACGCTGGTGGGTATGCGGCTGGATCTTCAGACAGGAAGACCTGTCCTTGCCAATGGAACAGGAGGACTGTCCGGTCCTGCCATAAAACCTGTGGCCATCAGGATGGTTTATGAGGTCTACAAGGCGGTGAATATTCCCATCATCGGCATGGGCGGGATTTCTACTGCGGAGGATGCGCTGGAGTTCTTCTATGCGGGCGCCAGCGCCGTGGCGGTGGGCACAGAGAATTTCGTCAATCCCTTTGCCTGCCCGCAGATCATAGAGGATCTGCCGGAGCTGCTTAAAGAATATGGATTCAGTCATGTGAAGGACGCTGTCGGATACGCACACAGATAGAGAGAAGGAGAGAAAGATGAAAGATGTGATCATAGCCCTGGATTTCAGAAATAGAGAAGAGGTGCTGACCTTTCTGGACAGATTCAAGGAGCCTGTGTATGTGAAGGTGGGGATGGAGCTCTACTATGCGGAGGGACCCTCCATCGTGCGAGAGATCAAAGCGCTTGGCCATAAGGTGTTTCTGGATCTGAAGTTCCATGATATTCCCAATACCGTACAGGGCGCTGTGAGAAGCGCTGCAGGACTTGATGCGGATATGCTGAATCTTCATGCCATGGGTGGAGAAGAGATGATGAGAGGAGCCATGAAGGAGCTGGAAGGCAGAGAGAAGAAGCCGCTTCTCATTGCGGTGACGGTACTGACCAGTATGGATGAGGAAACCCTTTCGAAGGAGCTTCATGTATCGCTTCCCCTGGAAGAGGAGGTGCTTTCTCTGGCAAGACTTACAAAGAAATCGGGTCTTCAGGGCGTAGTCTGCTCTGCCCTGGAGGTGCCGAAGCTGAAAAAAGCTCTGGGAGAAGATTTTCTGACCATCACGCCGGGCATACGGCCCAAGGAGAGCGCGTCAGGAGACCAGAAAAGAGTGGTGACGCCGGCCATGGCAAGAGAGCTGGGTTCAGACTACATCGTGGTGGGCAGACCCATCACTAAGGCAGAGAATCCTTATGCAGCTTACCTTACGATCAGAGCGGAATTCATGGGAGGAGAAAGAATATGAGAGAAATAGCAGAGATACTACTGAAGATCAGAGCCGTGAGTCTTTCTCCCTCAGAGCCCTTCACCTGGGCTTCCGGGATCATCTCCCCCATATACTGTGACAACAGACTGCTTCTTTCCTACAGGAAAGAATGGGGCGTGGTCATCGAAGCCATGAGAGAAGTGGTGGAGAAGGAGTTTCCCGATGCCGAGTGCATCATGGGCACTGCTGCAGCAGGCATTCCTCATGCGTCGGTACTGGCCTATCTCATGGAGAAGCCCTCAGGCTTTGTCAGGGGAAAAGCCAAGGACCATGGAAGAAAGAATCAGATTGAAGGAAAGATTCATGAAGGCATGAAGGTAGTGGTCATAGAGGATCTGATCTCCACAGGAGGCTCCTCCATTGAGGTGGTGGAAGCGCTAAGAGAAGCCGGATGCGATGTGCTTGGCATGGTCTCCATCTTCACCTACGGTATGGAAAAAGCGAAGAGAGCCATGAAGGAAAAAGAGGTGAAGCTTTATGCCCTCACCACCTACAGCGAGCTTCTTGATACGGCGCTTACCATGGACTACATCACGGAGAAGGACAGAGAAAAACTTACCGTCTTCATGGAGAATCCTCAGGATGAGAGATGGAGAACACTGTAGCAATCAATAGAAGGATGAACCGGAACGATATGTTCCCTAAATATGTGATCGAGTATTTCATAATGTCTCTTAATACAATATTCTTTATTTAATCTTTGTTGAAATGGGAATACTTCCATAGAAATTCTTGATGACATAAACGCATAAAATGGTTGGAAGTATCCTCATGAAAACAATTGAATTTAAAAAGAAAGATAAGCATAGAGAACTCATTAGCAGATAAAATCAGCTGATTCTTCTGAATAGATCATCACTGTGCCTAATTTTCTTAAAATGTGTATTTAGGGAACTTTCTAAAGAGTTCCCTAAAATTTTCCCGGGATCCGCACTTTCTATATAGTACTTGATACAAAGAGCTTGCAGCAAGAAAGTTCCCTCGCACAAAGAAGTATATGGGGGACAATAAATCAGAAATGATAGCCTTATAAATAGAGCTATTCCTTTACTAGGCTAGCTTGGATGTCAAATAATGATTTCTCTTAGAATATCAGTGATTTCACTAAACTGAATACCTTCTGCATAGGAAAACTTCTGAACATATGATGCCCAGATCACTTTAAGATCCTCACTTTTCTCAATATCCTTTAAAAATTTCTCGCTGTTTTCCAAATAAATCAATGTATTTCTCTCTTCTGCTTTTACTCGAATTGCATTTCTTAGACTTTCATAATCAATTTCATTTCTTCGGAGAGTTAGAAGGATGTAGACATCATAATAGTCTCTGGCTCTAGTATTTGCCACATTTCGCGATAGAATGGACTCAATCTTTTCTGCAAGAATTGTATTTAAATTATATGCTTTTACAGAAATGTCACGTTCTTCAAACATTAAGCTGAAAGAATATTGGATTTCACTCGGAATGATGACATCGCCAGTAGTAATATCAATCTTCATATTGACTCTGATTGTGTAGAATTGAGCTTCCACAGAAACTCTGAAATCATCATAGTCACTGACATCATGAATTTTTCTGATAGTCTTTAATCTAAAGGTTACATTGTCATCTAGCTCAATCGAAAGAATCTCATTTATTATTACTTCTAAAGTCTCTCTATGGACAGGAAGACCTTTTATTGTGGTATCCATGTCCATAGTACTTCTCATAGATATACCCACCATAGATGCAATGAGGAATCCACCTTTGAGTATGAAATTATCTTTGTACTTAGAGACCGAGATTCTTTCCAGAAGCCTTTCCATCATAAAATTCTGAAGCACTGTATTTGCCATCAGCTTATTCTCTTTAGCCATATTGTTAATCCGATCCTTTAATTGTCTAGGGCTACTGATTCTCATGTCAACACCTCCATATATTTTCGAACCAAATCTTTGATATTAAAAACCTCGGCATATTTAAGTAGTTTTGCATAATCTGCTCCGGGAGTGTTGAAATATCTTTTGACTGCTTCATTCACTAAATCAGTATTAAGCTGTTCTTTCTTTTTCAAGCAGTCACAAATGGTTCTTTCTTTGTCATATACATAGACTTGATGCCCAAACGGTGTCTCCATGGAAATCATACCAACTGCATGAATCTTCTCTGCAATATAAAAGAACTTGTACTTTTCTTTCTCTTTCAGAAGTCTTGTATTGTATCCTGATGGGATTGTCAGCATGAACTGGAGAGGTGTTCTATCTGTTAAATCATGAAAGTAGAGTGCTGTCTCATGAGAAAATATTCCTTTCCTGCATCTGTACTGAGTTAGTAAGTACTCATCTTCCATCAGATTTGGATCCATATACATACCATGTTCTATCCTTTCAATTTCACCGGACTTCTGCATGCGTTGCAGTGTTTTATTACTTATGCCTGCAGCTGCAGCCTCACTTGATGTGATAACACCGTTTTGTTTTTGAATTAATTCCATCACAAGTTCCTTTTCAGACATAAAATCACCACCTATTTCTACTTGTCTTTTTTATTCGTATTTATAGTATCATATACTAACAAAAAAGACAAATAACAAGTAGAATCCAGAGGAATGAGATGAAGAAAACGATAGATGATGTAGGGTAGGAGAATAGACTCGGAAATTGCAGTGAATTTTAAATATATTTTAAATATTCAGTAGAAAAAAACTGATATTATTTTATAATGGATATATGAATACAGGCTGTTCGAGGAGGTTTTCATGAAAAGATCAAACGCTTCAAGAAACATTTTACTGGTAGGTGGTGTGATCGCTCTTATATCTGCCCTCCTGCCAGGGGAAAACAAAGACATCATTGGCCGGATCCTCTTTGGTATGCTCAGTATTTTATTTTTACTTGGTGCCTATCTTCAGCAGAAAGATCATAAGAAAAGGAACTAAAGCAGACCGATCCTGAAGAAGTTCGGGGTTTTCTGGAATGGAATTGGAATATAGTGAATCTATACTGAAGAATGAATAATCAAACTGAAAGAATAAAGAGTAAAGATACGAGGAGAATGAAGATGGAAAGAAACAGGCTGAGAAACACGATGATGCCCATACTGCTACTGGTATCCATGGTTTTGCCCGGATGCAGAGTTGAGGGAAAACTGGTTCTGCCCTATGAGATGACCAAGGAGATTTCAGACGTCATGTATCATACACCGGAGGACGGCCTGTATATGATCAGCGGTGAAGAAAAGCAGTATGTTCTTTTTCAGGACATGAGGAAAGGGGTAACATCCATGGGTTATTCTGTTGAGGATCATGTTCTCACGATTCAGCTTGAGACGCAAGTGCAGAACGAGCCCGAAACAGCTGTATACAAGATTCCAGTGGATCCCTCTTTCGATTCGATCCAGGTCAGAGTGGATGGTCAGCGTGAAGCATTTGAGATAGTGTTTTTGAACTGAAAACATGCTAGTGGGGTAAGACATGTGATGATGAAACAGAATACTTGAAGTGATCTCGATATTTTTCAGCGAAATCCTTGACTGTGCACCTTGTGCGTAGTTTAGAATTGAGACATAACTAAGGGGGGATGGCTTCGATGAAGATCAGAGAAATTGAAATCAGGACTGGAATGGACCGAACCAATATCCGGTTCTATGAAAGAGAAGGCTTAATCAGTCCTTTGAGACAGGATAACGGATACCGGGAATTTTCAGAGGAGGATCTGGAAACTCTTCTGAGAATCAAGCTTCTGAGAAGTATTCATGTACCACTGGATCAGATCAGGGGGCTGATGGAGGGGGAAATATCTCTTACTGACCTTCTGGATAATCAGATTCATGTCCTGGAAGATGAAAAAGAAGATGTGAATTATGCCCAGGAAATCTGTAGACTCATGAAAAATGAAGAAAGCAGCGTTCTGCATCTGGATGCGAAAAAGTATCTGGATCAGCTGGATGAAAAATCTTCTCTTTCAAAAACGGATTACTTCTCAGTTAAAAAGGATAAACTTCCTCAGGTATACAGTCCCGTGAGAAGATTCTTGGCTAGAATATTGGATTTATCCATCTATGCCTTCTTACTTGATTCTGTTCTGGTGTTCATTTTTAATATGATTACATCAAACAGAAATGCAGTAGAAAATTTACTGTTCACTGGGGTGGTCACAGTACTCATGCTGCTTGTGGAACCGCTTCTACTGATGAAGTTTGGCACAACGCCAGGGAAGGCGCTTCTGGGACTAATAGTGAGAAATCCCGAAGGAAGCAGACTTTCTTATGCAGAGTGATTTCGAAGAACCTTCGGTGTCATCCGTTATGGAATGGGGTTTCAGATTCCAATCTATAACATCATACGCCATTACAAGAGCGCAAAAATCCTTGAAGAGAAGGAAACTCTTTCTTGGGATGAGGAGATCGCCTACACCATGAAAGATGAAAAGGTCTATCGGAATGCTCTTTTCATCGGTGCTGTGATTGTCGTGATCGCTTCGAATGTCGTGATCGCTTCGAATGTGTTCCTTATAGATGTGGAGATGCTGCCACCGAATAGAGGCAGAATAACAGTGACTATAACATTACAAGGGTTTATATAAATATATTTAATTACTTCAATGTTTAGGTTATGCTAGAAGAAAGAGACTAACTATATGAAGTATTATACGATTGGTGAATTTGCAGAGCTAATAGGTAAAAATGCTCAAACATTAAGAGAATGGGATAAAAAAGACTTGTTTAAACCACACCATATATCTCCAACTGGCTACAGATACTATTCTCAGGAACCGCTAAATCATTTCTTAGGCATAAGAGGTGTTGAAGTTAAAAATAGAAGGATAATAGGATACTGCAGGGTGAGTTCTTATAAACAAAAAGATGACCTTGAGAGGCAGATAGAGAATGTAAAAACCTACATGATTGCTAAGGGGTACTCCTTTGATATTATTACTGATAAA
>NZ_JBINJW010000015.1:0-61556 GCF_043951855.1 Proteiniclasticum sp. C24MP
CCAGAAGAGTTTAAAGGAGAGTCAAATGAAAAAAACACTTGGAATCATCTGTGCCATGGAAGAAGAACTTGCCCCACTGAAGAAAATCATGAACCTGGAAGAAACCAGAATCAAAGCAGGAATGGAATTTTTTAAAGGAAACATCGAAGACGTATCTGTCGTCATGGTGGTTTCCGGTATCGGAAAAGTGAATGCCGCTGTATGCGCACAGATTCTGGCTGATGACTATGAAGTGAGTCATCTCATCAACGTAGGTGTAGCAGGAGGCGTCAAGGAAAACATCATTCCTATGGATGTCGTTGTAGCGACGTCGCTGATTCAGCATGATATGGATGTGACAGCCTTCGGACTGAAACGGGGAGAAATCCCAAGATTCGAGACTTCTTCTTTCCCTGCAGATGAAAGGCTCACCGCCCTTGCTCTGGCTGCTTCAAGAAAGAACGAAGCCTATACCACCCATGAAGGCGTCATCGTCAGCGGTGACCAGTTCATTTCCAGCAAGGAAAAAATCATGGACCTGTCGGAGTCCTTTGATGCTTCCGCCTGCGAGATGGAAGGCGCTGCCATTGCTCAGGCGGCTTATCTCAATCACATTCCCTTTTCTGTCATACGGGCGATTTCAGACAATGCCAATACAGGCGCCAGCATGGATTATGAGAAATTCAAGGATCTGGCAGTGGAAAACACCGTATCGATACTTCTTCACATCATCAGGCATCTTTAGAAGAGGCTACTCGGTTCAATAGAACATATGAAAGAATGAAGGTCCTGAAGGTGCATCACCTTCAGGACCTTTTTCATGCTTTCTATAAATTGTAGATCTTGCTGTACTTCTCATTCAGATACTGAAGGAAATACTTCGCATCAAGGGGTTCGCCGGTGATCTTCTCGATGAGGACCTTCGGCTCATAGGTTCCGCCATGGATATGAACATTGTCTGACAGCCATTTTGTGATTTCACTGATCTTTCCTTCCTTAATCAGCTGATGATAGTCTGGCAGATCTCTCAGAATTCCCTTATAGAGCATCTGAGCCCCATAAAGATTCCCCAGAGCATAACTCGGGAAATAACCGATCATACCACCGGACCAGTGGACATCCTGAAGAACGCCCTTGGAGAATGTATCAGGTCTTACGCCCAGATACTCTTCATACTTATCCGCCCATAATTCTGGAAGCTCATCAAAGTTCACTTCCCCGTTGATCATCATCTTCTCCAGTTCATAACGGATGATGATATGAAGGCTGTAGGTGAGTTCATCCGCATCGATTCTGATGAGGGAAGGTCTCACATTATTCACTGCCTGGAACACGTCAAAGGAGGACAGTTTATTCAGCCCTTCAAAAGCCTTTACCATATTCGGATATTCGGCATCGATGAATTCCTGACTTCTAGCGAGAATATTCTCATAGAATCTGGATTGGGATTCATGAATCCCCATGGAAACGCCTCCACCGATATTGGTTTTTGTAAGGTCATCCGGAATATTCTGCTCATATATGGCATGTCCTGTTTCATGAATGGTGGAATACATTGCTGTAAGCGGGTCTTCCTTGCTGTAGGCAGTTGTGATTCTCACATCCTTGTTTCCGAAGTTTGTGGAGAAAGGGTGTGCACTCTCTGCAATGGCTCCACGTTCAAAATCATAGCCCAGTCTCTTGGCAAGCTCGGTGTTGTATTTCTTCTGAGGCTCGATTTCGTACGCGCCCTTGAGAACATCCCCATCAATACTGACATCGCTGGCATTGATCTTGTCGATCAGCTCAATGAGTCCATCTCTCAGCTCTTTGAACACCTTGTCAATTTCCTTCACTGTGGCGCCTGGTTCGTACATATCCAGAAGCGCATCATAGGGAGTATCCTCATAGCCGATATATCCTGCAATCTTCTTGTTGAAATAAACGATCTTCTCCAGAATCGGTTTGAATGCTTCATAGTCGTTCTTGCTTCTTGCATCCGCCCAGTAGTTTTCCCCAGATGCCACAAGTTTGCTGTATTCAAGATATTCCTGTTCAGGAATCTTGTTCATGAAATCAAGAGATTTCTTCGCAGCCTTGATCATGGCTTTTTCCTTGTCGTTCATTTCTTCCAGGTGTTCATGGAGACTATAGACCAGATCATTGTATTCCTTGCTGGTTTCCAGGTCATACATGAGTTTGCTGAGGTATGCCATCACTTCAGATCTTCTTTCCACTCCCTTGGAAGGCATGATCGTCGCCATATCCCAGTAAAGAACGCCTTGCGCATCTCCGATGTTCTTCATCTCTTCCTGAATTTCAAGAAACCTCTTGAATCCTTCATTGTAGTTTTCCAAAATCTTCACTCCTATCTATTCCATATTTTTTGTCTTGTAATATCTTTCTATCATATATTCACGTTCCATGTCTATAGAACCTGCCAGTTCCAGAACCGATTCTGTTTCTCTGCAGTACTTAACTGTTATGCATTGCCCCAGATTTCTCGGACATCTGTAGCAGAGACAGGAAGGATCATTGCCCTCGCAGCTCTTCTGATACTCCGGACAGTGTTTGCAGTTTTCCGCTAATACTATTGTACTCAATAATTTTGCCCCCTGTATTTATCCATCAGTTTCTTCATGATTTCCGTATTGGAAGGTGGAGTATAGGTAATCGCATTGGCTCCCGCTTCTATGGTTTCCCGAATGCTTTCTTCCGTAGGACCGCCCGTGGCGATGATGGGGAAATCCGGATACCGCTCTCTTATTTTCCTTACAATCTTTGCCGTGTCTCTCGCTCCGGACACATTGAAAATCGTGGCACCGGAACTGATTCTTGCTTCGAAATCATCCAGTATGGAAATGACGGTGATGACGATGGGAATGTCTATGGTATCCCTCACCCCTTGTAGTATATCATTTTTTGTGGGGCTGTTCAGCACCACTGCCATCGCTCCTTTGAATTCGGCATCCAGTGCAAGATTGATGACCCTTTTCCCAGTGGTGGTTCCACCACCTACTCCACAGAAAACAGGTACATCCGATGCAGAGATGAGGCTTTGGGTGATGATGGGCTGAGGTGTAAAAGGATAGACGCTCATGACAGCATCCGCATTTGTATTCTTTATGACTGCCACATCCGTTGAAAAGATCAGTGATTTGATTCTTTTACCCAGTATGACAATTCCGCTTGCCTTTCGGATCACTTCCGGCACTTCAATCATATGCCCCCGAAGATTTGTAGTAATGATCGGTGCAGGTCTTTTTTCCATATGCTACCTCCAGAATTCCATTTCATTTTGAATTATTATATCACTAATCAAGTCCATCGATATTTAATTTTCTCTGAACCTGCAGTCAGTCATCCTCCCGGAATCGCACCGGAACCCGATGTGTAAGATCAAGGGAGTGCTCTGTCACTTCGCATTCGTAAGCCATGACTTTCACGCCATGCTTCATAGCCTTGAAAAGCGTTGCGGAAAAGAGCGGATCCTTCTCATAAGCCGGAGAGAATTCTTTCATGTTCTCCATCTGAAGAACAAATAATACACCTGCACCAAATCCTTCATCATAGGCATCCATGAGCTCGTTTATGTGCTTTGTTCCTCTTTCCGTGGGTGCATCTGGAAAACTTGCTCTTCCATCCTCCTCCAGCGTCACTCCTTTGACTTCCAGATAGAACTTCTCCCCTTCGGGACTTTCAAGCAGAAAATCGAACCTGCTCTTATTGTATGTTTTTTCTCTCTTTATGATGGAGTATTTTCTAAGCTCTGGTATATGTCCCTTGTGAAGAGCTTCTTCCACGACCCGGTTGGGAATCTGAGAATCGATATTAATCAGCGCTTCCCCCTTATAGGCTGCAATGAGACTGAATGCGGTTTTACGTGCAGGATTGTCTTCCTTTCTCAGAACCACCGTGGTTCCTGGAACGAGAATCTCCTGAACACGGCCAGTATTGGGTACATGGGTCATGATCACTTCTCCTTCATACTCCACAAACCCCTGGAAGCGGTTTGGTCTTTTTACGAAGGTCGCGCGAACAGTATCTTTTATGAATTTCATAATAAATTCTCCTTGAAATATGATTCACAATATGCTTTGCAGCTTTTAAATGTTATCCACAGATCGGTGGATGTTCCACTCCTTTTCCTGTGGATAATGTGGTCAAAACAGTGGAAACCCACAGAATCAATGATGATGTTATCCACAGTTTTTCATTATTGTCCACATTCTCTGTGCATAACTTTTTACGCGGAAATCTTCGGATGTCAACCTGCTTCAGCAGATTTAACATTTCCATAATATCTACCCGCTATATGTTGTCTAAAACCTTTTCATCGCAAAGGTAGATTTAACATTAATCATATACCGGAAATCTTAACACTTCCTTTGCAAATCACAGAATATCTACGAACACCATGAATAACAGGCACAACATATTCATACATTCTTCATGATACAGCGCTCAATTCACTGTTTGTCAAAATAATTCATTGCCAGAAAATGGTATAATAAGACTAATCAGATGTATTAACTTTGTACTACTGTGTTGTAATAATCATGGCATAGGAGAGAATGGATATGAAATGGAAAGGTAGAAGAAGCAGTTCAAATGTAGAAGACCGAAGAGGCAGTTCCAGTTCCGGTATGGGCGGAAGCATCGGTGGAAAGAGCATCATGGGCGGCGGATTCGGAATCATCATTATCATCATCATCGCTTTACTGGGCGGAGATATCGGATCTTTCCTCAACCCTAATTCCGGTGTTGTAGATCCTGGTACTCAGGCACCCTATGAAAGCACTCAGCAGGAAGACGAGCTGGCGGAATTCGTGTCAGTGGTTTTGGCGGATACCGAAGATGTCTGGACTGCAATTTTCAGAGAGAACGGTAGAACCTACCAGAAGCCTACTCTGGTGCTGTTCAATGACAGCGTCCAATCCGCCTGCGGTGTAGCAGGTTCATCCACTGGACCGTTCTACTGTCCTGCCGATCAGAAGGTATATATCGATCTCGAATTCTACCAGCAGCTGAGTCAGAGGTTCGGCGCACCTGGAGATTTCGCCATGGCTTATGTCGTGGCTCATGAAGTGGGGCACCATGTACAGACGCTCCTGGGAATCTCTCAGCAGGTTCAGGATCTTCGCGGCAGAGTCAGCGAGACAGAATACAACACCTATCTCGTTCGTCTGGAGCTTCAGGCGGATTATCTGGCTGGCGTATTCGCCCATTATGTACACGGCAAAGGTTATCTGGAAGAAGGAGATCTGGAAGAAGCCATCAACGCTGCCAACGCCATCGGTGATGACCGACTGCAGAAGCAGTCCCAGGGATATGTGATTCCTGACACGTTCACCCACGGCACATCTGAACAGCGAATGAGATGGTTCAAGAGAGGTTTCCAGTATGGTGACCTGGACCACGGAGATACCTTCAACACAAACGATCTTTAACAACATCCTATACATAGAACTGATCCAGTACTGAACAAAGGCCTGAAACATCATTTCCCGATGTTTCAGGCCTTCTTGCCGTACTATAACCACGAAGCAGTTCTGCCTATCCTTTTATTCGAAAGTCACCTGGCTGTCGTTTCTCATGATCTGAATGAAGGTCTTTCCAGGTTTGAAAGGAATTTCATTCCCCTCTTCATCAAAATATCGGGTCATGGATCCTTCATCCCGTCTCTCCCAGGTTCCTTTTTTCATGACGCCATCGATGAAATACTCGGCATCACCAGTACCGATGAGATCAATATTGGTGTAGACCGTCCCCGTCACATGAAAATGATTCGTATGCTGGACAATGATGTTCTTCACTGCAATCTGCTGGTCTGATTCCTTGTCCATCATAGGCTTCCCGTTGATGAAACGAAGATACTCCTCTTCTTGCTCATCATATTCGTATGTGACCTTGTTATCGCTTCTGTAGGAAAGAGAAATCTTCGTAGCACTTTCTCCACCCTGTCCAGCCTCATCCGCATAGTACAGCGTTCGATCATAAGGTTCGAAATCATAGGCTTGCGACATGACTGTATCCAGATTCGTGTAGGCATTGTGCGGGGCTTTTCTGTCTGTCGATCTGGAGAATCCGATGGTATCTCTCATGCCATCCACTCTTCTGGCAGTGATATCAAGGTCTCGCATCCAGTCATAGATGTTCTGCCCCGATGGAGTGGAACCCCCATAAAATACATAAAGATAATTCCATTCGCTCCACAAAAACATATGCTGCTTTCTTGCGCTTCTTACCGGACCCACCTTTTCAGGGTAATTCCCGTGAAAGAAGGCTGTGAGCCTTGTGATGGTGCTTTCCACTTCCATCTCGTAGATCAGACCCGCTTCTGCCAGACCGCTGTGAGGCCTAGCCGCTTCTGTATTCTCGATCTGAACCATGATGACTTTTCCATCCCCCTCATAAGGAAGTCCAGTCAGTGGAGAAAGTCCAGGCTGTGGTGAATCGTAATGGTGTTTTTCTCTCACTTCCGGCTCTTCTTCGGGTTCCTCCACAGGGTCTTCTTCTGCCGGTTCTTCCGCAGGTGTCTCCGCAGGTGTTTCTATAGGTTCTTCCGGCACTTCATCTTTTCCACAGGCCGAAAACCCCATGGATAAAATCAGAACTGATAAAATGACTGCAATTTTTTTCATACTCATCCCCCAAGATTTTAATAATCATACTCTGATTTTACCATATCTCCACCCAAACAACTTCCGTCAGATGACGAAATCTTCAAAATCATTTGTCTATCTGCAATTCCTTCCCTATAATGGAACTAATAAGGAAGTTGGAGCGTGATGATTTTGAGTTATAACAAGACAATGGAAACCTTCCCCAGCAGCAACGGTCTTTTTGATATTCACTATTATATCTATACACCGAAGAAACCGGTTCGTTTTGTTCTTCAGATCACCCATGGCATGTGTGAATATATTGAAAGGTATGAGGGATTCATAAAATACCTTTCCAGAGAAGGAGTTCTGGTCGCCGGTCATGACCATGTAGGGCATGGCAGAAGCATCAACACCCTGGAGGATTTAGGATATTTTTCTGAAGATGCATCAGACCTCACACTGGTCAAGGATCTGAAAACCATGACGGATCTGCTTTCGGAACGGTATTCCGAGCTGCCGCACTTTATCCTGGGACACAGCATGGGTTCTTTTGTCCTGAGAAAATATCTCATGAAATTCGGAAGGAGCCTTTCCGGAATCCTGATCAGCGGAACCGGAGGTGCCAATCCAGGCGTTTCCCCTGGCATCACTCTTGCAAAGTCCATTTCAGCAGTGAGAGGAGAAAAGCATCGAAGCACGCTGTTCAACTCCGTCTTCTTCAACGGTTTCAACAAGAACTTCCAGGACGAAAAGGATAAGTTCTCCTGGCTTACAAGAGATGAAAAGGTTGTGGCCGCTTATCATAAGGATCCGAAATGCAATTTCGTGTTCACCATGAATGGCTTCAAGGGATTTCTCGAAATCATGAGAGAGGTCACTTCCGATGAATGGGCAGCACAGATGCCCAAGGAAGTTCCAGTCCACCTTTTCAGCGGAAAGAATGATCCTGTGGGTACATATGGCAAAGGTGTCACTGATACGTTCAATCATCTCCTGGATGCCGAAGTGAAAACCGTGACCATGAAGCTCTATGAAAAGGGACGACATGAGATGCTCAATGAACTCAATCGGAAGGACGTCTACCAGGATCTTCTTTCGAAAATGGAAGAAATGCTTTCCCTGGAGGAAGAAGAATAAAAAAACAGCAAACTGCCCCTGTGATTCACATCATAGAGGGCAGTTTTTCTGTTTACTCATGCCTCAGAGACTCTATTTTCTTCTTCTCTTTGAAGTATTTCCTTATGGAGTCAATGGTGTATTCTTCGATCCTTGTGTAATGGGATTTCAGTTTGTAAGTCATGACCACCTGCCAGGAGATCGGTTTTTTGAATGACACTTCCGTCACATCCTTGAAGGAGAAATGTTCTTTGATCGGTGCCGGAAGAATGGTGATGAAGTTTGATGTTCTTGTGACTTCCAGAAGAAAATCCCAGGAACCGGACATAAGAGAGATTTTCGGCTCCATTTTCAATGACTGGAACTTTCTCATGAGCTGATGATGTATCATGAAAGTCTCATTGAAGACTGCCAGATCTTTTCCTTTGAGATCCGTCCACTCTATGGTGTTTTTTGCTGCAAGCGGATTGTCTTTGCTCATGAATGCGCTAAGGGCATCTTCTCTTATGACTTCCTCCTTGAACAGCAGCTCATTGAGATTTGTAGGGTGAAGAAGCACGGCAAGATCCAGCTCATCCAGAAGAAGCATTCTGCGCAGCTCAAAAGCTCCTTTCTCCACAATGATGAACCTGATGTCCGGATTGAGCCTGATGAGATCCGCCATGACCTCTGTGAACAGCACAGTAAGAATCAGCGGTGGGATTCCGATCCTTACAGTGCCCTTGATGAGACTTCCATGATCTCTGAATTCCTTCATGAGATGATCATGCTTCTCGATGACAATCTGCGCATTCCCATAGAAATTCTCCCCTGCAGGTGTCAGCCCGGTAAGTCTTCCGTGACTTCTTTCAAAGAGCCTTACCTTCTCCTCCTCTTCAAACTTGATGATATATTTCGATAGAGCCGGCTGACTGATGTGCAGTTTCTTTGAAGCAACGGAAAGGTTCAGATCATTTTCCACAATGGCTATGAAATATTTCAGCTGATTGATATCCATGTAACCCTCCTAGTTTTCTTTCTGAATCTCATTATATCACTTCTTATAACTTCTGGTTATAGATAATATGAAGTATTGCAATTAGACAAAAGCATCACAAAGAAATAGAATCAGGGTGTAATCGTATACTCAAAATCGAAAGAACAGATATGATCGAATACATGGAGGTAAATATGAGCAAATTGATCTCAATACAGGATGCAGCATCAAAGATTAAAGACGGTGATGTCATCATGGTCGGCGGATTCCTTGGAGTAGGATGTCCTGAGAAAATCATCGATGCGCTCTGCGCTTCAGGAGCAAAAGACCTGACGCTGATCTGCAACGATTCCGGGTTTATCGACAAGGGACCAGGAAAGCTTGTAGTAAATAAGCAGTTCAGAAAAATCATCGCATCCCACATCGGTACCAATAAGGAAACCGGAAGACAGATGCTGGCTGGAGAAACCGAGGTGGTTCTTACACCTCAAGGGACACTGATTGAGCAGATCCGATGCGCCGGCTTCGGACTAGGTGGTGTGCTTACAAAGACCGGGCTTGGAACTGAAGTGGAAAACGGAAAAGAAAAAGTGGTTGTGGATGGAGAGGAATTTCTTCTGGAGAAACCTTTGAAGGCTGATGTTGCCATACTCTTTGCCAATAGAGTGGATCATTTCGGCAATATGAACTTCCATGGAGCCACAAGAAACTTCAATGAAATCATGGCAACAGCAGCTGACCTTACCATCGTGGAAGCCGGGGAGCTTGTGGAAGTGGGCGAGCTTCATCCAGACTATGTTCATACGCCTGGGATTTTCATTGATTATATTGTAGATGGAGGGCATGAGTCATGATGGAAAAAAGAGAGATTCAGAACTATATCGCGAAAAGAGTGGCAAAAGAATTAAGAGACAACGATGTGGTCAATCTGGGTATCGGGCTGCCTACACTGGTTGCAAACTTTCTTCCAGAAGGCAAGAAAATCGTTTTCCAATCAGAGAACGGATTTGTAGGCCTTGGCCCATCACCCACAGAAGAAGAATTCGATCCGCATATCACCAATGCCGGCGGGATGCCTGTGACAATTCTTCCTGGAGGCGCTTTCTTTGACAGCGCACTGTCTTTCGGCATCATCAGAGGAGGCCATGTGGATCTGACGGTCCTGGGTGCCCTGCAGGTGGATGAGAAAGGAAACATCGCAAACTATATGATTCCCGGAAAAATGGTTCCAGGGATGGGTGGCGCCATGGATCTCATATCCGGTGCAAAGAAAGTGATTGTAGCCATGGAACATACCGCAAAAGGAAATCCGAAGATTCTACAGGACTGTACGCTTCCACTGACAGCAAGGAATCAGGTGGACATGATCATCACCGAAATGGCTGTGATTGAAGTGACGAGCAGCGGCCTTCTGGTGAAGGAAATCAATCCTCTCTACACTGAAGACGAAATCCAGAAGCTGACCGAAGCACACCTGATATTTTCAGAGGAGCTTATCTATATGAATGAAGATGAATTATCCGATGCAGGAGTTATCTGAAATCAATACTGAAAAAACCGTGGAAAGTCTCTTCCACGGTTTCTTTTATTAATCTTCAAACCAACTGAAATCCAGACTTCTCCATACCTTACTCGCCTGAAAGAACACATATCGATCAGTTCACCAGTCTTCTGATTCAGGAACGCAAAAAATACACCTCTTGTAAAGTTCAGCGGGAAGTTCCATGAAAGAACTATCCTTTAACTCATCAAAAGGTGTATTTATACTGGTGACCCCTAGGGGAATCGAACCCCTGATTCCAGCGTGAGAGGCTAGCGTCTTAACCGCTTGACCAAGGGGCCACAATCTGTCTACATGACCTTTAAATAATATCACTCTAAAAATGACAAGTCAAGAAATTTTCGTTTAAAACAGAAAACACGTGTCTTTTTATGAACTAAATGTTAATAGTACTAACTAGTATTAAATTAACGCAAAGGATACACTCCATTTACACATCGTACACAATCAAATGTTATAACTAATACATGGAACAAAACATAACCAGTAAAAACATAAATATACATAGAAAGGAACGATAATTAAATGGAAAAAGTTAAAGTAGCAATCATTTATTACAGCTCAACTGGAGGAAACTACCAGATGGTGCAGTGGGCAAAGGACGAGGCTGAAAAGGCAGGCGCAGAGGTAAAGCTGCTTAGAGTAGCTGAGCTGGCACCGGAATCAGCCATCGAGCAGAATCCGCTATGGAAGAAGCATTATGAGGAAACAAAGGATCTTATTCCAGTGGCAACGCCTCAGGATTTTGTGGATGCAGATGCAGTCATTTTCTCCACACCAACACGTTATGGAAACGTAGCTTCCCAGTTCAAGCAGTATTTTGATATTCTTGGTGGAGTCTGGTCACAGGGTCTACTCGTAAACAAGATGGTCACCGCCATGTCTTCTGCCATGAATGTGAATGGTGGAGTGGAAGAAACCGTCAGATCCATCTACACATCCGCAATGCACTTTGGTGCAATCGTAGTCGCCCCTGGATACACTGACCCAGTGATCTATCAGGCAGGCGGAAATCCTTACGGAACAACAGCAAGTATCGTTGACGGTAAGATCCTCAATGATGTGGAAGGCGCTGTCAGACATCAGGCCAAGAGACTCGTGGATGTAACGAAGCAGTTTCTTAATAAATAAGTAGAATTACAATCTTGAGAGCTTCATTCGGTGAAGCTCTCTTTCATTCCATCAGATGAATATCTTATCAGAGACATTGCAGATTACCGGCTGAACCTGACACTTCATTCAAGTAAGAATATTCAGTCAATTATTTGTATGGAACAGCTATTAATGATAGAATATGAATCAACATACAGGAAAAAAAGGAGGTCGACAATGAAAGCAGTCTATAAAAACACAGTACTTGCAGAAAGCGATCACACTGAAATTGTGGAAAACAATCACTATTTCCCAAGAAAAGACGTGAAAATGGAGCACTTCACGAAAAGCGATAAGCAGTATACCTGTCCATGGAAAGGTGATGCAACTTATTATCATATTCAGGCTGGGGAAGAACTGCTGAAAAATGCTGCCTGGTCCTATGAGGACCCGAAAGAGAAAGCAAAGAACATAGCAGGACATATCTGTTTTGAATCAAAATATGTGAAACCATAGTATCAGCTTCATCATTGCCTATACTGAGTCTCATATCGCAATTCTGATTCCATCACGAATCGTGATCTGCGTAACTCAAACATCATACACTCCATCTCAGCTTCTGATTGCTTGAGTGGAGTGTATTTATTTCTTTGATTTTATTTAAATTTCCCACAATTTAATTTGACTAAATTCAATATTCATATTACTATAGTTAGTATAATAAATAATAATTGAAGGAGCGTTTTTTAATGAGTGTATATGAGTACAGCGCAATTGATATCGATGGAGAGAAGCAGGATCTGAACCAATACGAAGGTAAGGTCATGCTCATAGTGAATACTGCAAGCAAATGCGGATTTGCCCCTCAGTTCCAGGGACTGGCAACTCTTTATGAAAACATGAAGGATCAGGGATTCATGGTGCTTGGATTTCCCAGCAACCAGTTCAAGAATCAGGAGCCTGAAGATGAAGCCGGAATCAAAAATTTCTGTGAACTGAACTACGGTGTGACCTTCCCCATGTTCTCCAAAATCGATGTGAACGGAGAAAACGCTCATTCCCTCTTTCAGTATCTGAGAAAAGAAACCAAAGGACTGCTGGGTGATTCCGTGAAATGGAACTTCACGAAGTTTCTAGTGGGCAAAGACGGAAAAGTGATCAGAAGATATGCACCGCAGGTGAATCCTATGGACATCGAAAAGGACATCAGAGAATTATTATAGTAAGAAACGATCAGAAGCGCTTGAAAAAGCGCTTCTTTTTTCTGGTTCCCTCACATTAACTTGTATGCAATAATATTTGACAATATCTAATATTTGGCTTATCCTAAATGTGACTATACTATTAATTTTTTGAGGTGCTTCATGAGTATATATGAATATCAGGCAACAGACATCGACGGAGAGCTGCAGTCCATGCGCCAATATGAGGGCAAAGTGCTTCTTATTGTGAATACGGCCAGTAAATGCGGGTTTACCCCACAATATGAGGATCTGGAGAAACTTTACCAGAAACATAAGGACAAGAACTTTCTTGTACTCGGATTTCCATGCAACCAGTTCAAGAGTCAGGAGCCCGGTGACGAAGAAGATATAAAGAATTTCTGCGAAATCAATTACGGCGTGACCTTCCCCATGTTTTCCAAAGTGGATGTCAACGGAGAAGACGCCCATGAACTGTTCAGATATCTGAGAAAAGAAACCAAGGGTCTCTTAGGTGATGCTGTGAAATGGAACTTCACTAAATTCCTCGTGGATCAGAAAGGACAAGTCATCAGAAGATACGCACCCACCACGAATCCTCTTTCCATAGAAAAAGATATACTGGATTTACTGTAGACTATAGGAGAATTCCCATGAGAAATTTTAGAATCCCCCTCACCGTTCTTCTGCTCCTGCTTCTGTTTCTCGTTACAGGATGTTCGGCAAAAGAAGCGTATTTTCCTAGAGAGGAAGCAATCCGAAACGGCTATATTGTTTTAGATGGCACCAACAGCGAGAATCACGACCGCTTTGAGATTTTCATAAAGAATGTCGATGCAAAAAGAGAGGACTCCATAAGCATCGTCATCTACGATCTCACGAAAAGCCAGTATGTGATCAATATTCACTTTGATGGGGAACTGATTCATGCTTCCCGATATTTTATGGATCAGGATTCGAATAAATCTCAGGTTACCGATGAGATGATCTATACTCATATCAGCAGAACCGAATCCAAGAACTACTTTCTCGTGGATGAACGAAACATTCATGAGGAGCTATGGATTTATCAAGGAAACTGAATATTTTTTAAAAAATCTACTGTTATATTGACTTGATTTTTGTTATACTAAAGAAGGAAGTAGAGTATTATTCTCACTGTACTTCTGACAACCAATACAAGGACAAAAGGAATCCAGAGGAAATCCTCAAATTGCTTTAAAGAATGGACATGACTTCTGCAAGAACTTGCAGAAGTCTTAATTTTTGCCCAAATTTATTTCTAGTATCTGATTTCCCTGCTGTCTCTGAAGGCTTCGATCACTTCCTGTGTTCTAAGTCCATAAAGTCCAGTGGAATCCAGTTCAGATTCCTTACCCATGGCCAGAGCCACATCACTTATGAGCGGCATCTGAACATGTTCCAGTTCCTCAAAGGAAATCTCGTCTATTCCATTCGGCTTGATGATCTCCAGAGGTTCATTGTTCATGATGGAAAATTTCAGCGTTCCTTCGCTCCCTGTAATCACCATCTGATCTTCATTCACCTTTCCATTGAAGGTCAGCTGTACGGTTCCCTGTACTCCATTCCTGAATAACAGGATACCTGAAGTATTGTCTTCCACTTCAAGCACCTTTGCCTGATTCCTGGAAATCCCTTTTGCATAGCCCACATCTCCGAAAAGATACAGGATCATGTCCATCATGTGAGAACCCACATCATAAAGCTGCCCGCCACCGGAGATTTTCGGATCATAAAGCCACGCTCTATCAGGGTTATGCTGTGGCAGCGGATTCACATAGTGATAATGAAAAGACCTGATTTCACCGATTTCGTGATTTCCCAGAAGCTCCTTCACGGTTCTGAACTTCTTCTGAGATCTTCTGTAGTATGCTGCAAACAGCTTCACGCCTTCTGCTTTGCAGACCTCCATCATTTCCACGCATTCTTCCACCGACAATGCCATGGGTTTCTCCACATAGACATCTTTTTTATGCTTCGCTGCCTCAATGGTATAGAACTTATGCATGTAGGGTGGGGTAGCGATATAGACCGCATCCACTTCCGGGTCTTCCAGAATCTCCTTGTAATCGGTGGTATAGTGTTCTATCCTGTGTCTTCTTGCATAGTCTTTCAGCTTCTCTTCATTTCTGCGCATCACCCATTTCAGTGTGGTGTGTGGAAGCTTCTGAAAAGCAGGTCC
Organism: Proteiniclasticum sp. C24MP; assembly: GCF_043951855.1. Lineage (NCBI taxonomy): Bacteria > Bacillati > Bacillota > Clostridia > Eubacteriales > Clostridiaceae > Proteiniclasticum > Proteiniclasticum sp. C24MP. Next base: position 14,717 of record NZ_JBINJW010000015.1, read on the forward strand.
GCTCTTTTTCTCTGTCACGTCTCCGCAGCCGATGATTCCGAATGTGATGTTTTTCATTTCTTTCTCTCCATTTTCAGTCTCCATACAGTTCCAGCAGAATGCTAAACTTGCCGCCCATATAAAACACCGAGAAGATATTCCTCCGCCCGATGATATTTCTCCATTCTTTCCAGGTCTTCGCTGCTGAGGTTCTCCTTCAGTCTGGTTCGGTTCTGATTGTCTTTCAGATCACTGAGCTTGATCTTTATGGCTCTTTCATCCCCTGCAAGGTCTTTGATATAGTCCATATAAGGTTCTTTCGGATCCCTTGAAAGAATGCGGACTATACCGATGAGATCCTCACTGAACCCGTACGAAAGAAGCTCTTCTGCCGAAAGATCCGTATCTTCCAGAAGATCATGCAGCAAAGCAGCCACTTTCAGCTCCATCTCTTCCAGCTCCATCATCACCCGGATCACATGCATGACATAGGGCTGCCCACCTTTATCCTTCTGGCCTGCGTGCATCCCTGCAGCCAAAATCAGCGCTCTTTCAAATAGCGGCAGTTTTTTCAGTTTCTCTTTCTCCACGACATACCCTCCTTCTTTTCCTTTGCTGAAAGATTTTATTCCCCTATAATAGGAAATAGGGAGTAAAATTCTTAAGTTGCTGATACTATTATACCTCATTTTATTTAGAGAGACGGGAGAGAAGAATTGATGAAGAAAGAAAAAATATATATCGAACTCATGGAAGAGGGCAGAATTCCAGCCTATGCGAATTTCAATGATGCTGGAGCCGATGTCTATGCTGCTGAGGATCTGGTCATAAGACCCGGAGAAAAGACCATTATCCCGCTGAACTTCAAAGTAGCCCTTCCAGATCATATCGAGATGCAGGTAAGGCCTAGAAGCGGGCTTTCCCTGAAGACCAGCCTGAGCATTCCAAACAGTCCTGGCACCGTTGATGCAGGCTACAGAAACCCTGTGGGTGTCATTGCGGAAAACACATACAACATTGCCAGCCTTCCCTATGAGATGCTTTATAACGAATCGCTACGGGAAGATGTGCAGAAAAACTGCAGAATTCTTTTTCCGGATCATAAGAATGATGTGTTCACCACTTACAGTGCCAAAGGAACAGAAACGCAGGAAACGCTGGGACTTGCTCCCTTTCTTGTGCTGGATAAAAATAATAATCCCTATGGCACATTATATATAGAAAAGGGCACAAAAATCGCCCAGGTGGTCTTTAATGAAGTCATTCACGCAGAATTCATCGAAACAGAGGATGTGTCCGTCATCGGAAAAAACCGTGGTGGCGGTTATGGAAGTACTGGCCTGAAGTAGTTTCAACAACATCGGAAAAAATGCCGTTCATGATAAATTTATCATGAACGGCATTTTTTCATTCCTGCAATTACTTGTGTTTTCTTATGAGCTCCTCGAAATAGTCCTTGGATCTCATACCTATGGCTCCATCCACAGGCTTCCCGTCTTTGAACAGAATCATGGTGGGTATGCTCATGATCTTATATCTCTGGGCAATGGCACTATGATCATCCACATTCAGTTTGGCTATTTCAATATCCTCCTGGTATTCCGCTGCCACCTGTTCCAGAACCGGTGCAATCATCTTGCAGGGTCCACACCAGGGTGCCCAGAAATCCACCAGTACAAGTCCTTTCCTGTCCAGGACATCCTTCTGGAATGTCCCTTCTCCTGTATTTACTATCATTACTTTCTCAACTCCATACTACTATCAAATTTAATTTTATAAAACCTATTATAGCGTAAAATCTGATTTTGCACAATGTATTATGTTGTGAACTCTTCTTGAAAAAGGATCTGAATGAAGAGTATGCTGACTTTGGGCAGAATTTTAGGGAACTCGATAGAAAGTTCCCTAAATGCACATAATAAGAATGTTAAGCACGAGGATGTTCTATATATTGCAAAATATAGTCCTATTCTATTGGCATGTAGCCAAAAGGAATCACGATCACAAACATTGCGCGCAGAGTCATCTGAATGTAAAGACTCCCATGTTTTTTCATCTGCATTTTTTATTGTAATAATATCTGCGTCTATACGCTCTTTTGAAGCAAACTCGGTTTCTTAATATAGTTTATACTGTTATTGACAGCCTTTTGCTGTTCAGGCGATAATGAAGGCTCATTACTTGGTTGATACACCTTTGAACTTCTTCTTCCATCCTCTAAAACACTGTATAAAGCATTAATGCTTTGTGTGTGATCCATGCCTTCTTTAAACTTTCCGTTCTTGATTTGACAAGCCATACACCTATATTTGTATTATAACGAATCTGATAAAATATCCATGTTTAATATATATTTCATGCAGAGCCAAAAAAAAAGCCCTGATTAAATCAGGGCAATCCTCTTCTACTTGTCTGTATATTCAAAGTTCAGCGTATAACTCATCTCAGCCACATGGGACAGCGTCTGATAGACGGAGCAGTACTCAGTAGCCAGTCTCATGGCCTGGTCCAGTCCCTTTTCCTTCACTGGATTGATGACGGTGACCTCAACATTCACTGTCTTCAGTGTAGTAGGCACTTCGGTTCTCTTTTCTCCTGAGACCTTCATTCTGACCCCTTCATAGACAATCTTCTTCTTCACTGCGATATCGAGAAAAGTGGAATACAGACAGGATCCCAGTGCACCGAAAACCATATCGTATGGTTCGATGGTTCCTTCTTCGATACCGATGTCCACAGTTCCTCTCTTCGCCTTCAATATACCTTTAAATGCATAGTCAAACTCCATATTGACCCATTTCATAACTATTTACCTCCTGAATGAATATTTTCCTTTATATAGTTAGATTTTAACATAGGAATCAGAGACTGTCATATCATTCAGGAAATATCCACAAGATGAGAGCATGGCTCCAAAAGTGTACACTCTTTCTTTTTCACCAGTAAAATGAGCAGGTTTATCCTTTCATGGGAATAAACCTGCTCATACTATTTTAATCTCTTTTCCTTTTCCATGATTTCCATGATTTTCTCATGCATCTCACTGACTTCATGGGTTCTGCTTCTTCCACAGACCTTAGCGGATTCATCACAGATCAGGCATCTTCTTTCAGGAAAACCCAGCGCTTCTCTGGATATGGTCCTTACTTCTTTTCCTTCTGCCATGAATACATCCAGGTCAAACAAGCGCCCTAATGGCATATCATCTTCCAGTATGATCATGGCTTTCTTCACTTCCACAAGAGACCCTCTGGTCACCAGGAAGAGCTCCGGACCTGTTTTGAGATCCATGATCTTCTCATAGGTGATCTCCCATCCCCTGTATTTCAGAGAATCTGTGATATCGGCTTTTCCTACGGAAAAGATCTTTCCGATGGCTTCATTGTTCTTCACAGGTCCTGGAATATTCAGCTTGAAGGAAATGATGGTATCAGGTGAATACTTTACAGCCAGTGTTTCCTGGAATCTCACACGATTTTCTCTTGTGTGAAGCACTTCTTCCAGCGAGGGTCTGCTTCCTTCTGTAAATATATTGCTCCTCATATCCTGACCTCCCGTTCTTTATGGATTCTAGTCTCTTACTTTTCTGACTACATCAATGAGGCTGCCGTCACGATATTCTATGAGTGCTACAACTCTGTCCTCATAGACAATAGGATCAGGACGTCCTACAACCTGGTAGGCTTTCTCCTTCAGCTCCTCCATGGTGAACTGAGGAACGTTTAGGTTCCTGAAAGCTTCCATGAGGTCCTGTCTGCGTGGATTGATGGCGATACCGATCTCCGTCACCACCACATCAATGCTTTCCCCTGGCGTGATCACTGTATTCACCTCTTCCACAATGGTAGGAATTCTTCCTCTGATCAGTGGTGTAAGGACCAGACTGAGCTTTGCCCCAGCTGACGCATCACTGTGTCCGCCTGATGCTCCTCTTATGATTCCGTCAGAACCTGTCATGACATTGACATTGAAATTCGTGTCGATTTCCAGTGCTGATAGAACGACCACGTCCAGCTGATTCACTGCAGCACCCTTGTTTCCTGGATTGGCATAGAAGGATGCGCTGATTTCATAATGGTTCTCATTCTTCTTCATGGACTCGATGGCTCCTCTGTCGAAGCACTGGGTGTCAATGATCTTTTCGATGAGTCCTTCCTCCAGCATGCTGCACAGATGTCCTGTAAGTCCACCTAAGGCAAAGGATGCCTTGATGTTGTCCTTCTTCATGGAATCCTGAAGAAATCTCGCCACTGCAAGGGTGGATCCGCCTGTACCGGACTGGAAGGAGAATCCTTCCTTATAGTAAGGTGAAGAGGTAATGACCTTATTGGCATTTCCCGCGATCAGAAGCTCTTTCGGATTGGTGGTGATTCTGGTCGCTCCCTTTGCGATGCCATTGGGGTCTCCGATGGAATCCACAACCACTACATAATCCACCTGGTTCTGAGGAATGCTGATGGGCGTATTGGGATAGGGTACAAGATTATCCGTAATGATGACAACTTTGTCCGCAAACTCCGCATCCACTTTTGCATATCCCAGAGATCCACAGTTGGCCTTCCCGTGGGATCCGTTGGCATTGCCATAGACATCCGCACTGGGTGCACCCAGGAACGCCACATCGATATGGATTTCATCCTTTTCGATGGCTCTGGCTCTTCCCCCATGAGATCTTATGATCACAGGGTTTTCCATAAGTCCGTGTGAAATCTCAGCACCCAGTCTGTCTCTCAGCCCAGATGATGTGATCTGTGTGATCACACCGTTTTTGATATGATCGATGAGCGGTGCATGAACATTTGCTATGGAACTTGGTGCCAGGGTAAGATTCTTTATGCCCATGGCCGCAATCTCTTCCATGACCATATTAAGGACCTTGTCCCCTTCTCTGAAGTGATGATGGAAAGAGATGGTCATGCCATCTTTCAGTCCTGATTTTTCAATGGCTTCTCTTATAGACCCCAGAAGCTTTGATTCTCCAGGTTTCACGGAGGTCACTTTCCCGCTGGATCTACTATATTCATGTCTTCTGGAAAACTGCCCTTCAAAGGCACCGAAGACTTCTCTGTACTGTTCAGGGATTTCCCTGCCTAACTTATTCTCTGCCATGATTACTCCCCCTTCCTGTATACGCCGGCCGCTTCGGCAAGCATCAGTACTCTTTCGGCTCTTTCCACAATGGGCTTATCAATCATTTTTCCATTCAGCGCAATAACGCCTGAACCCTTTGCTTCTGCTTCTTCTATGGCATTCATGACAGCCACCGCATTGGCGATTTCCTTTTCCGTGGGTGTGAAAACAGAATTCACAATAGAAATCTGTCTTGGATTGATGACGGATTTTCCATCATAGCCCAGCTGCTTAATAATCTCTGTTTCTTTTCTGAGTGTTTCTGAGTCATTGACATCGGAGAACACCGTATCCAGCGCCGCAATGCCTGCCGCTCTGGCCGCATGGACGATCATGGATCTGGCAAAGAAAATCTCTTCACTGTTTCTTTCAGGATATCTACTGGTCTTCATGGATGTGACATAGTCTTCCGCACCCAGCGCGATGCCGATGAGTCTGCTGCTGGCTGTGGCAATACTCAGCGCATTAAGTACGCCCACTGGCCCTTCGATGGCCGCCATCATTTTCGTGGAACCTTCTTCCCTTCCACACTGTCTTTCCGCTTCCAGAATGACTTCTTCCACATCCAGGATATCCTGGGCCGTTTCCGTCTTTGGTAGTCTGATCACATCAATGCCTGCTCTTACCATGGCATGGACATCATCTCTTCCCCCCATATCCAGACTGTTGATTCTGACGACAGTTTCAGTGCTGCCGTAGTCTATGGTCTTCACCGCCTGATAGACCAGAAATCTTGAAGTATCCTTCTCTTTCAGTGAGATGGAATCCTCCAGGTCAAACATAATGGAGTCTGCTCCATATATATAGGCGTCTCTCAGCATCCCCGCATTACTGGCAGGAACAAACATCATGGTTCTTCTTAAACGTTCCATTCTTCAAGGCCCTCCCAGTCGATTTTATCTGTGGCATCCGCTGCACGGTGCACTGCTGCTATGGTTCTTGCGACGATGGTGCAGTCCAGAGCACCCTTGTCCGTCACTGTGAGCTTTGCATCCTCTATGCCCAGATTCTTCAGAGTATCCAGAAGGACCTCTCTGATTCTTCTCCCATACTGGTTCTCCACACTACTTTTCAGTTCGATTTCAATGCCGTTGCCTTCGTTTCTATCCAGAATGATCTGAAGATCAGATGATTCCATAGTTCCCGCAATGGCCTGCTTTACAATGTTAAACTTCTGCATTTGCTGTTACTGCTCCTCGCTTCTTAATTTTTCCTGTATCTTTTTCCCTTCTTCTGAGACCAGAAACTCGAAGGTGGTCTCGGGAACCAGTCCCTTCAGGTCTTCTACGCGATCTTCCTTCAGGTACTTCCTCACTCTGGATGCACTGATGACTTCCCCGTCAAATTCCTTACGTGGAATGATCACAAGGTTCATCTCATCCTGAAACACTTTCTTCATGGCCTCATTGTAGATATTTGTTGCAAAGGACAGCGGTTCTTCTCCCACATATCTGGTGGTGATCCCCAACGCTTTTGCAATATGGTTCTTAAAGATCCTGGCATCCAGGCTTGCCTGGACTTCCGTCACATCCTTGTTTTCCTTCAGAAAATAGGATGGGAACGTCTTGGCAGAGACCATATAGTCTCCTGTTTCATGAATTCTCACATTCTTCAGGTGGTCTGTTCCTCTTTTTACAAGCTCTTTTCTCACGCTGGTGGGAAAAACAGACAGGTCTTCTGTAAGCACAAAAACATGAAGAACATCACTGGCCTTTGCCGCTGTTTCTATGAGATATTTGTGGCCCTTTGTAAATGGATTGGCATTCATGACGATGCCTGAGATCTTTTCACCCTGGATCTTTTCTTTTTCAAGGTTTCTCAGGAATTCATCAAATCCGTGAACCGCTTTTTCCAGAAAGACCAGATCTTCCCCTACCCGCTCGATTTCATTGAATCCCATATAGAGAAAGGACTGCACAGACTCGGGCTTTGTGTATACATAGCAGGAGGTGAATCCCTCATCAAAGACTTCCGTCATCAGGTGGGAAATAAGAAGGCTTATGACTTCTCCGCCTGTATAGTTCTTGCAGACTGCAATGCACTTGAGCACATTTTTATAACGGGATCCCGTGGCAACCAGCTTCTCTCCGTCGTATACGCCAACGGTGTATTCCACCGTATCTTCCGATCTGATTCCAGCCTGATTCAGCATGGTCTCCCACGCTTCTTTAGCTGATCTGCTTCTTCTGATCCACATTCTCTGAAGTGTATAATTCATGAAAATCTCCCCCATTTACCTATATAGGATTTAAGAATTACAAGCAATCCTTATCGTATCGATTACATTTTAATTATACGACAACTTTTTTGATTCATGTGTTTTTTACCTGTACTTTATGTTTCATTTATAACAATCAGATCTTCGCAGGATAAGATGAAAAAATCTCCAGATGCCTTCCTGGTTGCGAGTCTCCGAATTATCAATTCAGCAATAAAATAGTCTCTACATTATAATTGCAATAATGATAATCTGTTTTTTTACTGTTCTTTAAACTGAAATATATTGTTAAGGTAATATCTTTAATTTATACTGAGTGAAAACGTTGAGATGAAGAATCAATCTTTCTCAAAAGACAGGAGGGACCGAAATGAACCTGCTCCATTCAGCAATGGCCGGAACTCTGGAGTCCAGTGACATTCAGATCATGATTTCACCAAAAGAAGATGGTCTGGAACTTATACTGGAAAGCAGTGTCTTGAGCCAGTATGGCATACAGATCCGAAGTACCATCATGGAAGTTCTGGAAAAACTGGAAGTGAAGAACGCAAAAATCATCGCCATGGACAAGGGTGCTCTGGACTGTACCATTAAATCCAGAGTCGAAACCGCTGTATTTCGTGCCATGGATCAGAATAAGGACCTGCCTTGGGAGGTGATGTAATGCATCCAAGCAAAAACAGAATCAGAAGAACCATGATGTTTCTGAATGCACATCGCGCAAGTCTGGTGAAAGATGCCTATATCTACAAACCTGACTCCGTGATTTTCGATCTGGAAGATGCTGTTTCGGAAAATCAGAAAGATTCAGCCAGAATTCAGCTCTACAACACTTTGAAGTATTCGGACTATAAGGGCGTGGAACGTCTGGTCCGAATCAACGGCAAAGAATCCTCACACTGGAAAGAAGATATCCGCGCCTCTGTTGCGGGAGGATGCGATGGCATCAGAATTCCGAAATGCGAATATAAGAGCGATGTAGCGCTTGTGGAAGAAGAAGTGAGAAAAGCGGAGCTTGAGTTCCAAAGGCCTATCGGAAGCACGCTTCTCATGGCTGCCATTGAAACACCCATGGGGGTCATCAATGCACTGGAACTGTCACAGAGCTCGGAGAGAATTTTCGGTATATCCATCGGAGCCGGAGACTTCATGAGAACCATGCATGCAAATAGAACCTCAGAAGGTTATGAGATGCTCGCAGCAAGAAGTCAGCTGGTCCTGGCAGCAAGAGCTGCCGATATCATGTGCTTTGATACGGTTCATACGGATGTGGATGATTTTGAAGGCCTCAGAAAAGATACGGAACTCATCAAGAATATGGGCTTTGACGGAAAATCCGTTATCAGCCCGAAACAGATTTCCGTGATTCATCAGGTCTTCACGCCCAGCCGGCAGGAAATCCAGATGGCAGAGAAAACAATCTACGGAGTGGAAGAATCCGCAAAAGAGGGAATCGGTGTACTCGTCGTAGATGGTCAGATGATCGATATCGCCATGGTTGAGGGAGCAAGAAGAGTGCTCACCCTGGCAAAAGCATCTGGTGTGTATAGGGGGGATTTGTAATGATCAACAAGGTTCTAAGAGAAATCCCGGATCAGTTTCTAGGCCATGGCGTTGAAGTATTCAAAGGTCAGTATTACCGGGATGGCTATGAATACAAGAAAGCCGCACCGAGGGTAAAAGCCTCTGTACGTCCACAGGAGAGCAAAGTGGTGCCTGATCTGAAGGAAGCCATCAAACGATCGGAGCTGAAGGATGGCATGACGGTGTCTTTCCATCATCACTTCAGAGATGGAGACTACATCGTGAACATGGTCATGGATACCATACATGAGCTGGGCATAAGAGACATCACCATCTGCGCCAGTTCTCTGGGTACGGCCCATGCACCCATCGTCAGATACATTGAAGATGGAACCATAACAGGAATCTCCTCCAGTGGAGTCCGTGGTGAAATCGGAGAAGCCATTTCAGAAGGAAAACTCAAGCATCCTGCGTATATCAGGTGTCATGGTGGAAGAGTCCGTGCCATCGAAACCGGAGACATCCATATAGATGTGGCCTTCATCGGAGCGCCCACATCTGATGCTTACGGAAACGCACGAGGGAAAGGCGGAAAATCAGATTGCGGTGTTCTGTCCTACTCCATGGTGGATGCGCAGTATGCGGATAAGGTGGTCATCATCACCGATACACTGGTACCCTTCCCCAATTTCCCACCCAGCATAGAGCAGGTGGATGTGGATTATGTGGTTGTGGTTCCTGAAATCGGAAATCCGAAGAAGATCGCCAATGAACTGCTTCGATTCACAACAGACCCCAGAGAACTGCTCATCGCTGAATATGCCACAAAGGCCCTTGTCAGCACACCCTACTTCAAAGACGGATTCTCCTTCCAGACCGGAGGAGGCGGACCCTCTCTAGCCGTGACAAGATTTCTGAAACCCTATATGGTGGAAAAAGACATCAGAATGGGCTTTGCCATAGGTGGGATCACAAAACCCATGATCGACCTTCTGGAAGAGGGACTCATCGAAACCATCGTGGATGCACAGGATTTTGACCTTACATCCATCGCCTCAGTTCATAACCATCCCAGGCATTTTGAGATTTCCACATCCCAGTATGCCAATCCCATGAACAAAGGCGCCTTCGTCAATAAGCTGGACTTTGTCATTCTGGGTGCGCTTGAAGTGGACACGGATTTCAACGTCAATGTCGTTACAGGTTCTGATGGCGTTGTAAGAGGCGCTCCTGGAGGCCATGTGGACACAGCAGCCGGCTCAAAATGCTCCATCATCGTCGCACCGCTTGTGAGAAGCCGTATCCCCACCATCAAAGACTCCGTCATCACTGTGACTACACCTGGTGAAAGCGTTGATATCGTAGTGACAGAAATCGGTGTGGCCATCAATCCGAGGCGAACCGATCTCATCGAAGCACTGAAGGATTCAGGACTTCCCCTTGTCACCATCGAGGAGCTTCGTGATGAAGCCTATCAGCTGGTGGGAAAACCGCAGGAGATCGAGTTTGAAGAGGATGTGGTGGCACTGGTCGAGTATCGTGACGGCACACTCATCGATGTGGTGAGAAAACCTAAAAAAATATTCTGAAACAATTTTGATTCCAATGGTGAACATCCGCTCTGATGTATTCTTGGCTGATATCCACCTTGAAATAATATATTCATACTAAATAATAATTTATCGGAGGAATGATCAATGACTACTGCTACCGACAAAAAAGACTTAAAGCTCTTTTCAATGCCATGGTGGTTCGCTTTAGCCGCCATACTCGTGGTTTATCTAGCCACATATCTGGAGGTACTTGCTACAGATATGGGTGGTACAATGGCTCTTATGCTTGCCATCGCCATCCCGCTCAATGAGCTTGGAAAAAGAATCCCCATCTGGAACAAATATGTGGGAGGCGGACTTGTCCTCACCTTCTTAGGTACTTCTGCTCTTGTTCAGTGGAACCTGATTCCTGAAACATACGTGGAATCCATGGACGTCTTCATGGGGGATACCAACTTCCTGACTTTCTTCATCATCGTTCTGATCACGGGTTCTGTTCTTTCACTGGATAGAGACATCCTGCTGAAGAGCTTTGCTGGGTACGTTCCTGCCATCCTTGGTGGTGTTGTAGGTGCCGGAATCCTTGGTTCCCTTGCAGGACTGGTCTTTGGTGTGAACCCTGCTATGATCATGCTGCAGTATGTGCTGCCAGTCATGGGTGGTGGTAACGGAGCTGGTGCAATCCCACTGTCACAGATCTACGCGGATGTGACAGGCGGAAGCAGTGATTCCTACTATGCCTTCGCCATCGTCATTCTGACCATCGCCAATATCTTCGCCATCATCTCAGGTGCACTGCTGAACTCCCTTGGTGAGAAGAAGCCATCCTGGACTGGAGACAAGAAGACCCTTCTTAGAAACTCCACCTTTGATGTATCTGATGATGTGAACTACAAAGTGACCATGGGTGACATCGGAGCAGGTCTTTTCCTGACCGTTGCGGCTTACACATTCGGAAGACTGATGTCAAAGAGCATCCTTCCTACCATCTTCGGTGCACCCATCCATCAGCTCGCCTACATGATTCTGTTTGTAGTGATCCTGGCAGCTACAGGTGTTGTGCCTAAGAGCATCAGAATGGGTGCCAAGAAGCTTCAGTCCTTCACCACAACAAACCTTACCATCCTTATCATGGTTGGTGTAGGTGCAGATATGGACCTTGGAGAGTTCGTTGCGGCCCTTACACCGCAGAACGCCCTCATTGCACTCTTCATCGTGATTGGTGCAATCATCGGATCCGGATTCGTTGGATATCTTGTAGGATTCTATCCTATCGATGCTGCGATCACTGCAGGTCTTTGCATGGCCAACAGAGGTGGATCAGGAGATCTGGCTGTTCTTGGTGCTGCTGACAGAATGGACCTCATCGCTTATGCGCAGCTGTCCAGCCGTCTTGGCGGAGCCATCATCCTGATACTGGGAAGCTTTGCTTTCTCCTTCATGATGTAGGTGGAACCCCAATATATATAATCGTACGATACATTAGGTAACTCCCTTTTAAAAGTGCACGACTCATAGACAGTCGTGCACTTTATTTCTATATAAGATTTTAATTCATGTACTTTCGCTGTTTTTTCATGATGGCCTGGTTGTTCCTTGTTTCGTAATCGTTTATACTAGTAGTGATTGAAATTTAGATTGTCTTTCAAGCCTGAAACGCGAATCTGTGAAAACAGATTTTGTGTACTTAGCAGAAAGACATCCTAATAAATAGGAGGAGAAAAAATGACAAAAGTCCTGCTCAACGACCTGACCGTCCGAGATGGCAATCAGAGTCTTCTTGCCACAAGAATGGAAAAAGAAGACATCATAAAGCTTGTCACGGCTCTGGACAAAGTCGGATACAATGCGCTTGAAGTATGGGGCGGCGCTACCTTTGACTCAGCTCTGAGATTCCTGAATGAAAGCCCATGGGAAATCCTTAGAGAAATCAGAAAAGCGGCCAAGAACACCAAGCTTTCCATGCTTCTGCGTGGCCAGAACCTGGTAGGCTACAGACATTATGACAATGACACTCTGGAGAGATTCATAAAGCTTGCCATCGAAAACGGCATCGACATCATCAGAGTCTTCGATGCCTTGAATGACATGAACAACATCGAGAACTCCGTGAAGTTCATCAAGAAGCACGGTGGACACTGTCAGTGTGCCATCAGCTACACTGTAAGCCCAGTGCATACAGAAGAATACTTCGTTAATCTCGTGAAGAAGATGGTGGACATGGGCGCAGATTCCATCTGCATCAAGGATATGGCCGGAATTCTCGTTCCAGAAGCGGCCTACAGCCTGGTCAAGGCACTGAAATCCGTGACGGATCTGCCCATAAACGTACATAGTCACACCACTGCTGGACTCACCCATCTTGTGATGCTGAGAGCCATGGAAGCCGGTGCGGATATCGTAGATACGGTCATCTCTCCATTCTCCGGCGGAACAAGCCACATCGCTGCTGAAACCATCATAGAGACAGCGAAGAATATCGGCAGAGACGCAGAATATGATGCTGAAGCCCTGGATGAAGCCTATGAGCTTGCAGACAAGGTTGCTCAGAAGTATATCGACAGCGGTCAGTATAAAGCAAGAGCGCTGGTGGTCAATCCGAAGATTCTCAAGTATGAGGTGCCTGGCGGAATGCTGTCCAATCTCATGAGTCAGCTTCAGGATGCGAAGATGTTCCACAGATTCACAGAAGTGCTGAAGGAAATTCCAGAAGTGAGAAAAGATATGGGATATCCGCCACTGGTGACACCACTTTCACAGATGGTGGGCACTCAGGCGGTGATGAATGTCATCAGCGGCGAACGCTACAAGATGATTCCTAATGAAATCAAGACCTACTTAAGAGGCGGATACGGAAACTCCCCTGCCCCCATCGATGAGGAGATCATGAAGAAGATCCTCGGAGATGAAGTAGTGCAGCCGCCAAGACCTGTTTCCGACTTGTCTCCAGTCTTTGACGAAGCGAAAAAGGAAATGGAAGCGAAGCTCGGACGCGTGGCCAAGGACGAAGAAGTGCTGTCCTACATCATGAATCCGCAGCAGGCCATACTAAAGCCCAAAACGGAAGCACCTGAGACAAAGAGTGCAGCACCGGTCAAAGAGAACAAGAACGAAGTCGTAGAATTCGAAATGATAATAGAAAGGTAGGAAAAACAACATGGATATCAATAATTTCCAGTTTTCAGATGGAATCACCATGTCCATCTTCGCCATGCTCGTGGTTTTCCTCATCCTTGTACTCCTGCAGATGATCATTTATGCTTTCAAGTTCCTGCCACAGGACCTCAATGGAAAGAATAAAGCAGTGGCAGCTGTTCCAGCAGCAGCGGCTCCTGTACATCAGGATAACGATGAAGAAGAAAGAATGGTTGCGATGCTTACGGCATCCGCACTGGCCAAAGAAGAATATCAAGGTAATGTCAAAATAAAATCCATCAAGAGAATAGGGTAAGGAGATTTAATAATGAAAACATACAAGATCACCGTTAACGGAAAAGTATATATGGTAGAAGTGGAAGAAGCAGGTGCCAATGAAACCGCTTCTGCACCAGTAAGCACTCCAGCAGCACCAGCTGCTGCATCACCACAGTCCTCAGATGAAAAGATCGAAGCACCGATCCAGGGAACCATCATGTCCGTAAAGGTTGCTCCAGGTCAGGCGGTAAAGAAGGGTCAGGTTCTGGCGATTCTGGAAGCCATGAAGCTTGAAAACGAAATCGTGTCCCCATTTGACGGAACCGTATCCACTGTTCAGGCAAAAGATGGACAGGTCGTGGATAGCGGCGCTCTTCTTATGACCATCGCAACGAAGTAGGTGGCATAATGTTAGAAATACTAAGCGAATTTTTTGCCAGCAGCGGAATTATGCAGCTCGATGGAAAGGCCCTTCTCATGATCGGTATTTCCCTGTTTTTCCTCTATCTCGGCATTTATAAGAAATACGAACCTTACCTGCTCATCCCCATCGCCTTCGGTATGCTTCTGGTGAATCTGCCTGGCAACGGACTGATGGAAGAGGGCGGTCTTCTGAGACTGCTCTACATGGGCATCGAATACGGAATCTATCCTTCCCTGATCTTCCTGGGTGTCGGAGCCTCCACGGACTTCGGCCCCCTCATAGCGAACCCCAAAAGCATGCTTCTAGGGGCAGCGGCGCAGTTTGGTATCTTCGCCGCATTCCTTGGAGCGGTTGCTCTAGGATATACAGCCCTTGAAGCGGCATCCATCGGAATCATCGGTGGTGCAGACGGCCCAACGGCCATCTATCTCACCAGCAGACTGGCAGATCATCTTCTGGGACCCATCGCACTGGCGGCATACTCCTACATGGCACTGGTGCCTGTGATTCAGCCACCGATCATCAGAATGCTTACAACCAAGGAAGAAAGACAGATCAAAATGAAGCAGCTGAGACCTGTTTCCAGACTGGAGAAGATTCTCTTCCCCATCATCGTGACCATCGTCGTAATCCTTCTTGTACCAAGTGCAGCGCCTCTCGTAGGAATGCTCATGTTCGGTAACCTGATCAAGGAAGTAGGCGTTGTACCGAATCTGGTTGAAGTGGGCAAGAATGCCATGATGTACACTGTAACCATCCTCATCGGACTTACAGTCGGCGCAAAGGCGGATGCGGAAACGCTTCTTAATCCCAAGACCCTGGGCATCATCGCTTTAGGCCTCATCGCCTTCTCCATCGGAACCGCAACAGGTGTGCTCTTCGGTAAGCTTATGAGTAAGCTCACAAAGGGACAGATCAATCCGATGATCGGCGCAGCCGGTGTATCTGCAGTACCAATGGCAGCTAGAGTTGTGCAGAAGGTAGGACAGGAAGAAGATCCTTCCAACTTCCTTCTTATGCATGCCATGGGACCAAACGTTGCCGGAGTCATCGGTTCTGCCATCGCAGCCGGTGTTCTGCTAAACTTCTTCGGTTAATGATCCCGATATCAGTATATAAATTCAAAAACCCTCTCGTTTCTAAGCGAGAGGGTTTTTCATATGCCTGCTAGTGAATTCTTCTTTATCTATCTGATTATAAGATGTTTTCCATTTTCCCCAGAAAAACAGCCAGAGAAAGAAGATCTGCTGAACCTCCTGGAGAAAGATTTCTACTCACGAAATCCTGATTCATTTCATGGAGCTTCTCTAATGCGGTGGGATTTCTCATTCCGCCTTCCTTCATGAATCTATCTGCACTTCTTCTTACGTACTGCAGTGACTCCATGCCACCTCGGCTCACGATGTTCGAGTCTTCCACTTCACTCATGAGGATCATAAGCATGTCCAGTAGCCTGCTGTCATAGGATTCCTTACTGTTTCTTCTCTCTCTCAGAACAGGAAGCACCTGTTCTCTTAGAACCGGATATCCTTTTTCCGCTTCTCCACGGATACCAGTGAACCCGTAGTCTCTATAGAGTCTTTCGCCGTGGGTCAGTATGCTTTTTTCGTGAAGATTCCTGAAGTCACTCCGGATGATGCCCTCGGTCATGGACTTGATGATCTGAAACACCTTTTCCGTATCTTTAGCAGTGAACACTCGGAGAGCATCCCCTTCATATTCTGACACGCTCATGTAGTTTCCAAGGGCAGCCAGAAGAAGTCCCATGGAAAAGATGATGCCCTTATGGGTGTTGATGTCCTTTGTCGCTTCAAACATCTGGGCTTCAATATCCATCCCCTTTGGTCTTAATTTTTTCAGAAGCTCCTTGAGATCCGCACCTCCATGATATCCGGAGAGAAACATCTCTTTGAATCCTTCTCGAAGGCTCACTGCACTGCGAAGAAAGGTGAAAATATCCATATCCTTATGTGCACCGCTGTCTCTTGCATCCACAAGGCCTGGTTTCGGAGTCAGAACCGCTTCCGTAAGAATGGATTCCTCTGCAAGCTTTGCCGCTTCCTCTGCCCAATGATGTGCTCTATTTTTTTCTTCCATTACTTCTGTCCTTTTCCTTGTCTGGTTCATCAACTTCCTCTTCAATTCTTCTCATTTCCTTGAGAATGAACTTCTCGGAGTAATCCAGATGTTCCGAGGTGATGATGGCAACCTGTTCATAATTCTTCTGTCTCATATTCTGATAGAGCAGCCAGTGCTCATCCAGCGCTTTTCGTCTTCGATCGTTTTCGGTAAGAGAAATATCTCTGAACCGCATGAGATACTGTCTCAGTTTCTTGACGATGACATCCAGTCTCGGCATTCTACAGAACTCGTAGATCATGTCGTTGAATTGTCTGGAAAGCTCAATCACCTCCTTATAATCTCCTCTGGCATCCGCCTCATCGGTTCTTTCAAGCAGCGCTTTCATCTCATCAAACTGCTCTTCTGTCATGATCTTCATGGCATTCTGGGTGGCAAGAATATCCAGCGCTTTTCGGATCTGATAGATTTCAACAGCATCTTCGATGGTGATCTTCTTCACCACCACGCCGTAGTGCGGAACATATTCCACCAGTCCCTCTTCCTGAATCCTTCGGAGGGCTTCTCTTACGGGGGTTCTGCTGATGTTCATCTTCTCTGCATAGACAGACTCGTTGATTCTCTCCCCCACGGGTATGATTCCTTTGATGATGGCGATTCTAAGTCCCTCAAACACGATTTCATTCAAAGGTTTATTCTGGCTCAGATCCGCCAGCTTTATGACTTCCTTCATGTATTCATCCACTTACAGACACTCCTTTATCCTATTGTTTTTCTTCTGCATACTGTATACAGCTACATTATAAAGGATTTCACTTGCCCCGACCATTCATTTTAAACAAAAACAGTAAAAGTGCAATCCGAAACATCCTTGATGCTGTAGAACTATGCGTATTTCGTGAATATAAAGAAACGGCCAGAAGGCCGTTTCAAAGGTATCTCTTATTAAGCTAAATACTTCTTCAGTGTGTCTCTCACCGCGTTCTTGCCGGCGATGAGTTCCAGGAACATGCCTTCCACTTTATCTGCAAGACCTGCTTTTTCAAGGTCCAGTCCGAACAGAATCTCATTGGACAGCACATCCTTCAGCTGACCTGTGTAGGAGGATACATCTCCTACCTTGATGCCTTCCAGCTTGCTCTGAAGTTCTGTAAGCATCGGATCACTGGATAACTCGAATTTTTCAAGGTTATCATCGACACCTAGGAGATATCTCAGCCATCCGGCCAGGGCGAGAGGAATGTAAGTCAGTGAAGATGCATCGAGATCGTCTCTCTTCATATAGGACTTGATGGTTTCACCAAATCTAATGGCCACTTTCTGACTTGTATCCGTTGCGATTCTCTGTGGTGTATCCGGAATGAATGGGTTAGGCAGTCTTTCTTCGATGACTTCCTTGATGAAGCTCTTAGGGCTGATGATCTTCGGATCAACCACCACCGGCATACCTTCTTCATAACCGATCTTCTCCACCAGTGCCTTCAGCTCCTTGTCATTCATTTCAGCTGAAATGCTTTCAAAGCCCAGTACACATCCATAGACTGCAAGTGCAGTATGGAGCGGATTCAGACAGGTGGTCACCTTCATGGTTTCCGTATTGTTTACGGTGTCTCTGTCGGTGAAGTATACGCCTGCTTTTTCAAGTTCAGGTCTTCCGTTCGGGAACTTGTCTTCTACTACCAGGTACTGTGGCACTTCCGCATTGACATAAGGTGCAATGAAGGTGTTCTTGGATGTGACGACAGGTGCCATATTCTCCACACCCAGTTCATCCAGCATTTTCTTCACTTCTTCTGCAGGTCTTGGTGTAATCTTGTCGATCATGCTCCATGGGAAGGAAATCTTCTTTTCATCATTGATGTAATCAATGAATCCCTGATCCACGAACCCTCTCTTCAGCCATTCATCGGCGATGGTCTTGACGGATGTCTCCACCTTTTCACCATTGTGGCTGCAGTTATCCATACTGACCACCGCCAGAGGATACTTACCTTTCTGATATCTTGCATAGAGCAGTGAAGTCACAACGCTCATGGCATGACTTGGGCCCTTTGGACCATTTTCAAAATCCTTGGTCACGAAGGGGAATACATCTCCGTTTACATTCGTAAGCGCATATCCTTTTTCAGTGATGGTAAAACTGATCATCTGAAGGGATGGATTTTCGAAAATCTCTTTCAGTCTGGCTGCATTCTTTTCATCTGACAGATTCGCCTTGACTCCTTCAGCAATACTTGCAATCACTGAGTTTGCTGTGGTGCCGTCTGCATTCAGACTGACCAGCAGTGTAAGATTGTCATATGGATCATAGATTTTGTCTATGATGTCAAAATCAAATGTTTCCGCTGCAATGATTCCCTTATCTGATAAACCCTCTTCCAGCAGTGTATGCTGCAGGTTTGCGATAAAGCCTCTGAATATATTTCCAGCTCCAAAGTGAACCCACACTGGATCCTTCTTTGTTTTTTCCACCATACTGTCAACATCAAACTGTGGTACCTTTATACCTTTGCTTTCGAGTTCTTTCAAGCTTTTTACCTTTAGTTCCATGATTTCACCTCTTTAAATTATTTGCCTATCCATTAATAGGATTTATAGTTTCAGTTTATGCCAAATATTACCAAATATCCACGATAAATACGCAATAAAGCAATATTTGCCATGAACACGACTGTAAACGCTATACCGCGCTTCAATGCGGGAATCAGAGCAAAAAAGAATGACCAAGACAACCGCCCTGGCCAGTTTTACTAATTATTTACAATCGTGGAATGATATAGGTTACGATAAAGTAAAGTACGATCAGAAGTATGATGATATATGCTGAATACTTGATAAAAGTGGATCCGACAAGACCCGGGTTCTCATTTCTATTCACGTTTCTTTTTTCTACGTTGATATCTTTGTTTTCATTGTCAGCCATTAATAACTCCTCCTACTTTGATATATTTTATCAAATTGATTACTTTCATTATACAATTATAATTTGTAAACTACCAAAGAGATTCTGTGTCAATTTGATTAAAGTTACTTCACATCTCAGTAAGCATGAAGGTATATTACATACTGATATATTCCTTCTGAATGATCACTATTTCTATAAGTAAGTCTTCATACGGTCAGCTGAAAATTCACAATTGCCTTTTTGATGACAGCATCGTTGATATTCCTTCCTTACAGGCGACTGTAAAAACTCCTTCTATTTACTGATTGAAATATTCACATTTACCTTGAGTTACATCAGGTATACTAATGGCTTGAGGTATTTATTTTTTTAGTTTGCCAGAAGGAAGGAAGAATAAAAGTAATGATGTTCGATAAAATATTCAGAGGATACAGACTTGTCAGCAGGAGTTCCAGCGTAGCGCTCGACATTGATGTGGTGGAGGAACTCAACATAGGGTTCTTTACAGATTACATGTCCACAAAGACCCAATTCAGAGCTGTGGGTGAATCCATCACCGTAAAATGGTACAGGAATGGTGAAGTGAAGATGATTCTCCCTGAAAATGGAGTATCTGAAAACAGTATGCAGCTCAAGGGATTCCTGGACTGGTATGCAAGATTCAATGATCCTTCCATGGAGAAAGTGATCGAAAGGCTGAAAGGCTATGGATTTACAGATATCACAGAGGATGAAGAACTGAAAACAGATCTTCAGAAAGTACTGAAGCATTTCACCGATAGTCAGGAAGAGCTTCCCGATCTGGAAAGTGAACTATTAGAAGAAATCAGAAAGTACGATTCTGGAAATTGTAAGCTGAGTCAGCTGAAGCAGTATCTGGAAGCACATAATGATACTTTCTCAGATTTAAAGAAAATAATATAACGAAATAAGAGTGATTCCATATTCAGTATCACTCTTTTTATATATTTTAAATATTTTTGTCACCTACATATAAAGCACTACCAAATTATAATTAAAGTTGTACTTCCCCCACTCCTCTAACCCCCTATCTACCCCATTCTTTAATTAACTACAATTTCCATAATTGTTTATCCAATTCTTGTTTCTACCTGTTTTTCCCCCTTTAAAGTTGTTTCAAAACAGATTTTCACCCTCTATTTCTTTCAAAAATCGAATATAGTTATCCCAATTATCAACCCCCCTCACTTTTCTCAGTGTTATTCCTCTGATAAATGATTGAACGCTAGACAAATCAACTCTAGCGATATTGTGTTGCACTCTATTTCAGAGAAATATTCGAGATATCATAGGACCATAATAGCCTGAGTAAAATGCTCGGAGAAAGGCTTGGGATAAGGCTTGAAGGAATCAGGGAAAAACCCTGTAATCCTTCTTATTTTTTTGTCTCAATAAAGTAAGTGCCTGATATAGGCGTCCTTACGGACGCAAAGAAGGATAAATGAATGGGCTATGTTTGGATTGTGGTGTAAGAATGGGGTGATGATTGGGATAATGGATGAACTTGGGTTAATCGTTGGGTGGATGATTGGGGTAAGCTCTGCAATCATTATGTACCAATGGATTAAGAGGATAGGGGGAGCGTCCGCTAGGACGCAAAGGAAGGGGGAAGGGTTGGGGAAAGGTTGGGAATAAAAAAGAGCGAGGCAGTTGATGCTGCTTCTCGCTCTAAGGGGTGTTTAATTTTTTTGTATGACTTTGTTTTGATTTATCAATTTTTGTCACCTACAAATAAAGTACTACCAAAACACAAATAAAGTTGTACTTCCCCCACCCCTCTAACCCCCTATCTACCCCATTCTTGAATTGACTATAATTTCCACAATTGTTTATCCAATTCTTGTTTCTGCCTGTTTTTCTCCCTTTAAAGTTGTTTCAAAACAGATTTTCACCCTCTATTTGTTTCAAAAATCGAATATAGTTGTCCCACTTTTTCTCCCCCACTTTCTCCAGTCCTCTTTTTTCTTTTCTCCCCTCTTTATTCCAGTATCGATAATCTACTAGAAGCAAGTAAAATCAACACTTGAGCAAGGTATGTAACAAGCTACATTTGTAGAGAAGATAGGGAAAGGCAGGAATAACTTGTCCCTGGATAAAAGGCTTGAGAAAAGCCCGAGAGAGGCTTTAGGATACCCTATAAGCATTCTGCTGCAACAGCTTCAAGCTTGTCACAGGCGTCCTCAGGGACGCCAGAATGGAGGAAAGAAAGGGATAATGGATGAAAGGTTGGGAAAAGGGATGAGAAAGGTGTGAGGAATTCGCTGAGATGTGCCTGTATCAATGGATGAGGGAAAAGAAGAGGCGTCCGAACGGACGCAAAGGAAGGGGTAAGGGTTGGGGAAAGGTTGGGAATAAAAAAGAGCGAAGCAGTTGATGCTGCTTATCGCTCTAAGGGGTGTTTAAATTTTTTACTGTACTTTATTCTTAAATGACAATTTTTTTATACTTAAAGAATCTCTTTCCTGCCCTCGAAGGACTTTGATAACGTCACTTCGTCCGCATACTCCAGATCGCTTCCCACAGGCATACCCGAGGCGATACGTGTCACCTTCACATCCAGGGGTTTCAGCACTCTGGAGATATACATCGCAGTGGCCTCCCCTTCGATGGTGGAGTTCGTCGCCACAATGACTTCTCTGATGTCACCGGACATTCTTCGGACAAGCTCTTTGATCTTGATGTCTTCCGGCCCTCTTCCTGCCATGGGCGAAATGCTTCCATGGAGCACATGATAGACTCCGTTGAAATCCCTTACTCTTTCGATGGCCATGATATCCTTAGGCTGCTCCACCACACAGATCACATGATGATCTCTGTTTGGATTGCCACAGATGGCACACGGGTCTTTCTCTGTGTAATTACCGCAAACCTGGCAGTACTTGATGGTTCCTCTTGCTTTGATCAGCGCTTCTGCAAATTCTCTGACCTCATCTTCAGGAAGATTCAGTACATGTAGTGTCAGTCTCTGCGCTGTCTTGTTTCCAATACTGGGAAGCTTCGCGAATTCCTCGATGAGCTTCTCAATGGCAACTGGATAAAAATCCATTTATACTCCTCCTAGAATAAGCCCGGCATTCCTCCAGCCAGCTTACCCATCACTTTCTCTGCATCTTCGTCTGCCATCTGCATTGCAGCATTCACAGCGGACAATACCAGGTCCTGGAGCATTTCCACATCATCAGGATCCACTACATCGGGATTGATGGTGACATTCTGCAGTCTCTTCTTTCCGGTAACGACTACGGTGATTGCTCCACCACCTGCTGATGCTTCGTATTCCTTGTTCTCCAGTTCCTTCTGATTCTTTTCCATGTCCTTCTGCATCTTCTGCGCCTGCTTCAGCAGGTTGTTCATATTTCCTCCGCCCATTCCTGGGAATCCTTTTGCCATAATTCATACCTCCATATATTTATCTTTTTATAATTTACACTAACTCATCTGATCTTGCAACTCTACTCATCCACTACATCGATACCGAATTTCTTCAGCGCATCATCAAAGGTTTCCGCCGGGGATTCCTCCTCCTGCTGGGCACGTTCGCCCTCCACGCTGAATCTGAACTTCACCGGTTCTCCTAAAATGGAGCTTGCCGCTTCTTCCAGAACAGTCTTGTTCTCCTTCTTTTCCAGCCTCTTTCTGCTGAATGCGTATTCCTTGGTGAATCTCACTTCAATCACGCCTCGTTCGCATTTCACAGGCTGACCTACAATGATGGAAGCCTGAATGATCATCTGCCTTCTGGCTTTGAGGGCTTCCATGATTTCTTTCCAGTTTCTCTTCACCATGTCCAGGGTCACCTTGCAGTCATCATTGAAAGCTTCTTCCTCGATCTTCACCGCATTCTTCATGACTTTCAGCTCTTCAGCCTTAGTAAGTTCATCGGATTTAGACTTCCTCTCGGGTTTCTTCTCCGTCGCCGGAGCAGCCGAAACGGTTACCTGCTGTTTCTGCCCTTCATTGGTATTCGGCACCACATGTCCGCGCCGCAGGTAGTCTTCAATAACCGAAAGTCGTCCAAGAACAGATTCCTGCGATACATCCAGCTCATTTTTCGTCAGACTGATGATGGCAAGTTCCAGATAGATTCTGGACTGCTTGCTGAACTTCGCCTGCTCCTCCGCCTTCTGCAGGAGTCTTATGATCCTCGTGATCACTTCATTGGAAGCGATATCCCCCTGTCTTCTGATCACTTCAATATCCTCTTTGGAAAGGTCTATGACCTCTTCGGGGTTGGGCATGATCTTCGCGACCAGAATGTTTCTGAAATGGGTGATGAGATCCTTTGTGAAGCTGTAGGGATCTTTTCCTCCATCCACAACATCATCAAGGATTCGTATGGATTCCTTCACGTTCTTTCCCAGCATCGCTTCTGAAAGTCTGAAGAGGTTCTCCTGACCGGAAAGACCCAGCATATCCAGAATATCTTCGTAATCCAGCTTCCCTTCTCCCATGCTGATGGCCTGATCCATGATGGAAAGGGCATCTCTCATGGCGCCGTCGGAAATACGGGCTATGAGATCCAGTGAACGGTCTTCCGCATAAATCCCCTTATCCGTGGCAATACGCCTTAAACGCTTTGCAATCTCCGTATATTTGATGCGCTTGAAATCAAACCGCTGACATCTGGAAAGAATGGTCACCGGAAGCTTCTGAGGGTCTGTAGTGGCCAGAATGAACACCACGTGTTCAGGCGGCTCTTCCAGTGTCTTCAGAAAGGCATTCACAGCTCCTGTAGAGAGCATATGCACCTCATCCAGGATATATACCTTATACTTTCCTTCATGAGGCGGATACTGGACTTCATCAATGAGATCTCTGATGTCATCCACCTTGTTGTTCGTGGCAGCATCCTGCTCCACCACATCCAGAGACATCCCCGCATCGATTTTCACGCACATGTGACACTTGTTGCAGGGTTCTCCGTCTTTAAGGTCTACACAGTTCAGTGCTTTTGCCATGATCTTGGCGCAGGTGGTTTTACCCGTTCCTCTGGTTCCACTGAAAAGATAGGCATGGCCAATGCGATTGGCTTTTATTTCATTAATGAGTGTGGTGGTGATATGTTCCTGTCCAATCACATCACTAAATACTCTAGGTCTCCATTCACGGTAAAGTGCGGTATATGCCATGACTTTTTTTCACCTGCTTCCTAAAAATTCTTACCTTTTTATTATACATGAGTTGACTCTCTTTTTCATGGATTATCATGAAGTTCATGAGAAACTCCAGTCATTTGTTAAAACTTAACTTCATTGAATATTCTGATAGTTAGTGTTATGTTGATAGTAGATAAACCTGTTAATTTATTCACCTGGATTTATCAAAGGATGATGCTATATGATTCAATTCATTTTCGGTATCGTAGGCGGAACAGCCCTTCTCATGTACGGAGTAGACATGATGGGAGAGGGGCTTGAAAGAATGTCCGGAAATATGATGAAAAGGATTCTGGAGAGATTCACCGGAAAGCTCTGGAAGGCTTTTCTGGCTGGAATCTTTCTCACTGCGGTTGTGCAGAGCTCCACTGCCATCTCCGTTCTCAGTGTAGGCTTTGTCAACTCCGGAATCATGAAACTCTCCCAGGCCATCGGCATCATATACGGAGCGAACATCGGAACCACCGTCACTGCACAGTTCATGGCCTTCAGCTTCAGCTTCAACCTGATTCAGCTGTCCCTGCCCATTGTCGCTGCAGGTTTCATCATGAAAATCATCGGAAAAGGTTCTAAAATCATCAACGCCGGCCACTCCGTCATGGGTGTCGGTTTTCTTCTTCTGGGACTCAAGATACTCAATGAAGGGATTCCCTATATGCAGCAGAATGAATCCATTCAGTACTTCTTCTCCCATTATGCATCCAATGTCATTCTTGGAATTCTCATCGGGACAATCACTACAGCCCTCGTACACAGCAGCTCCGCCACCGTGGGCATTGTAATACTTCTTGGAAACGCCGGACTCATTTCTCTTACCACGGCTGTGATCCTCATGCTGGGCGATAACATCGGAACCTCCGTCACAGCGCTCATCGCATCCATCAACGGAAATATCAATGCAAAGCGAACCGCCTGGGGACATGCCCTTCATAATGTCATCGGTGTGGTCATTGCGCTGCCGTTCCTGCACCTTTTTGTACGCTTCATCGAATACTTCACGTTGACTGTTCAGGGAAGCACCAACATTCAGCTGCAGATTGCCAATTCTCACACCATCTTCAACATCGTAGTGGCACTGATCTTCCTTCCTCTCAACGACTACTTCGTGAAGCTTCTTCTGACCATCATTAAAGAGAAGAAGTCAAAGGAAAAGGTTCAGGTAAGCTATCTGGACAAGCTGCTTCTGGATACTCCCGTGGCTGCCCTCGGAGCTTCTCTCAGAGAGCTCAGAAGGACAACCTCCTACAGCAGGACCATGGCCGCGAATACATTTTCCTCCATTCTCGAGAATAATCTGGATGCCCTGAAAGAAGTCGGATCCATGGAGAAAAACGTCGTTCTCCTGCAGAAGGACCTGACCAACTACATGATTGCGCTTTCCAAGAGAAATCTCAGCGAAACTCAGTCCATTATGCTGCCTGGCATCATAAAAGGAGCAAAATATCTGGAGCGCATGGCCAATCACACAAATCATCTCATGGACCTTCAGAAAGAGCGATATGAAAACGAGATGTTCTTCACCCAGGATGCACTGGATGAGATGAAAGAGATCAGTGCGCTTCTGGATGAGATGTATGAAAAGACCTGCTCCAATCTCAGCAGCTACCGGGAAGCGGATTTCACTGCAATGGAAGAGCTGCACGCATCCACTGATCTCAAACTGGAGAGTTACAGCATCAATCATGTCCATCGTCTGGAGAACGAGGAGTGCTCACTGGATGCTTCTCTGGTCTATCTGGAAATGCTCTCCACACTGGAAAGCATCAGCGATTACCTGTATAAGATCGAAAAGCTCTGCAGATATGAGCTCAGAGGGATTGCCGCACCTGTGGAATGATATATGAAAAGTCAAAAAATCCTCTGCCTGACACCAGGCAGAGGATTGCTTCTTATTCAATTAAAACCGTGCACCTAACTCCGTTCAGTAAACGTTCAAGCGTTACCCGAACAGTAAACTCAAAATAGGTTTGCCACGGCACACGAAAAATTCTATTTATCGCTGCTACCTTCCGGTCCTGACGAGGTTCATAGACTTCCGTTGCGTGGGACCCACTTATCAACGTCACTTTTAAGGGTCAGACCCTGAAAGTTCAAGCCTCGGTTAGGGATTACACCCTGCTATAGCGGATTGCAGGTTACAGGGCACCGCTAACTCCCCGTCTAGCACGGTAATGGCGGAGAGGATGGGATTTGAACCCATGATCGAGTTTCCCCGATACACACTTTCCAGGCGTGCGCCTTCGACCACTCGGCCACCTCTCCATATAGGCTGCTCGTAAAACTGAATCTACGAGCAACACAGTTAATTTTAAAGGAAAACCTTCCTGAAGTCAACACTAAATGAAGGATTATTTATCCTACTTTTTTCAATCTTTCTTCAGGACCGGCCAGATCTTTTCCTTACCTTTCCATAGACCATCTTCAGAAAACCGAAGGCGGGTTTCGGATCGGTGAAACTCCAGATTGCTGGGGCTTTGCGCCTGAAGAGAGACTTCATGATCTGGCCCTTTGTAAGCTGCCCGGCACGGACATACTCTCTGATGGCCAGGAGATCCTCGTAAAGATATCTGAAATGGATTCCGGTATCATAGGTCCTCTTTTCCTTCTCGATCTTCTCTCCGGTCATTTCCTTATAAGCCAGGAGAGGAAAATTCACGCCTGCTTTTTCAAGAAGGCTGTTGAGATTCGTGGTTCTGGTATTGATCTCGATGAGGTAGTATTTTCCGGTCTTCTCATCCTTCTTGTACTCTATTTCTCCGAAACCCTTGTATCCGATATTCCTGTAGAATTCTCTGCTCATCTCATGAAGCTCCGGAACCAGTCTCTGCTCTGTATAAACGGATGCGCCGAAATTGATGGGAAACTGCCTATGCTTCTGACAGGTCATCCAGTGGGTTACTTCAGAATCCCTGTCAAGATAGGCATCGTAGGTGTACATATGATCATCAAACCCTGGAATGATTCTCTGAATGACCCCATCGAGTCCGCTTTCTCTTATGGTATCTCTGTACTTCTCCAGTTCTTCGCTGCTATGCAGAATGAAGTTCTTCACACGGAACTTCGCCACAAACATGGTGGATTCCGTAGGCTTTAAGATACATGGATAACCGATGCTTCTTTCCACTTTTTCAAAAATAGCCGGATCGTTCAGCTCCACACTTTCCGGAATGGGCATACCGTATTTCACTGCCAGCTTTTCCAGCGTATCCTTCATCATGATGTCCGTCCATTTCCCTTTGACATCCATGGGGAAAAGATACCCTTCTTTCAGTGCATCGAAATTTCTGTCGATGAATTCCACATAAGGGTCTCCACTGGGGAAAAGCACAGGTTTCTCTTTCTCTTTCTTCGCATAATCCACCATGAATTGAAGCAGTTCCTGTTCATTCTTCTTGTAATGAGGAACGATAATCTGTTCCTTGAGATATCTCGAATCCGCTCCATAGGTATTCTCCCTGGCATAATCCAAGGCCACCGTATGAATGCCCTCTTTTCCAAGACATCTGATGATTGACAATCCTATATAATAATTCGAACCCAGAATCACAGCTTTATTTTTCATCTATTCGTCCTCCATCTGATACTCTACACATTATAAACCATAATGCTCTCCCTTGCATAGAAAAACAGTTGTCGCAGTTGAAGCCTGAAGAAGAAGACTGCCTGGCATATCCTCTATAAGGATGCGCGCTCAGGCAGTCTTCTATCACTATATTCTTTCTCTAGTCCAGATCATGGAGGAACAGTCCGCTTCTCAGCTTCGGTTCAAACCAGGTGGATTTCGGAGGCATGACCATGCCCGCATCGGAGATGGAAACCAGATCCATGATGGTTGTGGGATACATGGAGAATGCCACCTTCATATCCTTCGCCACTCTTCTCTCCAGCTCTTCCAGGCCTCTTATACCACCGACGAAGTCGATTCTCTTATCCACTCTTGGGTCTTCGATTCCCAGAACCGGCTTCAGCAGATGGTCCTGCAGAATCTTGCAGTCCAGTCTCTTCAGCGGATCTTCATCGAATACGATATGCTCCTTCGCTGTGAGCTTATACCACTTCTTGTCCAGATACATACCGAAGGTATGCTTCTCTTCTGGTCTGTATGGACCTTCCCCTTCGTAAGGAGTCACTGTGAAGTTCTTTTCGATGGTCTTCATGAACTCCTCACTGGTGCAGCCGTTCAGATCCTTCACTACACGATTATAGTCCATGATTCTCAGCTCGTTGCTTGGGAAGATCACGGAAAGGAAGTAGTTGAACTCCTCTTCTCCCGTATAGTCCGGATTATGTTCTCTTCTCATCATGCCCACTCTTACTGCAGAAGCCGCTCTGTGATGACCGTCTGCGATATAGAGGGACTCCACGCCGCTGAATTTTTCAACAAGCGCTTCGATGATCTCATCTTCCAGGATCACCCATGCCGTATGTTTTACACCGTCTTCCGCCACGAAGTCGTAAATGGGGTCATGGTTCTTCTTGTAGTCTTCAATGATCTTTGTGATCTCTTCCTTATATACATAAGTCAGGAAAATAGGACCCGTATGGAAATTCGTCACATCCACGTGACGGATTCTGTCCGCTTCCTTTTCCGCTCTTGTGAACTCATGCTTTTTCACCACATTGTTCTGATAGTCATCGATGGATGCCAGTGAAACAAGACCGGTCTGAGGATGCCCATCCATCACCAGGGTGTAGATGTAGAGACCTTTCTTCTCTTCGCGTACCAGCGTGCCTTCTTCGATGAACCTCATGAGGGTTTCACGCGCCTTCTCATAGACTCTCTGGTCGTAATGATCTATGGATGGATCCAGATCAATCTCCGCCTTGTCCACATGGAGAAAGCTATGTGGATTGTCCTTGACCATTTCTCTTGCTTCTTCTGAATTCATTACATCATAAGGTAGTGCAGCAACCCGATCCGCAAGATCTTCGTGGGGCCTCACTGCCTGAAAAGGTCTGATTATTGCCATGCTATTACTCCTTTATGCTACGCGAAAAACGCTTTGATGATGGACACGATTTCTTCACCGATTCTCAGCTGAGCTTCTTTTGTGGAAGCGCCGATGTGCGGTGTCAGTGAAATCCTGTCATGGGTGTAGATTCTCTCATTCTTTGTAGGCTCTTCCTTGAATACGTCTATGGCAGCCGCAGATACCTTCCCGCTGTCCAGCGCATCGCAAAGAGCGTCCTCATCGATGAGTCCACCTCTGGCTGTATTGACCAGATATACGCCGTCTTTCATCTTCTCGATCTCTTCCTTGCCGATGAGATGTGGCTTGTCCGCAAGCTTGGGCATATGAAGAGAAATGAAATCCGCTTCCTTATAAAGCTCTTCCAGTGTCACATATCGGTTGGGTTCATTTTCAGGCTTGTGCCCGCTTCTGTTGGTGTAGATGACTTTCATACCCAGGGCGTTGGCTCTGATAGCCACTTCTCTTGCGATTCTTCCGAATCCGATGAGTCCCAGAGTCTTTCCTGAAAGCTCGATTCCACTGTACTTCTTCTTGTTCCATTCTCCTTTTCTCATGGTCACATTGGCACTGTGCATGTGTCTGGAGATGGTGAAGAGGTGCCCTATAGCAAGCTCTGCCACGGATGCACTGGATGCATTGGGTGTATTTCTGACGGCTATGCCTTTTTCTTCGGCATATTTCACATCGATGTTGTCCACACCGACGCCACCTCTGATGATGAGCTTCAGTCGTCCTGTCTTCAGTGCTTCATCTATAAGCGGTTCTCTGATCTTTGTTGCAGATCTTACAACAATCACATCAAATTCCTTGATTTTCTCATTCAGCTCCGGAAGTTCGTAGTGCTCATTGACGACTTCATAGCCTAAGTCTTCTAATGTACTGATGGCACCTTTTTCCATTCCGTCAGCGGTTAATATTCTGATCATATGATCTCCCCCTTGTATAACAGATTTCTATGAATTGACAGCTTCGAATTCCATCATGAATTTCACCAGTGCTTCCACACCTTCCATAGGCATCGCATTGTAGATGGATGCTCTCATACCACCGACGGATCTGTGACCCTTGAGGTTGGAGAATCCCTTGGCAGCGGTTTCCTTCACGAACTTCGCATCCAGTTCCTCGTTTCCTGTAAAGAACGTCACATTCATCATGGATCTGTTTTCCTTCACCACATTGGTCTTGAAGAGCTTGCTTCCATCCAGGAAGTCATACAGCAGAGCAGCTTTCTTTTCATTGTGCTCCTTCATGCCGGAAAGACCACCCATGGAGTCTACCCAGTCAAGGACCAGCCCCAGGATATAGATGGCATAGGTTGGTGGTGTATTGTACATGGATTCCGCTTTCACCAGTTCATCATATCTCATGAGAACCGGTGTCTTTTCCTGTGGCTCTCCTACCAGATCCTCACGGATGATGACAACTGTAAGACCAGCAGGTCCCATGTTCTTCTGTGCCCCTGCGTAAATCAGGCCATATTTTGACACATCCACAGGTTTTGACAGAATGCAGGAGGACATATCTGAAACAACGGGTACTCCGTCAGTTTCCGGCAGATAATTATATGTGGTTCCGAAAATCGTGTTGTTTTCACAGATGTGCAGATAATCCGCATCCTTGGAAAGGTTCAGTTCTTCCTGGGTTGGAATGTGACTGAAGTTGTCTTCCTTGCTTGTGGCAGCAAGATTGATTTCGCCGTACTTCTTCGCTTCCTTGTACGCCTTTCCTGAGAAACTTCCTGATACGATATAATCCGCCTTTCCGTTTTTCACCAGAAGGTTCATTGGAATCATGGAGAACTGCAGTGTAGCTCCTCCCTGAAGGAACAATACCTTGTAGTTGTCCGGAATGGACATGATCTGTCTCAGCTTCTTCTCCGTGTTTTTGATGATGCCGTCATATACCTTGCTTCTATGGCTCATTTCCATGACGGACATTCCTGAACCCTGATAATCAAGCATCTCGGCAGCGGCTCTTTCCAGTACACTTTCAGGCAGCATGGATGGACCAGCAGAAAAATTAAAAATTCTTGACAATGTAATCGCTCCTTTTAATATGTATTGTTTCGTTACAGTACTTTCATTATGTCATCTAACAAAATATTGGTAAACCTTATTTTACAGCATAAAAATGAACCATTTCTAAATTGGCAGAAAAGTTCCGGTCAACAAAAAAATCTCGAAATTAAAACTTGTAATCATTTACACAATACTGAATTGTTTGAAATATATTTTCTACATTGACATTAGAGATTTTCCACCTCTCATGGCCAATTCGAGATCAGATGTATCTCAATCATGGAAATTCACCTTTTTCAGCGGTCTTCTTTCTCAATATAGACCTTCTCCACATAGGGAGAAGTCATGGCATTGAGAAGACCCCCGTATTTCACATAGAAGACGATGATATCCCCCACCTGATAGGCTTCCTTGTCCTTAGACAGATCCACGATGAGGTGATCGGAGCTTGCGCCCAGAATACTGAGATTCGGATTCACCGGAATGATTCCCGATGGATCCACATCCTGCTTCCCCAGAGCCAGAATGGCACGCCTTATGATGCCACGGTCTTTATGATGCGGAATGTTCCCGAAGGCATCTCTTCCGATTCTTCCATGAGGAACGGAAGGTTTGTCTTTCAGTTCAATGATCTGCGCTTTTAAAATGAACGCATCTTCATGCAGTCCGTCAAAACGCTCTCCAAAGGCCGTTTCCTTCCCGAGAAGAATCACTTCTCCCAGTCTCAGATTGTTGATGCCCCTGGGAATTCCATTCTCCTCATTGATGAGGTAGATACTGGAAGAGCTTCCTCCGGAGACAATATCAATCTGAAGATCGTACTTCACCCGCATGGTTTCTGAAATCTCCACCAGCCTCTGAAGCGTGGTCTGCTCCGGAATGACACCTCCGAAACAGGTGAGATTCACCCCGAATCCTCTGATGGCTACACCTTCAATCTGCACCGCTTCCTTCACAAACTGCTCCACTCTGTGATACCGGATTCCTTCCCGGTAATCCCCCAGGTCCACCATGATGATGACTTTGTGCTCAATTCCCAGCGAAGTGGCTTCCTTTCCAATGAGCTTCAGGGTATCAAGCTCTGAATTCAGGCTGTAGTCGCAGTACTTCACCACATCATGGATTTCACTCTGCATGGGCAGCCTTAAAAGCACCTTCTCTTTGGGGAGATCCTTCAGCTTGATGAGATTCTTGATTCTGGCATCTGCGATATAGTCTGCTCCCCCATCAAGAATCGCTTTGGCGATCCTCGTTTCTGCCGTGAATCCCTTGGTCACGGCCATGACACTGATTCCCAGCGGTTTCAGCAGTCCGTTTACTTTTCTTGAATTATCTTCCAGTTTTTCCAGATTGATTTCAATGCACGGATACATCAGCTCCACCTCCTTTTCCCTCTATTCTCAGACTTTTCAGCATCAGCTTCAGCGCCGCTTCCTTATACTGAAGGGAAAGAACCCCTAGAGAAGCCAGCAGATAGTCCGTATCCAGCAGCACCTCTGCTTCCTTTTTCGGATACAGCTTCTGCCCTCTGCCCTGCAGATGGATGTCGGATAGAATCTCATCCATATTCTCCAGCCTTGTGAGGGCTCCTCCTGTACCGATGATGTATTTCACTTCCGTCAGGTCTTTCCCTTCCGCCACCGTCTTTCTTCCGGAAGATTCCCCGTAGAGATTTCTCACGGTACCTGCATGTCTCTCCACGGAAGCAAACACCGCTTCCCTGGTCAGTCTTTTTATGATTTCCTTCTCAAGAGACGTTTCCGGTATGGGCTTCAGCCCATGAAGATCAATGCCTGGAATCTTCAGCTCCTGACAGATCTTCTCTTCTCCGATCCGCAGAATGAGATTCTTCCTGTTCACATAAACCCCCAGGTCCCCTTCCACCGTTCTTTTCGCTTCAGGCTCCGGAGAAAGGAGAATCCGACTGATCTCTTCTGAGCCTCGGGTCACCGAGTGGACATCTGTGGTGGCACCGCCCACATCGATGATCATGAGATCTCCCAGGACCTCCTTCAGCACCTTGGCGCTTTCCATGACAGCACCAGGTGTAGGAAGAATCCTTCCATTGACCAGTTCATGGACTTTTTCCATGCCTTTGGCATGGATGATGTTCTCTTCAAACACTTCCTGGATGATTTTTCTTGCAGGCTCCACCTGAAGCACATCCACCTGGGGATACACATTGTCCGTCACATAAAGCTTACCCTGATACCCATCAAAGATTTCTTCGATGTCATCCCGATTGTCTATGTTCCCGGCATAGATCACAGGGACGGTGAGACCCATCTCCAGAATCTTCTCCGCATTGTAAAGAGCGGTGTCTCTTTCTCCATGGTCCAGGCCGCCGGCGATCATGATGATGTTGGGATTGATTTCCATGATTTTCCTGAGGTCGGATTTTTTCAGTCTGCCGGATGTCACAAGCCTTATGATGGCGCCCGCGCCAAGAGCAGCCTCCCTGGAAGCCTTCACAGTCATGTCATGGACCAGCCCGTGAACGGTCATCCGTAGACCACCTGCCGCACTGGAGGTGGCCAGAAAACGGTCATAGGTGATTTCCTCTAAGGCAAGCTTCATTCGAAGATCTTCCATGGCCTCCTGAAGGCCCAGGGTCACATCACCTTCTTCCACCGAAGTGACCCCCTGACCCTGACCGAGAAAGACAGGATTCTCGCTCTCCAGATTATGAAAGGCATTGACCACTGTGGTGGTGCTGCCGATTTCTGCAACCAATACATCTATTTTCATCTTTCGATTCCTCCAGAAGGGAGATTACTCCTCGCCTCTAAGTTCTCTTCTCTTTTTCACCAGGAACGTAGCTACATGAGATCCCTTGGTTCCTCGTCCAAATCCCATATCCAGTCCCGTATCCAATGCCAGATCACTGATGATCTGTGTTCCGCCACCGAGGATGATGAGCTTGTCTCTCACACCCTTTTCAACGGCCGTATCACAGAGCTTCTTCAGGTTCTTGTAGTGTATGTTGTCGTGGCTTATGATGGTGCTGGCTAAAATGGCATCGGCATCAGACTCTATGGCCGCATCCACCAGCTTCTCCACAGGCACGGAGGTGCCCAGATAGATGGATTCGATACCGTATTTTTCAATTCCGCCATGCTTGATGTCGATGATTTCTCTCAGTCCCACGGAATGCTCGTCATTCCCAAGGGTTCCTGCAACAATCTTCATGGGATGCTTTTCGATGTCTGCTCTGATTTCCTCATCTGAGAACACTTCGGGTTTTTCAGGAATCACAAGGTCCTTGGCATCCAGTGAAAAGGCTACTCTTCCCTTGATTTCAACTAAGGTCCCTTCCGCTTCCTGAAGCACTTCCTTATGCACCACTTCCACATCCAGAAGCCCCATCTTTCTGCCGATTTCAACCGCCGCGGCTTCTGCGGTCATTTCATCCACCGGAAGCATCATGGTCTGAAGAATGACGCCATCTCCTGCCCATTCCACTTCAGGCCGGATATGCTCTCTTGTGAAATACTTTCTGGTTTCTTCCAGTCTTCTGTTCACATTGTCTTCCGGGTCCAGTTCATCGATATAGACGATCTTTTCCCTATGCTCCAGTGTATCTCCACCTATGGCATCGGAAGGACTTTCGTACTTCTCCTCCACATTGTTGTATCCGAAGAATCCGGTAACAGGTGCAAAATAGTCCTCATCCTTTTCAAAGACCGTATCCGCCGCAAGGCCTCCGTCGATCTTTCTCACGATCCCGTCTCCGTTTCTTTCAGGATAGTAGCCTGAATCCACAAAGAATCCTTTTTCCACGGCATTGAAATATCCGCCCGCTTCCAGAATCTCTTCCAGGAAGAGCACTGCTCTTTCCTTGATTTCTCTTGTCTTGTCTCGAAGGAAGCCGTCTTTCTTCAGCTCGATCATTTCCATGAGTCCGTCCATGCCCTGGAAGGCCTGCTTGGCTGTGGCCAGCGCTGCGATATTGTTGTAGTTCCATGGCACATTACGACCCTCATCCGGTGTGATGGTGGACTGGATATCTGCCCCTGTAAGCTCCGATATGAGAAGATTCAGGACGTGGGTCACCGTGGCTTCTCTGGTGTCGGATTCCATATATTTCGTGTTCTGCTGGGCACGGATACGATATTCATCGAAGAATTCCCTCAGTGCCACCGCATAGGGAAGATCCAGGGTCATGGAAGGCGCCGGCGGCGCGGTAGGCGGTACCGTACTGAGGCATATGTTTTCCTTTTCCATGCCCACCTTCACGGAGAATACGGAGTTTAGCGCATGCTGCACCATGAGCTCAGGCAGAACCTTATAGGCTTCTCTGGCTGTGGCATTGGCATTATGGGCTCCGTCGATCTGCGCCATTTGTGCAAAAGCCATGACTTTTTTCGCATAGCCCGCATCCACAAAGGACCGGACCATATTGATGTTTCTGTAGAGCACGTTGTACTGCGGATCCTGATGGGCTCCATTGACGCCTTCTTCCGCAAACATCACGGCAATCTCAGGACCAGCCACACCTGACACATAGGAGTGATAGTTGATTTCTCTGCCCACTTCCTCTTCTATGAGATCCAGTGCCTTTCTCTGGGCTCTCACCTGTTTTCTGGTGATGGGAATGCCGCCTATGCCTTGAGGCGTTCCTTCGATGAGTCCGTCATAATGGCTCTGACCTGCAGTTCTGATGACCATGATATGGTCAGCACCATGCCAGGCGGCCATCCTCATTCTTCTGATGTCGTCCTCGAACCTGCCCGATGCGATTTCAGTTGTGATGACAGCCTTTGGCTGAGGATCGATGTTTTCAAAGTACTTGGCGGAGGGCAGGCTTTCACTCTGGGTAAGCGGCCTGCTCATCTCCTTGTAGGTGAACTGTCCCATGGTAAGATCCTTCACCGGCTCTCTCCAGTGCCATCCGCGCCTTTTGGGGATGTAGCTTTCCAGATCCTTCAGGACCTCTTCCACATTCAGTTTTTCGTTCTTCTGAAGCTTCATTATTTCCCCCCCTTGAAGATATTCTGCGCAATATCCAGATGTTTTCCTTCAGCCATTTCATGACCGACCTTAAGATAATCTTCCTTCAGTTTTTCCGCTGTCTTCACCACGATGTTTCCTGCACCTTTGCCCATAAGTCCCAGGTCCAGCACATGATTCACGATGTCCTGAGCCTCCAGGCTTGAGAATCCCATCCGTAGCAGCACGGATCTTTCCACAGAAGGAGATGTGCTTTTCTTTGAAAGTTCAATGAGCGGTTCCACGATTTCCTCCGCCAGAGAGAAGAATCTCCTCTTAAGCTCTTCCTCGCTGAGCTGCGCCAGATGCGCTCGTCTTGCATTAAAGTCGTCTTTTCTTTTTTCTGCCATATCTATTTACCCCTACTCTCTCATTTGTCTTATAGAACCACATTTACACCAAGAAGCTGAAGCTCCAGCTTCACAAAGTCATAGGATGCCCTGACTTCTTCCATCAGATAGAAGAGGTCAAGCTCCGTGACTCTTTCAATCTTTTTGTCTGCCACGATATTCTTAAGGAGTGACCGTTTCAGGTTTTCAAGATCCACTGATCTTAACCTGATGTCTTCCGGACGCTCTGGAAGAATGATGTTCTTTCCTGGAATCTCTTCATCGGAGTTTCCGAAGAAGACCTTCACGCCTCTTTCCCTTGCAAAGGAAAGCTGCGCCAGAGGATGCTTTCCGGCACCTGTATATTCCGTCTCCTGCACCACAAGAATATCCGTATCCTTCATGTCTCTCGCCATGGCGAAAGCCGCGGTGAGGGAAGTGTTTCCTGCTGGACCTCTTTCCAGTCCTTCGAGCTGCGCCAGAGCTTCTGTCATGTAGAATACCTCTCCCTGCTTCACCAGATAATATTCATCCATGTATCTCAGCGGCCTTGCGGCGCTTCTGGGCACATCGCTTCTGTCCGGGAAGGTGGCAAAGGGAATCCCGAATCCTGTATGGCCGGTGGTGAAGGACTTTTTATTGAAGTCCACATCCGAAGCCATATGAAGGCCCTTGAGATCCACACTGACGCCGATGACTCTCGTCTCTTCCGCTCCGGCCTGTCTCAGCCCCCTTGCTGTTCCAGTGAGGTTTCCGCCTCCTGCATGGGTAACAAGCACCGCTTCCGGGAATTTACCGTATTTCTCCTTCACTTCTTCCGCAATCTCATAACCCAGGCTCTCCACGCCGCGAATACCGAAGGAGGAATAAAGGGAGGCATTGAAATAGCCTGTCTCCTCCAGAATGCTTAAGAACGTGTAGAACAGCTCCGGTCCCACGGTGAGTGAAATCACTTCCGCACCCAGTGCTTCGCATTTTCTTCTCTTCTCCAGAATCTCCGGCTGACCGATCCCTTCACTGTCATAGCATTCCTGCACCACGATGCACTTCAGCCCCAGCTTTGCAGCCTGGGAGGCCACCGCCGCTCCATAGTTACCCGATGTGGCAGTAACAACGCCCTTGTATCCCAGCTCCTTGGCCTTGTACACGGAAAGGGAGGCTCTTCTGTCCTTGAAGCTTCCGGAAGGATTGCCGGCCTCATCCTTGATGAAGATCCGCGCTCCTTTGCCGGGCTCCGAGAATTTTCTTGCAAGGGCTGTTAGATTTCGCAGCTCCACCAGGGGTGTATCGCCCACAGACACTTCCCTCTGGATTCTTCTGATGTCCTCCATGGTGAGATCCACATCTTCCATCATGGTGTCATAATCAAAGGCGATGTCGGAGAGTTCATACTCCTCATAATCCACACCCAGCGCCTTCTTCATAATCTCATTCTTTCTTGCCATCACCGCAGCATAGCTTTTGTCTCTACTCATGGTCCACCTCCAGCATGGCACGCAGATCCTGCCCGATGGTCAGAAGCTCCGGTATGAAAGTCTCCCCGTATCCATGTTCATAGACAGGATTCTCTTTGATCAGTGTTCCTTCCACAATCCTTCCGGTCACGGTTCTGATCTTCACTCTTTCCCCAAGCTCCGCTTCTTCCTCAAGAAGAAACCCTTTGAGCCTCATTTCCAGAGGCACTTTCCTGGTCTCTTCAGGAAGATTTCCTGTCCTCTCTTCGGGTTTCAGTATCGTATCATGGATCTCCACCCATGTTTCTTTTCCTATCTTCATATCTTTATCCTTCTTTCTACTTCAGATGGTTTCTGAAATCATCCATGATGGCATGGGTCACTGGAATATCCGTCATGGTGATGAGTCCAGGGTCCGCATTCAGCACATGAGGAATCACGTTGACTGCCGCTGCTATGGTTCCGATGCCGCCAGGCACTTCCGGTCTGATGGCCATGGAAAGATCCGGATCTCCGTGGATTTCGATGTAATCTCCCGTATCGATATCCTCCATGTCCGGTCTCACCTGCTGGGGATGTTCCAGGGTGATCACAGGTTTCCCGTCTTTCAGTGCCACTGCGGTGTGGTTGCATCCGCAGACCATGCCCGCTTCCACCACCACATCCCTGGTTTCTCTGCGGACACTGGTCATGATAGGCTCTCTTGTCTGCCTGATCTCGTCATAGGTCAGCCCCAGAGACTTTGCGATCATCGGAATGGACTGCATGAAGCCCACATGCCCGTAGATGCTGCCATCAGCCACACCTTTTTCGAAGGCCTCTTTTGACAGTCCCACACCCTGCTCTTCCATGACAGTGAGTCCGAAAGGCGACAGGTCATTGACTCTTCTGGCAAAGATATGATCCACACG
Organism: Proteiniclasticum sp. C24MP; assembly: GCF_043951855.1. Taxonomy (NCBI): domain Bacteria; kingdom Bacillati; phylum Bacillota; class Clostridia; order Eubacteriales; family Clostridiaceae; genus Proteiniclasticum; species Proteiniclasticum sp. C24MP. The sequence goes on from NZ_JBINJW010000015.1 coordinate 53,794, forward strand.
TCTTACGCCAAGGGAAAGCTGTATGATCAGCGTATCCAGTACAAAGCCAGGATTCACACCTGTTCCCATGACCGTGACGCCGTTTTCCTGAGCCATTTTATGGATTTCCTCTGAAAGCGCAGGCTCCGTCACATAAGGATAGGCCATTTCTTCCGCTATGGTGATGACATGGACCTTCTTCTTTGTGAGAAGACGGATTTCCTCCACCACGCCCTTCACGAAGGAATTGATTGCAAGAATGCACAGATCCGGCTTCACTTCATCCAGCAGCCTTTCCGCATCACTGTATACCGGAACACCCATGGTCTCTTTTCCAAGGAAAGTGCCCAGATCCACTGATTCCGTCACTCGTTTTTCGATGGCCCCTACCACTTCCACCCCTTCTTTGGTGAGAAGCATCTCTACCATACCTCTACCCATGTTTCCTAACCCCCACTGGACAACTTTAATTTTTTCCATCTGATTATTCCTCCTTCATGCAGAATTTACACAGCATAATCGTCAAGAATGTGGAGTTACAACGAACTCCACTTTCCAATCAATTATATTTATGAATAATTATGTATTAATATCAAGTGTTATTTATTGATATACCGTTTATGCAATGTAAACCTTTTTATTCATCTGATTATAGAATAACAAATAAACCGCTCTTTTGTAACCCCTCAAAGGGTTCTAACTGTTCTTTATATTCATTTCACAATTCATTTCATGCAGTATTCTGGGGCTTCCGGAAACACCAGCAGAAAGACTTCAAGAAAATGACAGAATATTTTAAAGAAAAGTCCACCAACAGAGCACCTTTTTTTCGTACAATGGTATCAAGAACAGTTTTAGGAGATTTTTATGGACATTGGAGAGATTATTGATTTTTTCATGAATCTGGATGGTCATATCGTGGACCTCATCGAATTTTTCGGCATAGGGGCTTACGCCATCCTCTTTTTCATCATATTTCTGGAAACCGGTGCGGTGATTCTGGCCATCCTTCCCGGAGATTCGCTTCTGGTCGGTGCCGGTGCCTTCGGTGCTACAGGAGACCTGAATATCGTGGCACTGCTTCTGGGCTTTTTTCTGGCCACAGTGCTTGGGGATATGCTGAATTTCAAGATCGGACAGATTCTGGGAAAAAAGTATCACAGAAGCAAATATGAGGACAGGTCCCTATTCAAATTCATCAATAAGGAGAACTTTGAAAAGGTTCATGACTTTTTCTCTAATAAGGGACGAAGGGCTTTTCTCATTTCAAGATTCATCCCCATCGCACGTACGCTAACGCCTTTTACCGCGGGTTTCACGAATGTCAACTTCCTGGACATTTCCCTCTTCATGTTCATGGGAAATGCCTTCTGGACTTCCCTCTACGTGATGATCGGATACTTCATGGGCAACATGGATTTTCTTGATGGTCGCTTCTTCTATCTGATGATCATCATTTTCATCATCTCCATGATTCCCGCATCCTTTTTCTTCATCCGGAACAGGATCCGGGCTTCCGTCAGGAAATAGGGAAAACAAAAGAATCACTGCAGGCTTATGATTTCAGCTTGCAGTGATTCTTTTACATTATCCTTATTATCTTAAGATCGTCTCTCTGAGGTTTGGCACATGGTCATACTCTATGGTCTCTCCGTCCAGTGTGAAATGAACACCGTCAATCCAGACACCGCCGTACTCTCTCTGCAGGAATGTTTCCGTAAGCGCTGTTTCCGTAACGAGACCACCGGTGGACCCCTGGAAGTAATCATATACCCAGCTTGGTGCACCCACTTCACCGGATCCCTCTTTCAGATCCACATAAAGGATGTCTTTGCCGTCTTCTTCCTTGATTTCAACCGCTTCCATGGTCAGTCCCTCAAAGACCGCCTCACCCAGCTCCAGACCCATCATGTTCATTTTGTTGATCAGCGGCTCGTCTGTCTTCACGACAATGGTGGAAGCCTGAATCATGGTTCCGTCTTCTTCTGCCCCAAAGATCGGCAGCTCCTCTTCCTCTTCTTCCATCGGATTTTCTTCAACGGGTTCTTCAGGTGTTTCTCCTGATTTCAGTGTTTCTATTTCCGCTTTCAGCGCTTCGTTCTCTTCCATAAGCTCCGCGTTGTCCGCTTCCAGCGTCATGATCTTATCTTCAAGCTTCGTTATATCACCCTTCAGTGCTTCCAGATCTCCCTCTGTCTGATTTCCGCATGCCACCAGTAAAGATAGCGCCATCAGGATTGCCAGAATTCTCAGCATGTTTTTTCTCATATTTCATTCCTCCCCAGGTACTTTATTTCTGTCTTGTGTCTCTATTATATCAAATTTAAACCTTAATATATGACAAACTGATTATTTCACAACTTTTAATCCCCTCAAAGCCTTGCAGTCAGGCTTTCAGCAGAACTTAAGGTTATTATAAAAGAGTATATGATATAATGATAGAAAAAATCAGCGAGGTATAAATATGGATCCAATTGCATTTCAACTATTCGGCATTCCCGTCATGTGGTACGGTGTCATCATCACCATCGGTGTACTGGTGGGATTTGTCGTTCTCTACTATAACAGTAAAAGAAGCAGAGGTGTGGTCAGTTTTGATGATGTGACAGACGCCTTCCTCTACGCCTTCCCTCTTGCCTTGGTCGGTGCCCGCGTGTACTATGTGATCTTTGAACTGGACCAGTATGACACGTTCATGGAGATGCTGGATTTCAGAAGTGGCGGCCTTGCCATCCACGGTGGAATCCTTGGTGCAGCTCTTGGGATCTTCATCTACAAGAAGGTGAAGAAGAAGTCTCTCACAGAGATTCTGGATATGGTCGATGCGGCAGCGCCAGCCATGATTCTTGCCCAGGCCATCGGACGATGGGGAAACTTCATGAACCAGGAAGCCCACGGCGGACCTGTTTCAGAGGAGTTCATCTCGAGATTCCCAGCCTTCATTCAGGAAGGTATGCTCATACAAGGCACTTACTATCATCCCACTTTCCTTTATGAATCCGTCTGGAACGTCCTGTGCTTCATCGCACTGATGATCCTCTTAGGAAAGAAGAGAAAGCATGATCACGGTATTGTGCTCTACGCTTATCTCATCCTTTACTCCATCGGAAGATTCTTCATCGAAGGCATGCGAACAGACAGCCTCATGTTCCTGGGTATGAGACAGGCTCAGCTGATTTCAGTGGCTTCCATCATTTTCGGTGTCATCATGATCTACATCACTCGAAATAAAGCGGCGAATCTGCCAGATTAGTGCAGAAAACAGAATCATCGTCATTTCAGAACTCAGCAGATCTGCTGAGTTCTTTGTTTTGCCACAGCTTATTAAAAGATTGGTTCCAGAGAGTCTATAATTGTCTCCTATAATGAGGATAATCAAAAAACTTTGAAGGAGTGAATGGAATCGATGAAAAGGCTCACGATACTGCAGATGAATGACCTCCATGGTTATCTGGATCTTCATAACGAAGTCTATTACGACGAAAGCGGAATCAGGCTGGCAAAAGCCGGAGGACTCCCCAGAATCAGAACCATGGTGGATACCATCCGAAAGGAAACGGGAGAAATTCTGTTTCTTGATAACGGAGACACCTTTCACGGAACCTACGAAGCCGTGCATTCGAAAGGCGCTGATCTGGTTCCCCTGCTGAATGATCTGGCTCTGGATGCCATGACCTTCCACTGGGATATTGCCTATGGACCGGATGTACTGAAAGAGCGTGAAAAGGAACTGGATTATCCTATACTTGCCATCAATGTCTATCATAAGGAAACAGACGCGCTGTATATGAAGCCCTACATGATCCAGGAGGTTTCTGGCATCAAGGTTGCTGTCATCGGCATCGCCTGCAACATCATCGACAAGACCATGCCGAAGCACTTCAGCGAAGGACTCTATTTCACCAATGGACTGGAAGAACTTCCAGGGTATATTGAAGAGGTGAAGGAAAAAGGTGCGGAGCTTGTGGTGGTCCTATCTCATCTTGGTTTTCCTCAGGATATGGAGCTTCTCACAAGAATAGAAGGAGTGGATGTTCTCATCAGCGGCCATACCCATAACAGAGTCCATGAAGTCGTAAGGGTGAACGATGCGCTACTGATCCAGTCCGGCTCCCATGGCTCTTTCCTGGGCAGACTGGACCTGACCCTCGGCGAGGATGGCGGAATCACTGATGTGAAGCACAGGCTCCTGGATGTCTCCGAAGATGTGTCCGAACATGAAGAGACAAAGCAGCGTATCGAGACAATCATGGCTTCACACAGGAAGTTTCTGGATGAAGAAGTCGGAAAGACCCGCGTGGTTCTGCACAGAGGAACGAGCCTCGAGTGCTCCATGGACAATCTTCTCCTGTCCTCCCTTCTGAAAGAGACCGGTGCTGAGATGGCCTTTTCCAACGGATGGCGCTATGGTGCTCCGGTAGATGTTGGACCTGTGACAAGAAGAGAGCTTCATCAGATCATCCCGGTGAATCCTCCGGTTTCCACCTGTGAGCTCACCGGAAAGGAGCTTCAGGAAATGATCGAAGAGAATCTGGAAAAGACCTATTCCAGGTCCCCACTGGATCAGATGGGCGGCTATGTCAAAAGAGCCCTGGGCATCCGAGTCTATTTCAAAGTGGAGAACCCCTATGGACAGAGAATTCAGGAAATCTATGTAGGGGAGAAGAAACTCGAACCAGACAAGGTATATAGGGCATGCTACGTCACCAATCAGGGCGTACCGGAGAAGTATGGAAGAAATCATGAGAAGCTTCCCGTAAAAGCCATCGATGCACTGGAACACTACCTGAAGGAGGAGACCTTCGAACTCTATGAAGCTGACACCTATATACTGATTTAGGAGAACAACCGCCATACTTTCAATGGTAATATATTGTACAACAACGCTTTTCCTTCAGTATTTCAGGCAATAGATAGTATCTGAATTATTCAAAACTGATGTGATTCTTACAGATAAATTATGTATAATAATTGATATAGGAAATACTTAGTGAAAATCCTACTGTGAGCCAGCCAAGTAGTATGTTGAATGGGAAAAGGGAAAAATCTGCAAGGGCACCTGCAATGGAGCTTTTCCTGATTGTCCCGCTGTGCCATTGAAACCTGCTGAATAGATCGGATGTATAAAAATGATAGGCTGCCCGGGGAGTGTGTTCATGAACAGCTGGAAAAATGAGAATAGCACAAAACTGCAGAGACTTAAGATTTCGGATCTTCTGAAGCAATATGGCAGCTATAGGCTGAACCATCCCATTGAAGGCCTTACAAAAGGTCAGGCGCATTATCTCATTGACGCTCTTCTGAGCGGAAACCTGGAGAAACTGATAGAGAAAAAGGTGCTCCTTCCGGTCCATGGAGAGACTCCACCTGAATCAGGTTTTATCGCTTTAAGCAAACCGGTGAAATACAGAGTCTCAGGCGGCGAACATTTCTTTTCCTATACGGATTTCAGAACTGCTGTCAGCGGAAGACTTCTGGACTACAAAACGGAAGGTTCCGAAATCCTTTATCAGATCATTGAGGTGGAAAAGGAGATCAGCCCTGAGGTCTTGAAAAAATACAGTCTCACCATCAAGAAGATAGAGGACTGAGCACTGGAATAATCCGATTCTTATACCATCGATCACCAAGAGATAAAATATATTATATGAGGAGTTACAACATGAATGAGCATATTGAAAAGGTCGCTTTTCCTGATTCCTGCTATAAACCCATCATCGATTTCGAATCCTGGAGAGTAGCAGTACTGCGATTCTGTGATGATCTCATCCCCGAGAAGATCGAAAACATGCAGAAGCATCTTGAAACTGATGAAGTCTTCGTGCTGATCAGCGGCAGCTGCAATCTGTATTCCGCCGGTACGGGGGATCTGCCTGGTGAGATCATTAAAGTACCCATGGAAATGCACAAGGGTTACAATGTAAAAAAAGGTGTTTGGCATACCCATACGCTTAGTGAAGATGCTGCCGTCCTGATTGTGGAGAATCAGGATACCTCAGATGATAATTCACCCATTTTCCCCATAACTGAGGAAATGAGAGAAGTCATCAAAGCACTGGAATATGAAGAGTAGATACTTTTAAGAGGACAGCAGAATCGCTGTCCTCTTAGCTCATCTGAATATTAATTTCCTTCATTGCGCATTTTGCTCTCATTGACTTCAACCCCTGAATATATTACAATAACTATTGTTCAAGCCTTCATAGTTAAATGGATATAACAAGCCCCTCCTAAGGGCTAGTTGTGGGTTCGATTCCCGCTGAGGGTACCATTAATATTTCCATATCCATTGAAATTCAATGGAATACAAGATTTAAAATCTCTGAAACCGAACAAAAAACCGAACAAACAGTTTTCAGAATTGTTTCAAGTGAATATGAAATCATCATTTAAATCTGATAGAAATATCAGGTTTTTTTAATGTGAAAAACCCCTAGAAGGCTTAATGCTTTCTAAGGGTTTCTATTATTCTGCTAGGCTTAAATTCTATTTATCTCATTAATTGCTTAATATAAATTAATCATCGTAAATGGCGCTAAAATCAATTCTAAGGGCTTTTTAATTCATATGTATATTTTGTCATAATACCGCCTAAATCTATCTAATCATAATTTATTAGCCCTATTTTACATTATATCAACTTTATTCATCTATCAGTTAATTTAAGAATGTAATTTGAAGTGCTTATTTCTTCTAATAGCTCTTCTAGTTCATTGCCATTAGCAGTAATCCTTTCCCTAATTTCTTTAGGATCTATATCTTCACTTAATGGGCTAAACAAGGCTTCGTAATTATCCCATAAGTAGTTAGCAATATCCGCTTCTGTCCCATATGCAAGTATTTCTGGTTCTTCATCCTGTTTAAATAAGTCCAGCGAAAATGAATACTCTGACACAAACCATTCATCTTTAAACTTAGAACATATAACAGAGTTCAATTCAATTTCGATCTCCAAATCCTCTTCTTCATCCTCATAACTTATTGGAATAAATTCTATAGATGAAACGTTCTTCTCAATTTTTGATGTATCAAATTCCAGCAAACCTTCTACAGCCTCATCAATACCTTTATAACTATCTTCTAGTGTACAAAAAGACTTTTTCCCATTATTAAGAGTAACAGTTTTAAGAACTTTGATTTTATACATTTTCAACACTCCTTACATATGTAATGATATCATAAGTTGTGCTCTCTACGCGGCAAAATCATTTCATCAGCTTTTCTTTTACCTGGTAATTGCACGTTAAAACAATTCTATAAAACGCAAAAACCCTTGTAATGCAATAAAAAGGCTATCTATAAAGCTAGATAACCTTGATTCATTATATAGCATTTACTTATTCAATCCCAACTGTTCTTTCAGTGATACCTGGAGTAAGCGGAAAAAATTAATCTTGTTCTGTTCTGCAATATCGTTCAACCATTTGGGGATTGTAAGAGTCTTTTTTACTGATCTGTTTGCTTCCTGATCCCTTACTAATGGCATCCATACATCAACCATGATCATAGCATCTCCACCACGCAATCCAATATCTTTAAGTTTTGATGCTGGAGGAATCTCTAAGACATCTCTCTCCAATACATATAAGTACCCTTCTAGAACTTCTTTTGCGTTGAATAATGCTTCTTCTTCACTTTCTCCAAATGTAATACAACCTTCTAGATCAGGAAACTCAACTAAAATATTGTCATCCCCAAATTTCAGTATAGCCGGATAAATGTACCTGTCTTTCATTCTTCATCTCTCCTTCCATAAGAGCTTTTGGATTTCTCTATTGATTATC
>NZ_JBINJW010000016.1:0-58342 GCF_043951855.1 Proteiniclasticum sp. C24MP
ACAAGAGGCGTTGTTATAAGATTAAGTCGAAGAACTATCGCGAAGCGATTTTGTTCAATAGTAGGAAAGTAAAGTAAAACAGAGTGTCCGTTACTGGACAGAGAAGGAGCAGACTATGGAGTATAAATATCAGACCATAAGGGAAATCATTGAAAAGTATGAAGAAGACCATATCATGGATGCGCTGGATTTCATGCATCTGGAATTTGAGGAAGACGCTACGCTCGAAGAGCTCATAAGCATCCTGGAAGATGGACTGAAGCAGTATGGCATTGAACTTTTCTATATGCTGAGTCACGAAGACATGGTGCATCTTTCTGAGATGAAGAAAAATCATGGACGATTCACCTTCGAGGATGAAAAGGATCTGGAGGCAGGACCTCCTGAAGAGCTCATGGAAATCATCGGACTAATTGATCTATGCCTTGTGTATCCGGAAATGGATGATGAGGATATGAATCTTGTAGCGGTCCATGTGAGCAAGGAATTCATGGATCTTTTCGAAGACTTTCTGGTTCCGGAAAGACTCAGCATGGCTGGCTATCTGGACGAAGCGGCGAAAATCATCAAGGGTGCACTCTACTATTATGGTGCGCTGGAGCTGGAGAAGCTTCATGAAATCGTCATGAAGAATCACGGAAACATGGATCGAAAGCTTTTCAACAGAGTGCTGTCCTACAGACATTCCCTGACCCATGAATATGAATCCGTTTATCTGGAAGACAAGGAATACATCGTGGATATGGATTTTGCGAATTTCTATGAGATCGAAGACACACTGTCATGGAATAGAGGTCAAGGATATAAGGAATTTGAACGTCCTGATTTTCTGGATGCGGCGGACCCTCTTTTTGTGGAAAGAGAAGAAGAGTATGAAGAAATCCATAACTATTTCTTCGATAAGTTCGTAGTGAACGAGGAAGTCAAAGAGAAATATCCCCACATCCCTGACGGTTTCTACTATGCCTATTTCATCGAAATGCTTCTGGACCTGGGCAGAAAATCCCAGGAAACAGATGAGATCGTGGAAGCTTTCCTGGAAGAAATGAACTTCGCTTCCGAGCAGGAGAGGGTTCAGGGCAGAAAGCTTGTCATCGATTATCTCAATAAAATCAGCAGATGGGACAATCTCGGATTCGCCAATGATGAGATGCCGAAACTGAAGCTTGACAATCAGAATGTGGTTCACATGAAAGCCTATATGGGCAAAAAGAAAAAATAGGCATGATTCCCCGAATCTCTGGGCTAAGAGTCCCAGATTCAGTTGTTTGACAAGGGATTATGCATATACTATAATGATTAGGTCAAACGCTGTGAACAGGACAAGTATCTTCTGTGAAGAGGCTTATAGAGAGAGGTTGGCTGCTGAAAAACCTTAGCCTGAAAGAAGAGAATATCACCTGGGAGTGGACCTGCTGAAAAATGGAAGTAAGCGGATACGTTGTTTCGCGTTAAGAAATAGGATATGAAAGAGAAGAAATTCTCCGTGTATCTGAAAATGTATGTATTAGGTGGTATAGCGAGACCTCGCCCTATTTTGGGCGGGTCTTTTTTATATATTTAGGGAAGAAGAAGGAGTTGTAAGCATGTATAAAAAAGTTGATGCGGGAAAATCCTTTGTATCGATGGAAGATGAAGTAAGAGATCTTTGGCAGGAAAAGGAAATCGTGGAAAAGAATTATAAGCTGAACCAGGACGGTGAGGTATTCACATTCTTCGACGGACCTCCGACAGCCAACGGAAAGCCTCATGTTGGGCATGTGCTCACAAGAGTCATCAAGGACCTCATTCCGAGATACAAGGTCATGAAAGGATACAAGGTTCTGAGAAAGGCAGGGTGGGATACCCATGGACTGCCAGTGGAGCTGGAAATCGAGAAGAAGCTGGGAATCGACGGAAAAGAAGGCATCGAAGAATATGGAGTGGAAAACTTCATCAATGAATGTAAGGAAAGTGTATTCAAGTACACCAGCATGTGGAAGGAAATGTCTGAAAAGATCGGTTTCTGGGTAGACATGGAAGATCCTTACATCACCTACAAGAATGATTATATCGAATCTGAATGGTGGGCACTGAAAACCATGTGGGAATCGGATCTTCTCTACAAGGGGTTCAAGGTCATGCCTTATTGTCCACGCTGCGGAACAGGGCTTTCCTCCCACGAAGTGGCACAGGGCTATAAGGATGTCAAAGACAGCACAGCCATCGCCAAGTTCAAGGTGGCAGGAACAGAAAACAAGTACATTCTTGCCTGGACCACCACCCCATGGACACTGCCATCCAATGCAGCCCTTGCGGTGAACAGAACATTCACCTATGTGGAAGCCAAGGTGGAGGATGAAGTCTATATCCTGGCCAAGGAACTGGTGGAAAAGGTTCTGGACGGAAAAGAATATGAAATCGTTCGTGAATTCCTGGGTGAAGAACTGGTTAATATGGATTATGAGCAGCTGATGCCTTTCCATACACCGGAGAAGAGAGCGTTCTTCGTGATTCACGGAGACTTCGTCACACTTTCAGATGGTACCGGTGTGGTTCATACAGCACCTGCTTATGGTGAAGATGACTACATGGTGGGCATGAAGAACAACATTCCGTTCATCCATCTGGTCAATGAAGAAGGAAAGTTTACCGATGAAGTGGAACCTTTCAAGGGCATGGACGTTAGAAAGGCGGATAAGGCGATCTTGGATTGGCTTCATGAGGAGAACAAGCTTTTCCACACGGAAAAGTATACACACTCCTACCCGCACTGCTGGAGATGCGATACACCGCTGCTCTACTATCCAAAGGACAGCTGGTTTATCAGGATGAGCTCACTCCGAGACGAGCTTCTGGAAAACTCCAACAGCGTCAACTGGTATCCTGATAATGTAAGAACAGGCAGAATGGGTAAATTCCTGGAAAATGTCATCGACTGGGGAATCTCCAGAGATAGGTACTGGGGCACACCGCTTCCCATCTGGGAATGCTCCTGTGGTCATAGAGAATGCATCGGTTCCATTGAAGAGCTGAAGGAAAAGGGTATCGACGTTCCAGAAAACATCGAGCTTCATAAGCCCTACATCGACAAAGTGCATCTGAACTGTCCTAAGTGCGGCGGCGTCATGGATAGAACCCATGAAGTCATCGATGCATGGTTTGACTCAGGCTCCATGCCTTTTGCGCAGTGGCACTATCCATTTGAAAACAAGGAAATGTTCGAAGAGAACTTCCCTGCACAGTTCATTTCAGAGGCAGTGGACCAGACCAGAGGATGGTTCTATACACTCCTGGCCATCTCAACGGCCATCTTCAAGAAGAGTCCCTTTGAGAACGTCATTGTCATGGGACATGTACTGGACAAGAAGGGCATCAAGATGTCCAAGCATAAGGGAAATGTGGTTGAGCCTATGAAGGTCATCAACGAGCAGGGGGCTGACGCCACCAGATGGCATTTCTATACCGCTTCCATGCCATGGCTTCCTACAAGATTCTCACAGGATGATGTGGCGGAAAGCCAGAGAAAGTTCCTCTTGACCCTTTACAATGTCTATTCCTTCTATGTGCTCTATGCGGACATCGACAATTTCAATCCGCTGGACTACAAGGATCATGCATCGGACAACGTCATGGACAAATGGATTCTTTCCAAGCTGAACTCCCTGGTGAAGACCGTGACGGAAAACCTGGACGGATACAGAATCACTCAGGCGGCGCTTGCCATAGAAGACTTCACGGATGAGCTGTCCAACTGGTATGTAAGAAGAAACCGTTCCAGATTCTGGTCTGATGAACTCACAGAGGACAAGATCAGTGCTTACACCACGCTTTATAATGTGCTTGTGACGCTAGCCAAGACTGCAGCACCGTTTGTGCCATATATCGCAGAAACCATCTATCAGAATCTGGTGGTGGGTCTCAATAAGGATGCCAAGGAATCCATCCACTTCACAAGCTATCCTGAAGCGGATGAAACCCTCATCAATGAGGAACTGGAAAGAGAGATGGGACTAGCCTATAACCTGGTTACACTGGGAAGAAGTGCAAGAAACACCTCCAACATGAAGAACAGACAGCCTCTTTCACAGATGCTGATTTCCGAGAAGGAGCTGCCTGAGTATTATGGAGACATCATCAAAGATGAGCTGAACATCAAGGACGTTGTACTTGGTGCTGACCTTTCCAAGTATGTAAATTATGAAATCAAGCCGAACCTGCCGGTTCTCGGCAAATCCTACGGAAAGATGATTCCTAAGATCAGAGCTGCCATAAACGGTATGGATCAGATGGATCTCGCCCAGAAGGTCAGCCGCGGAGAAGATGTTTCCGTGTCCATTGATGGAGAGGAGATTCTTCTAAACGGAGACAATCTTCTTGTGACCATGCAGGGACTGGAAGGCTTCGCCTTTGCCGGAGAAGGAGAACTGGGTGTCATCCTGGATACGAACCTGACACCTGAGCTGAAGGAAGAAGGAGATGTACGTGAAATGATCTCCAAGATCCAGAACCTCAGAAAGGAATCCGGATTCCAGGTGGCGGACAAGATCAGACTGTATGTATCAGGAAATGAGAAGCTTACGGCCATCATGAAGAAATTTGAAGACCACCTGAAAAAGGAAACCCTCACGGTGGAAATCAGATACAATGAAGAACATGCAGCGGAAGAATTCAACATCAACGGAGAAGCGATTCAAATCGGCGTTGAAGTGGTGAAATAACCTCAATGTATAGAACAGCTTACAGAAAGAGGACCTGGCAAGGGAAAGCCAGGTCCTCTTTCTATGTTCATATTCAATAAAAACTGCAGATGATGCAGCACGAATGAAGGAATCTCCCATGCTTCATGATCTCGACGCCATTTTCAGAACCTGTCAAAGTATATCTGTCCAGATGGTCATCACATTTATACAGTTCGTATCCGAATTCCTCCACCAGCATTTCAGAAATCGTACTCTTCCCGCAGCATGGCGAACCCCCAATTCAATAGATTCTCACTTCTTCCAGCATAAAAACACCCCCATGTAAATTCAGGCATCACCAAATCCTTACTATGATTTGAACATTTTGACAGACAGATTCGTTCTGTCTTCTACCGGCGTTCCTATTTAATTATACACGCCTGTCATGATTAAATCAGTTTTTAATATGCAATGAAAACACAGGTTAAATTTTCATGAAACATTTTCATTTTTGCGCGGAAGATGTTAAGATAGTAAATAGATAGAATGTAAACTAAGAAAAAGATTTACATTTTCTTGAAAAAACTTGAAGTATTTTCAGTAAATATATATTACAATGTATATGATAAGGTTTACTGTTTAATATTTTAACCGAAATTACACAGAACATTCGTGTGTAAGGTGATATACTGATATAAGATATTGGATTTCAGCGAAGAATGAATATTAATTTATAAATATGAGGAGTGATAACATGGCAGCTTCAATCAAAGATGTTGCAAGAGAAGCGGGCGTATCCATCGCAACCGTATCTCGTGTACTTAACAATGTGGACGTAGTAAATGAAGACACAAAGAAGAGAGTTCAGGATGCTATCAAGAAACTGAGCTATAGACCGAATATCGTGGCGAGAAGCCTGAAGACCCAGAAGACCAAGACCATCGGCATTCTGGTGCCGGATATTTCCAATCAGTTCTATCCTGAAGTAGTTAGAGGAGCGGAAGATGTTGCGAATATCTATGACTACAACATCATTCTCTGTAACTCAGACTCAGATCTGGATAAAGAGAAAGAGTATATCCGTGTACTGAAGGAGAAAATGGTGGATGGTATGCTCTATATGAGTTCATCCCTGGAAGGCGAGATTCTGGATCTTATTGATGAACTGGAACTGAAGACCGTTCTTGTGGAAACAAAGATTTCAGGCGGGAAGCTTCCAAGCGTAACCATCGACAATAAAAAGGCCGCTTATGATGCAACCAAATATCTTCTTGAAAAAGGAAACAAAAAGGTTGCCTACATCGGGCTGAAAAAAGACAGAACCAACGCCGTATCCAGACGTTACAACGGATATGAGAAGGCGCTGAAGGACAGTGGCATCGAAGTGGATCCAGGTCTTGTGTACTTCGGAGGACTGAAAGCCGCTGACGGATACAACGGAATCAATGTGATTCTGGAAGACAGTGAAATCGATGCGGTATTCTGCGCTTCTGATGAAGTAGCCATGGGTGCAATCAACGCATTAAGAGACAAGGGACTGGACTGTCCTAAGGATGTGGATGTCATGGGATTCAACGACAACTCCATGGCCGCGGTGTTCTATCCAAAGATTTCCACAGTAGCTCAGCCTATGTATGACATGGGTTCCGTAGGTATGAGAATGCTCATCAAGATCGTGAACAACAAACCTCTTGATGATGATCAGTATGTACTTCAGTATTATCTGGTGGAAAGAGATTCTGTGAAATAGAAGGAGAGAGTATGGCTTACAAATATAATACGGATGAACTTCATAAGATGACCATTGAAACACTGGAACGAAGAGGCGTCACGCTGGATTCCATAGCGGACATCGTCATGATTCTCCAGGAAAAATATTATCCAGGACTCACCCGGGAATACTGTATAGAAAACATCATGGGTGTTCTTCGTAAAAGAGAAACCATTCATGCTGTGCTCACAGGGATTGCCATAGATGAGCTGGCAGAGAAGAGGCTTCTTCCGGAACCGCTTCAGGATATTGTGGAAAGTGATGAGGGGCTCTATGGGATCGATGAAATTCTCCCCTTGTCCATAGTGAATCTGTATGGAAGCATAGGGCTGACAAACTTCGGTTATCTGGATAAAGAAAAAATCGGAATCATCAAGAAACTGGATGAGGAAAAGCATGGAATACATGTGAACACTTTCCTCGATGACATCGTTGCGGCACTGGCGGCAGCGGCGGCTAGTAGAATAGCCCATTCTGATCGTCCATAGAGTCTTAAAGCAGTACAATTCGAAGAAAGATGCGCAAGGTATTTGTGTATCTTTCTTTTTTGAGTGCAATACAGATTTTTTGTAATGCAACCTGATTTTATGATTTCCCTATACCCATGGAGCTGTAATGGGACTATGATATTAGTTATGTTTATAGAACAGTTTTTTCTGGCTGCAAGATAGAAGGCAGAAGAAGCAAAAACAAAAGAAGGAATCCGCAGAGGATTCACAGTAGATGTCCTTTTGGACTTAGGAGGAATTAGAATTGGGCGATCGAGCTAAATTAATGAGGGAAGAGAAGATTTTCAAGCTGTTCTTGAGATTTTCCATTCCTGCCATCATCGGGATGATCATACAGTCCCTATATAATATTGTAGATAGAATATTCATCGGAAATATTCCGGTGACAGGAGGCCTTGCCATCAGCGGTATCGGTGTAATCCTGCCCATCACGTTCATCATCATGGGATTTTCCATGCTTTTCGGCATCGGTTCCGGCGCGAACATATCCATCAAGCTGGGACAGAACAAAAAGGATGAAGCGGAAAGAATCTTCGGAACAGGTTTCTTCATGCTGGTGGTCACAGGAATCGCCATCACGGTCATAGGACTTCTTTTTCTGGATCAGATCGTTGACCTCTATGGAGCAGACGATACCATCCGGTCCTATGCTACGGGATATTTCAGAATCATTCTCTTCGGGAATGTATTCAACACCATCGCCTTCGGTCTGAACAACATCATCAGAGCGGAAGGGAATGCGAAAATCGGTATGCTGACCATGGTCATCGGAGCCGTGACCAACATCATTCTGGATCCGATTCTGATATATGGACTGGACATGGGCGTTGAGGGTGCAGCGCTTGCTACAATCATTGCACAGTTTGCAAGCTTCGTGTGGACCATGAGATACTTCATGTCAGGAAAGAGCATGCTTACGCTACATAGAAGTTATATCCGATTCAAAAAGGAAACCGTACTGATGATCGTGTCCATCGGATCTTCTCCTTTTGCCATGCAGGTGGCAGGAAGCATCATCGGTATCCTTCTCAACAGAAGTCTTTCCGAATATGGAGGCCCTCTGGCCATTGGTGCCTACGCAGCCATCAACTCCGTTGTGATCCTTTTCTTCATGCCGATTTTTGGTATGAATCAGGGACTTCAGCCCATCATCGGATTCAACTATGGCGCGAAGAACTACAGCAGAGTCAAAGGTGCGCTGAAGGTGGGTATTCTATCGGCGACACTTGTAAGCGTCGTCGGATTCATCTTCATTCAGACAATACCTCATGTATTCATCAATTTCATCTCCAAGGATCCGGAAATCCGTGAAATGGGTGTCATGGGATTACGAAGATTCATGCTGGCCATGCCGGTCATAGGCATGCAGATCATCAGCGCCAATTTCTTCCAGGCCATCGGACAGGCGAAGAAAGCGTTCTTCCTTTCCATGTCCAGACAGGTGATTTTCCTGATTCCCCTGATTCTCATCCTGCCAAGATTCTTCGGGCTCATCGGAATTTTCTCTGCAGCGCCCATAGCGGATAGCGTGGCAACCATCACCACCATTGTGGTTCTCTATTTCCAGATCAGAACCATGAACAAAGAAGAAAAACTTTTCAGAGAGCATAGAATGGATGAAATCGAGGAAAGAGTAGAAGAGAAACTTGGTGTAGAGATCTAGCACAGAAAGTATAATAAAGGAACAGACGCCATGATTGAACCAAACTGGTACAATCACAGCGTCTGTTTTTGTTTTTCTGATAGAAAACAGTCCATAATCCCGAAGAAGTTCGGGATTATACTTTCTTTAATTGGTATAGTATGAGTATAATATCATTATAAGTAAAGATTGAGATACTATAGTGAAAGAATGGAGCATACCTGATCAATCGAAAAAGAAGAGAAGTGAAACAGGTGCTCTTGCATTTGAGAGAAGGAACAGAAATTTCACCTTTTCGCAGGATTTCAATCTGAATCAAAGGGAGGAAAATGATTATGGAACTGGGCATTGCAGCAGGGGTCATACTGATTCTGACATTGGAGTTTTTACGATCTGCCAGGATGATCAGGAGAAACAATGAAGAAATCATAAGACTTCAAAGTCGAGTGACGGAGCTGGAAAAACAGATAAATGAAGAAGGCTGATTAGATGGCTTTCCTTAGAGAAGAAAGGGTGGAGTAGAAATGAGAACCAAAGAAGAGTGGATCAGGGATCTTCATCTGATCCCGCATCCCGAAGGGGGATACTACAGGCAGACGGACCGATCCGAGGAGGTGTTTGGGGAAAAGAGGCTGCCTCTCTACACCAATATCTATTTTCTGCTGACGAAGGAAAGTCCGTCGCACTTTCATAGACTGACATCGGATGAGCTCTGGTTCTATCATGGAGGCAGTCCGCTGACCATTCATTCCATAAAACCGGACGGCGCCTATGTGAAAAATGTTCTGGGCCTTTCAGAAGGGCAGCTTCTTCACCATACTGTACCCGCAGGAGAGATCTTCGGATCCACGGTGGAGGAAGGGTTTGCTCTTGTAAGCTGCACTGTGGTGCCTGGATTTGATTTCTCGGATTTCAGGCTTTTCACAGAAGAGGAGCTTCTGAAAGAATACCCGCAGCATGAAGAAATCATCAGACTGCTGACCATAAAGAAAAAATAAGACGTTTTAAAATGATGATTCAATCGGTAGGCAAAATGGATTAATTTGGTAGAAATAGTTGTTTCAGAGCGAATATCAGACTTAGGGGGGGTATTATGAAGATTATTAAACCGTTTCTTCTTTCAGTGGCAGCCATGGTGCTCATGGCCGGATGCTTCGCATCTGAAGAGGAAAATCCTATCGAGGTTCCAGATGGTGATTCCGGATCAGCTGTAATGGAAAATACTTCCAATGAGACGGTCAAACGACTGGAAGAGAAGATCGTGGAGAAGAATGAAGAGATTCGGACTCTAGAAGAATTAAATGTCCAATACGCTGAGTTTCTTGAAGCTGCATCGGAATATCTGAATGAAGAAGAAATGAAGAATCTGGCAATGCTGAAGCATCGGTATACTTTGACCATTAATGGAGAAGAATATGAAGAAGGACAAGCGGTTACGCTTCCTGAAGGTCCTGTGGAAGTGAAGGTCACATCTGAAATGCTTCTGGACATCAATCTTCCTCAGAAGTTTGAGATGGCCGGATCCTTAACGGGAAACGTGGATGAACACATCAGCTTCAGGGAAGTGGACCCGGAAACCATGGATGTCACCGATGGAACCCGTGTGCAGGCTTTCATCTATACCTTCAGCAAGGAAAAGCCTCTGGAGAGGCTCACAATCTATCTGTCGGATGAACTGAAGGGGCATCTAGGACTGAATGGAAATGAAATTGAAATAAGTATGGAGAAATAAAGCAGCCAAGGTCAATTGAAGCTGACCTTACAAGGGGGAATAATGGAAAGATTTATATTTATGTACCTGATTCTGATACCGGTTTTTGCAGCCATACCGCTTCTGATTCTGTATTTCATCATTAAACTGGCAGTGAAAAACGCGATCAGAGAACTGAGAAAAGAAAACACACTATAGTGGACCGAAATCTCTAATGAATGGAGAAGAGTAAAATGAAGCATTTAGGCACGAAAGAACTTGAAACGGAAAGACTTCTGCTTCGTAGGTTCAGAGCAGATGATGCAGAGGCCATGTACAGAAACTGGGCCAGCGATCCAGAGGTCACAAAATATCTCATGTGGCCGACCCATAAGAACATCAGCGTATCCGAAACGGTGCTGGAGGACTGGGTGGAGAACTATGCCGACAAGACCTATTACCAGTGGGCCATAGTCCTGAAATCTGAAGGTCCTGAACCCATCGGCTCCATCAGTATCGTCAGGCAGGACAAGAACGTCAAGATGGTCCATGTGGGCTACTGCATCGGAAGAGAATGGTGGCATCACGGCATCACGTCAGAAGCCCTAGACAGGGTGGTCCGCTTCTTCTTTGAGGAAGTACGGGTGAATCGTTTTGAATCCAGATTTGATCCGAGAAACGCCAATTCAGGAAAGGTCATGGAAAAATGCGGTCTCCTCTATGAAGGAACCATGAAACAGGGAGACTGGAACAATCAGGGCATCTGTGATTACTCCATGTACGGGCTTGTGCGGGATGACTATGAGAAGAATAGAAATCTGTAAAGGAGAATGGAAATATGAAGAAGAGTGCAGCAGCCCTACTCCTTCTGATTCTGTTGCTTACCATGGGATGCACTGGTCAGGTGTGGTCCTCCTTCGAGGAGAAGGACCTGAACACCGTGCCTGAAATAGAGCTTGGTGAGGTGATACAGGACGGGAACATGCTGACTTATACGCTGTCAAACCATTCAGGTGAAACCATGTGGTATGGAGCCGAGATCCGCCTGGAAACAGAAAAACGCGGGGAGTGGTATAAAGTGGAGCCGGTGGCGGATTTCACCGCAGAGATTTACGGACTTTCTTCCGGTAGCGAAAAGGGGATGCGGCTCAATCTCGACAGCTTCAAGGACATAAAAAGCGGAACACACAGGCTAATAAAGACCTTCTATCTTACAGAGTACAATGAGTTGAGAAAGATGGAAGAACCCGGGAAAGAGATGTATCATGTTTCCTGTGAATTTGAAATAGAACAATAAAACCGTAGGAGGGAGCTTTAATGAAATACTTCCTAGCGTGGATTGGGCTAAGCACGGCAGTAGGATTTCTGCTGTACATCATTGTATCGGTCATGACCCGGGTAACATTTGGTAACATATTCCATGAATTTGAAATCATGCTGATGCTCATCGGGTTTTCGGCGGTGCTGTCCACGGTGACGGTGTGCACGAAAATTCTGACTGACAAACTAAATGCCATGAAATAGCACTTTCAACCTTGCTGTAACCATGAGAAAGAGCCTATGCAGAACCGGAAGATTGATCCGGCACTCTGCATAGGCTCTTGTTTTCAGTTTCAGGAAGCTTTTCTATACTTCAAACTGCGCATTGTACAGTTTTTCGTAGAAGCCCTTCTTTTCGATGAGCTCCTCATGGGTTCCGGTTTCCACGATGTCACCGTCATCCATGACCAGAATCACATCCGCAGTGCGGATGGTGGACAGTCTATGGGCGATGACAAAGCTTGTTCTGCCCTTCATGAGCTCTTCCATGCTTTCCTGTATCAGCACTTCCGTTCTGGTGTCTACGGAGCTTGTGGCTTCATCCAGGATGATGATGGAAGGATCTTTCAGGAACACACGGGCGATGGTCAGAAGCTGCTTCTGTCCCTGGCTGATGTTGGAGGCTTCCTCATTGATTTCCATGTCATACCCGCCAGGCAGGGTCTTCACGAAGTGATGCACATAGGAGGCCTTGGAGGCTTTCACCACATCTTCGTTGGAAGCGTCAAGCTTGCCGTACCGGATGTTATCCATGATGGAGCCGTGGAAGAGCCAGGTATCCTGCAGCACCATACCGATGGATTCACGAAGATCTCTTCGGTTCATTTTCCGGATGTCGATGCCATCAAGCTGAATGGTTCCGCTGTTCAGCTCATAATATCTCATGAGGAGCTTCACAAGGGTGGTCTTACCGGCACCGGTGGGACCCACGATGGCCACTCTCTGACCAGGCTTCACAGTAAGGGTGAAGTCCTTGATGATGATCTCGTCTTCTTTGTAGCCGAACTGGACGTTTTCGAAGGAGACAGCGCCTTTCACTTCATCCGGATTCACGCGGATGCCTTCTTCTTCTTCAATTTCTTCTTCCTCCAGGAATTCGAAGATTCTCTCGGAAGCGGCCACGGTGGACTGCAGCACGTTTGAAATCTGTGCCACCTGGGATATGGGCTGTGTGAACCTTCTGATGTACTGAATGAAGGACAGGATATGTCCGACCTTGATGGTACCTCTGATGGCCAGATATCCGCCCAGGATGGAGACAAATACATAACCGAGGTTTCCCACAAACATCATGATGGGCTGCGTCAGTCCGGAGAAGAACTGGGACTTCCATGCGGATTTCTGCAGTTTCTCATTGATTTCACTGAATTCCTCGATGGCTTTCTCTTCGCGGTTGAAGGCTTTCATGATCACATGTCCGCCATAGGCTTCTTCCACGTATCCGTTGGCCTCCCCGAGAAATGCCTGCTGCTCTTTGAAGAACCGCTGGGAACGCTTGATGATGGTCACCATGAGTCCCATGCTGATGGGGAGGATCAGAAGGGCGATGAGGGTCATGGGTACACTGATGGAAAGCATCATGATCATGATCCCGATGATGGTGGTCACCGAGGTGATGATCTGCGACAGAGACTGGTTAAGGCTCTGGGACACAGTGTCCACGTCATTGGTCATTCTGGAGAGTACGTCTCCATGACTGTTTTTATCGAAGTACTTCAGCGGCAGTTTATTGATCTTGTCTGAAATGCTGGTTCTCAGGTTATAGGATACCTTCTGGGCAACCCCTGATACAATGAAGTTCTGAATGAAGTTCAGAATGGCAGAGATCACATACAGTCCAAGGAGGATCAGAAGGGTTCTCTGGATGCTCTCGAAGTTTATGCCTTCTCCTGTGCCGGCCACTTTTCTCTGGAGTCCCTCGAAGATTTCATTGGTCACATCTCCTAGGATTCTGGGTCCGAGAATGGCGAACACGGTGCTTCCGATGGAAAAAATCATCACGAAGACCAAGGGTACCAGATAGGGCTTCAGAAATGTCCGAAGCTTTCGGAAGGTGTCTTTAAAGTTTTTAGGTTTATCTCCCATGGCGCCGGCTCCGGGATGTCCGAATCCTGGTCCTCTTGGGCCTTTCATTGGAGTCTTTGATTCTTTGCTCATGATGCCATCTCCTCCTTTGAAAGCTGTGATTTGGCGATTTCTATGTAGACCGGACAGTCTTTCAAGAGCTCCTCATGGGTGCCCTGGCCGACGATCTTTCCTTCATCGAGGACGATGATGCGGTCTGCGGTCTTGATGGTGCTGATTCTCTGGGCGACGATGATGACGGTGTTGTTGACTTCCTTCTTCAGGGTCGCTCTCAGTTTTGAATCTGTTTTATAGTCCAGTGCGGAGAAGCTGTCATCAAAGATGATGGCTTCCGCATCCGTGGCAAGGGCTCTGGCGATGGAGAGTCTCTGCCTCTGTCCGCCGGAGACGTTGCTTCCGCCCTGGGCGATACTGAAGTCGAATCTGTCCTCTTTCTCATTGATGAAGTCTTCCGCCTGGGCGATTCTTGCAGCTTTCTTCATTTTCTCATCACTCATATGCTCATCGGCATATTTGATGTTGGTCTCTGCAGTACCGGAGAAAAGGATACCCTTCTGCGGTACATAGGAGATTCTCTTTCTAAGCTCCTTCAGCGGAATGTCCTTGATGTTGACCCCGTTCAGGAGAATTTCTCCCTTGGTCACGTCGTAGAATCTTGGAATCAGGTTCACAAGGGTCGATTTACCCGAACCGGTGGATCCGATGAAGGCAGTGGTCTGGCCGTTGTGAGCCTGGAAGGAGATGTGCTCCAGAACGCAGTCCTCTGCGCCGGGATACCGGAAGGATACATCTTGAAACTCGATTTCTCCCTTGATGCCCGCAGGCAGTGCCTTGGACACTTCCGGATCCAGTATGGCGACTTCCTTGTCCAGAACCTCTCCGATTCTGTTCATGGACACCATAGCTCTTGGTAGAATGATGGAAACCATGGACAGCATCAGGAAGGACATCATGATCTGCATGGTGTACTGGATGTATGCCATCATATCACCTACCTGCATGTTCCCCAGGTCCACCTGGGACGAGCCCACCCAGACGATGAGAATGCTTAAGGCATTCATGATGAGCATCATCAGGGGCTGCATAATACCCATGAGTCTGGATACGAAGAGATTGGTCTTTGTCAGGTCTTTGTTTGCCACGTCGAATTTCTTCTCTTCATGTCTTTCCGTATTGAAGGCTCTGATGACCATGAGCCCCACCAGGGAGTCTCTCACCACCATGTTCACCTTATCCACAAGGGTCTGCAGTTTCTTGAACTTTGGCAGGGCGGTGCTGAACATGATGACCACCACTGTCAGGATGGCCATGACGCCCACAGCGATGACCCATGCCATGGATCTGTTGGTGTTCAGGGCTTTGATGATACCGCCCACACCTAGGATCGGTGCGAAGAACACCATTCTCAGAAGCATGACGGAAAACATCTGCACCTGCTGTATGTCATTGGTGCTTCTTGTAATGAGAGATGCCGTGGAAAAGTCGCCATACTCTTCATTGTTGAAGGAAGCCACTTTCCGAAAGAGTGAGGATCTCAGGTCTCTTCCCAGGAACGCGCTGACTCTGCTGGCGATGAAGCTCACTGAGACAGCCACAAGCATGGCGAGAAATGCGATGCCGATCATCTGAAGACCGGCCATGAGGACATAGTTCGTCTGGATTTTATTGAGATCCGCACCCAGTGCCTCATATTCTCCTCTGGTATATAAAACGGCGGTCTGCCTGATGACCTCTTCAGGCAGGATGGAGAGCTTTTCAAGAACAGTGTCGATGAATGCGCGCATCTCCCCTTCAGGCATCATGGAGATGGCCTGTATGGGTGAAACGCCTGCAGGAAGCTGAGAAAAGTCTCCGCCTGGAATCAGTGTTTCCGCCTGATTCACATCCCTTAACCCATACATCATAAGCAGATAAGGATTGAGATAGCTTAAAGATGCGTCCTCTGTTTTTTCAGTAAGCCTGTAAACGGGTTCGTCTCCGATACCAGGGTATTTTTCCAGAAGGTTCTCCTCTTCTCCTTCAAAAAGGGAATAGGAATCTCTGAATTTCTCGGTTTCTTCCTCTGTCATGAGATCTTCAAGAAGGGAAACTTCACTTTCCCGGATCACTTCAGGGTAGGGGGACTCGATGCCGCCCTGCTGAATGCCCACGTTGACGATCTTTGACATATAATCAGGAAGAGATAGTTCCAGTGCAGCCTGAGCAAACAGCAGTGCAATGACTACTAGAATATGCAGACTGTACTTCTTTAAAAATGACATTAATTTTATCATAATGAGGTCTCTCCTTTTGCGATGATCTGTATTATCCGACTGAACTGTCATAATATCCTATTCATTATATTTTAGAGAAAGTTATAAGTCAATAATAATTATGAATTCATAAATAGTTATTGCAAAACGTCGTGATTCTCCTTATAATCAAATGGAAGGAATGACTTGAAGAAAAGTGAGGAGAATTATTTTGGGAAACAGAGAAAAAATGAAGGAAGCAGGCGAAAACATACTCAGCATGACCATCGTCATGCACAGTAAATTCGTGAACTTCCATACCATATCAAAAACATGCGAAGTGCCGCAGAGCTATATCCGAGTGCTGTTCATCCTGAAGAAGTTCAGAGCCATGACCATGTCGGAAATGGCAAAGATCATGGTGATTTCAAAACCTAATCTCACTCCGGTCATCGACAGACTCATTGAGGATGGTTATGTGGAACGTATGCCGGGTCCCAAAGACCGCAGAAAGCTGGTCATCTCCCTCACGGATCAGGGCAGAACATATCTGGAAGAGGTGGAGGAAAAGGTGAAAGACCACACCGCCGGAAAGCTGGAGAGCCTTTCAGCGGAAGACCTGGATACGCTCAATGAAGCCTCTGGGAAAATCATCGAAATCATCCGAAAGCTGAAATGACAAGAGGAAGAGAAAGGAGCCTGCGGCATCCTGTTTCTCTTCCTCTTTCTGTGTCCTGCAACCGACTCTCTTCCTTACAATGATCTTTAATCGATCAGATGCCAAGCATATCCAGGAAGGGACTGATGTCGATGATTCCCTGAAGGTCCAGATAGTAGGCAATGAAAAATAAAATGGCTACAGTAAGTACAAATTTGAATGCTGATTTCATGATTTTCAAAACCACTACAATCGCAAAAAAGGACAAGGCTATTACGATGAAATCCAAGGGACGCGCCTCCTTTAAGACAAGTTTAATTATAAAAGTTTATAATCCATTATAGCACAAGCTTTCTTAAATATTGTGCGTGTCGCTTTGTTGATTAGGTAGAGGTGAAAACAATGAAAATGTTGATAATAGAGGACGATAAGCTCCTGGCGGAGTCCATAGCAGATTACTTAAGTGACAGTTTTTCTGTGGATCTTGCCCGCGATGGAGAAGAGGGACTTTATGAGGCAGAAAAGGATATATATGACTGCATTCTTCTGGACATCATGATGCCTGAGATGAACGGCTATGAAGTACTGGAGAATCTCAGAAAACAGGGGATCACGACGCCGGTGATCATGATCACGGCAAAAGACGGCCTGGATGACAAGATCAAAGGGTTGAAACTGGGTGCAGACGACTACATCGTCAAGCCTTTCTTCAGAGAAGAACTGCTCGCCCGAGTGGAAGCGGTTCTCAGAAGAAGCGGCAGACTCATGGATATCGCAACCATTAAATATAAGGATCTGACACTGGAGAGAAAGTCCAAGAGAGTGTTTCTAAGGGACAAGGAGATCTTTCTTCAGGGAAAACAGTATGATCTTCTGGAGTATCTCATCTCCAATAAGGACACCATCCTGACCAAGGAGCAGATTTTTGACAGAATCTGGGGATTTGATTCCGACACCATGGTCAGTGTCGTGGAAGTCTACGTGTCCAATCTCAGAAAAGCACTGAAAAATTACGGATATACACTTCCTATCAAGACCGTCAGGGGATTAGGGTATATGTTCTCTGTGGAGGAAGAGTCGGATGAAGAAGAAAAAGCTTAGGATCATCATCGGTTACGTATCCGCCTTTTTCGTCATCATCCTTTTGTTTGCGGTAAGCATCTTCATGTTTGTTTCCACAAACCAGATCAGCAAGGTGGATCAGGACCTGATGCTTTTTAAATCCGCAGTGCAGCGGGTCTATGACAGAGAGCTCAGGGTGGCGCTTCCGCTGAATCCCAAAACCATCACCATTGTAAGAGGGAGTGACGGAAAACTCGACCCCGAGTTTCCTTTAACGGAATTCTATCGGGACGGTCTCAGTGAGATTCAGGATATTCCTCTGGAAGAGATCAGAACCATCTCCTATAAAGGGGGACACTACAGAACCGTGCGCTTCAATCTGTTTCTGGAAGATGAACTAAGAGAAGTCCAGGTGCTCTACAACATCGATTCGGATATCAGGGTGCTGAACAGTCTCAAGAAGATTCTCATAAACGGCAGCATCCTCATCATCCTTACTTCCATCGGCATCAGTTATGTGCTGGCCAACGCCACCATACGGCCCATGAAGGAATCCATCGAAAAGGAAAGAGCTTTTCTTCAGGATGCTTCTCATGAGCTGAGAACACCCATTGCCGTGATTCAGAGCCGTCTGGAAGGACTGCTTCGAAATCCGGAAGAGAAGATCATCGATAAGTACGAGTACATCGAACCGGCCCTTCGTGAAAGCAGAAGAATCTCAAGAATGGTTTCCAATCTCATGATTCTCACAAGAGCCGATGCAGGGGCAACCCTTGATAAGGTGGAGCGGTTTGACCTCAGAAAACTGGGCGATGACATCGCCATCATCTATGGGGAATTCGCCATGATCCAGAACAAGAAATTCATGTATGCCCCTCCTTCCGAAGAAGTGGTTATTGAAGGAAATTATGAAAATCTTCATCAGCTGCTGATCATCCTCATGGACAATGCTTTGAAGTACACCAAGGATGAGGGCATTATAGAACTTGCGATATCTTCCACCAAGGACAGGGGTATCATCCGTGTCATGGACAACGGCGTGGGAATCAAGGAGGAAAACCTTAATAAGGTATTCACCAGATTCTTCAGAGAAGACAAGGCAAGAAACAGGAACAACGGTGGTACCGGGCTGGGCCTTTCCATCGCAAAATGGATTACGGACTGTCATGGTGGAACCATCACCGCGCAGAGAAGAAAAGAGGGCGGCACCATCATAGAAGTGCAGCTGCCCAAGGAAAATAAGAACCGAAACGGGAAACCGAAAGAAAAAGCATAGATAAAAATCATCTGGAGCAGAATGATACACAGTTCAGGCTGTTCCGGATGGTTTTTTTCAGTTTCACACTGGTTTTTCGCAAGAAAATTTCTTGAAAGAGAAATATTGGCAATTTCGCCGATTAAAGATATAATATACCGGAACTGAAAGAAATCAGTGCAATGTGTGTACTACTATTTGAGGGAAACGGGGAGAAAAGATTTGGAGAAATATAAAATCGGACTGATCAGTCTCGGCTGTGACAAGAATCGAGTGGATTCGGAGATCATGCTGGGTATGCTGAAAAATAAATATGAACTGACAGAAGATCCGAAGGAAGCGGAGATCATCATCGTCAATACCTGCGGCTTCATCGAAAGCGCCAAGCAGGAGTCCATCGACACCATCCTGGAGATGGCGGACTACAAGAAGCATCATAACTGCAAACTGCTCATGGCCACAGGATGCCTGACCCAGAGATACGGAGAAGAGCTGCTTACGCTCATGCCGGAGCTGGATATCATTCTAGGGGTGAACAACTACGGGTTCCTGGACCAGTATGTGGAGAAGTTCATCAAAACCAAAGAAAAGATCATGGCCATTGATTACCTGGAAGAAGGAATCAATGAAGGAGAGCGTGTTCTCACCACAGGGTTTGGACAGACAGCTTACCTTAGAATCTCCGAAGGCTGCAGCAATTTCTGTACCTACTGCATCATTCCGAAGATCAGGGGAAGATACAGAAGCAGATCCATGGAGAACATCCTGGAAGAGGCGAAGATCCTGGCCGATGGCGGTGTTTCGGAAATCATCGTGGTGGGACAGGATACCACAAGATACGGCACGGACATCTACGGAAAGAAGAGCCTGACGCTGCTGCTACAGAAGCTGAAGGAGATCGAAGGCATCCGTTGGATCAGAGTGCTTTATCTCTATCCTGAAGAGTTTGACGATGCGCTCATTGCGGAGATCAGAGACAATGAAAAAGTGGTGAAGTATCTGGATCTGCCCATTCAGCATATCAGTGACAGTGTCCTGAAAAGAATGGCCAGAAGAACCACAAAGGATGGCATTCTGACACTCATCGAGAAGCTGAGAAAGGAAGTGCCTGAGATTGTGCTAAGGACCTCTCTTATTGTCGGATTCCCTCAGGAAACGGAAGAGGAGTTCATGGAGCTTTATGACTTCGTGAAGGAAGTGAAGTTTGATAAGCTGGGCGTGTTCACCTATTCCAAGGAAGAAGGCACGGCGGCAGCCCTCATGAAGGGACAGGTGAAGAAGGCGGACAAGGAAAAGAGGCTGGATCTCATCATGACCCGGCAGCAGGAAGTCAGCAGAGAAGTCAATGAGAAGAAAATCGGAAGAGTCTATGACGTGCTGGTGGAAGGGCTGGATGAAAACGGATATTACGGTCGAAGCTACGAGATGGCACCGGAGATCGACGGCATGGTGCTGATTGATTCCAGGGAGGAGCTCATGGTCGGCTCCTTTGTGAAGGTTGTGATCACAGAAGCCATGGAGTATGATCTTGTGGGGGAGCTTGCGGCATCAGTATAAAGCAGTGAGGAAACCTGAAGATCTAATCCTCTAGGGGAGACTGAAGTCCAAAATCAAATCAGGAATATCAATGAGCAATAAGAAGACAAAGAAGGGCATTCGTATACTTATGATACGAATGCCCTTTATAATGGTCTTTTTCGATGATGGATCTGCTTTCAGCCTTCCAGAATCTCTTCCAGACGCTCCATATCGAGAATCTCGATGTTTCTCTGTCCTGACAGAGCAAGGATTCCTTCCTCCTGCATACTGGAGAGTTTTCTGGACAGGGTCTCCTGAGAAGTTCCGATGATGCTGGCCAGGGTCCCCTTGCTGAAGGGAAGCCGGAATGCACCCATGGAGAACTCTCTTGAGAGGTCCAGAAGATACTTTGCGATTCTCTGCTCCACATCATAAAGTCCCATGGATTCCACGATGGCCAGCACCTGAACGTTCTTTTTGGCATACTGAGCCAGAATTTTCAGGCCCATCTCCGGATGCTCCATGATCAGATCTCTGATGTCGGAGCCTTTCAGTATGCAGATGTTGGTCTTTTTCATGGCCTCTGCAGAGTTCATGATGGGTTTCTGGTCAAAGAGCGCATGTTCTCCGAGGAAATCCTTGGGTCCCAGCACATGGAGAATCTGCTGCTTCCCCTGACTGGACAGTTTGTATATTTTCACTTCTCCGCTGTTGATGATGTAGAGATTGTCTCCAGGGTCGCCAGGAGAGAAGATGAGTTCACCTTTTTCGTAGCTCTTATGCAGAGACTTTGAAAGAATGAGATTTTTCTGTTCAGTGGAAAGAGAGTCAAAAAGACTGATTTTATCCACACATGTGACGCCGTTTTTCTTGCAGCCTTCGCATGAGCATCCGCAGCCTGTTTCTAATAGCATGGGTTTCACCTGTCCTTCATTTATGTTGATTTATCTCTAGATTCAGTAAAACACGTATGAGAATAATTATCAATAAAAAAACAGAATGCGGATGCATTCTGTTTCCATTAGAGGATACCCTCTTTTTTCAGCAGTGATTCAAGACTGGATACTTTCTCTGAAAGGGACCTGAACTTTTCCTTGATGAGATCCTGTGCAGGCTCTTCTCCTAGAATCGCTTCCATATCTGATACTTCTGTCAGTGCATCTTCAATATCCTTGTTGATGGCATCAATGATTTCCTTTTTCATGCTTCACCTCTAATTTAATTCTTCGTGTTCTGGTTCCTGATTCATGGCGCCGATGAAAGGTGCTCTGAAAGAAAATTCTCTTTCATGACCACAGTTTTCACAGACACAGTGTGTAATATTTTCAGGTTTCCCGTTCTCAAAGGTGAGTCCTACAGATTCTGTGAGGAAATCTCCACCGCAGATTTCGCACGGGGTGTTGTTGATCACTATATATTCACTTTCCACGAATTTCATTACTTCATTTAAATTCACTAGTTAGCCTCCCTTAGGAATAATTCTTCATTATGTTAGCACTAAGATTCATTTAATGCAACAAAGAAAACTGGGCTAAGTAAAAAAGTTTATTTTATTGGTGGAGAAAAGCATTGTTATAATTTATAATAGGTAATAGACAGAATTTTATATCGATTATTCAGCGGGATAATGAGCGGTGCATGAACATTTCCCCTGAAGCCCTTGAAAAAACAGCGAATCGGGGATGTCGAAAATTCATGATGGAATAAGCTGTGATTTTGAAAAATTTCATGAGGTTTCTGTCTCTGGTCTAAATAATCAGGAAAGGTGGTGGGATTCCCGTGCAGAAGTCGTTCAATTCCTTCGAAGTCATTGATGACGATATCATCATCAAAAGAATAGACAAATCTCTTCTGACCTATGGTGAAATCAGGATTCCCAATTACCTGAGAGATTTCTTCCATTTCCATGAGATGGAAAAGCATGACAGATGGGACATCACCATCCATTACAACAAGACCGAATTTTATGGAGTGCTTTACCTGGATGACTACAAAAGGCTTCGAGGTAAGCTCAGGTGGGGAAAAGATCTTACAAGAGAACTCAGCAACGTCACTTCCAAATATGTGTTTGAAAGCTACGGCTATGAAATCAGAGAAGAAAGCACGCCGCTATTAAGGCTTCAGAAGATCGACAAGAAGACATTCAATGCGGACATCATCTTTCCGGAAGATGTGGAAAGAGATGCCAGGGAATATATGCTTCATGCGGACAAGTTCATCTACGGCGTGAAAGCGAGATTTGAAAACGATCCGGAAATCAGAATGAAGGTTTTGAAGCGCAAAGGCATGAGCTGCGCCATCTGCGGATTCAATTACGAGAATTATTATGGTGATGTGGCCAGGGGATATATTCAGATTCATCACATCATAAGAGATGAGAACCGTATGGAGGAATACGACATCGAGAAGGACTTCATACCCATCTGTGAGAACTGTCATGGGATCCTCCACAGAAACAAGGAGAATAATCTTTCGGTTTCAGAACTGAAACAGATCATAAAGCTCAGGCATGAACTGAGAAAAACAGAGAAAGAGTAAGGGATATCAGTTTTTATGATATGACCTTGCTCTTTTTGTCATTCTGCTCTTTTATGTAAAGGATTTCTTAATAAACAGTCAAATTCTCGTGGAGAGGTTTTATAACTTTTCTCTGTCTGCTATAATGAAGTATATGGACAAATAGAACTATTTGTAAATACACGAAGAACACAGGAGGTTTTGAAATGAGTAAGCTACTGGAAAGATTCCTGACAGAAAATCTGGATGACCTGAAGAAAAAAGGTCTCTACAATGAAATTGACGTATTAGAAGGAAGTAACGGACCAAAGATCACGATAAATGGAAGAGTGCTGATCAATCTCTCTTCAAACAACTATCTGGGCCTTGCGGGCAATGAAAGACTGAAGAAAGCCGCTAAGGATGCAACAGACAAATATGGAGTAGGTGCCGGTGCGGTGAGAACCATCAACGGAACCATGGACATCCATGTGGAGCTGGAAGAGAAGATTGCGAAGTTCAAGGGAACAGAAGCGGCCATCGCCTTCCAGTCCGGATTCAACTGCAACATGGGAGCCATCTCTGCCGTCATGACCAAGAAGGATGCGATTCTTTCAGATGAACTGAATCATGCCTCCATCATTGACGGATGCAGACTGTCCGGTGCAAAGATCATCCGAGTGAAGCACCAGGATATGGACGATCTGAGAGCCAAGGGAAAAGAAGCCATCGAGTCCGGTCTTTACGAAAAGATCATGTACATCAGTGACGGTGTATTCTCCATGGATGGCGATGTGGCGAATATCGACGGAATCGTTGAAGTCTGCAAGGAGCTGGATATCATATCCTACATCGACGATGCACACGGTTCAGGTGTCATGGGCAAAGGAGCAGGAACAGTGAAGCACTTCGGTCATGCCAAGGATATCGACTTCCAGATGGGTACACTTTCAAAAGCCATCGGTGTTGTAGGTGGATATGTGGCGGGAAGCAAGGACCTCATCGACTGGCTGAAAGTCAGAGCCAGACCGTTCCTTTTCTCCACATCCCTGACGCCAGCCAACGCTGCTGCCTGCATCGAAGCCATCACCATCATGGAAGAAGATCCGTCTCTTAATGAGAAACTGTGGGAAAACGGAAAATTCCTGAAGGAAGAGCTGAAGAATCTCGGCTTTGACATCGGACATTCGGAAACACCGATCACACCAGTGATCATCGGGGATGAAAACCTCACGCAGAAGTTCTCGAAGAGACTGAATGAAGAAGGAGTCTATGCAAAGTCCATCGTATTCCCTACAGTGCCACTAGGTACAGGAAGGGTGAGAAACATGCCCACAGCTGAGCATACAAAAGAGATGCTCATGGAAGCAGTGAGAATCTATGAAAAAGTAGGAAAAGAATTAGGTGTAATTTAAGGGAGACAAAGCATGAAGAAAATACTCATAACTGGAGCCATGGGACAACTTGGCTCAGAGCTGACCACTGTACTAAGAGAGCAGTATGGCGTGGATAACGTCATCGGAACAGACATCAGAAGACCGGATGAAGATTCACCTCTTCTGGCAGGACCTTTTGAGATTCTGAATGTGCTGGATGCACAGAATATGGCTGATATCGTGAAGAAGGAAAAGGTGGATACCATCATTCATCTGGCAGCGCTTCTGTCAGCAACTGCGGAAGCCAATCCGCAGCTGGCATGGAACATCAACATGGGTGGTCTTGTCAACGCGCTGGAAGTGGCTCGTGAAAATGATACACAGTTCTTCACCCCCAGCAGCATCGGTGCCTTCGGTCCCAGTACACCGAAGATCGCAACGCCTCAGGATACCATTCAGAGACCCACGACCATTTATGGCGTGACGAAGGTTTCCGGAGAGCTTCTATGCGACTACTACTTCCAGAAATTCGGCCTGGACACCAGAGGCGTAAGATTCCCTGGACTCATCGGGTATGTGACACCTCCTGGAGGTGGAACCACAGACTACGCAGTGGACATCTACTATGATGCCCTTATGAAGGGATCCTATGAATCCTACATAGACAAGGGAACCTTCATGGATATGATGTATATGCCAGATGCACTGGATGCCATCATCCAGCTTATGGAAGCGGATCCTTCGAAACTGATTCACAGAAATGCATTCAATATCTCTGCCATGTCTTTCGATCCTGAAATGATCGCCAGGGAAATCGGGAAGCACATCAAGGATTTCAAGATGACCTATCATGTGGATCCTGTTAGACAGGGCATAGCAGATAACTGGCCTGACAGCATCGATTACTCAGCAGCCATTGAGGAGTGGGGATTCAAGACCAGATACAATCTGGAAACCATGACCATCGATATGCTGGAAAAACTGAGAGTAAAACTTGGTGTAACAGACAGATAATAAAAAATGCGAAGAAGGTGACTAAAATGGACGATGAACTGTATATTGTAAACAGCAGGATTCTGCCGGAGATTTTTTCCAAGGTGCTGGAAGTCAAAACACTGATTCACACGGGAAAGGTCAAGGACATCAGCGAAGGTGTAAAAGCGGTAGGCATCTCCAGAAGTGCTTATTATAAGTACAAGGATCATGTGTTTCTGCTTTCGGAAGGAAGCAAGGGAAGAAAAGCGACCTTTTCATTTCTTATCAGCCATGAAGCGGGTGTGCTTTCCAGAATACTTGAAAAGCTGAGAGAATCGAAAGCCAACATCATAACCATCAATCAGGATATTCCGATCAATAATGCGGCAAGTGTGAATCTCACCGTGGATACTTCAGAAATGAGCATGAGTGTGAAGGAGCTTCTGGACAGTTTCGATCAGGAAGAATACATCATCAACGTGCAGCTGGTGGCTGTGGAATAAATACTGATTGAAGTTGAGTCAATCGGAATACAGATAAAAAACATACCGGATTTCAGAAGATGAAATCCGGTATGTTTTATTTTAAGTACGATCACGTCATGTACAGTATGGATAAGCATCACATGCTACTCAGTGATTTCATCCGCTCTCTCAGCCGCTCCACCAGTTTCAGCACCATGAAGAGCAGAGAGGTGTAGACTGGGAATTCAATGAGGTTCTTTATGACTCTTGCGCCAAGGAGCGCTATAAAGGCATCTCCGTACATCATACTCAGCCAGAGGGTAGTCAGCCCCAGATTGATCACCACGGTGATCACGAGTGCGCTTAGAAGCACGCTCATGAAGGTGAGCTTCTTCCTGTAGAAGAAGAATCCGAAGAACATGCCGATGAGTATGGCGTTCAGGGTGAAGCCTGGGAAGAAGAATCCGTGAGGACGGACGATATAACCCAGAATATCACTGACGAATCCGATGATGGCGCCAACGAAAGGACCGAAGAGCATACCGCCTGCGGCGATGGGCAGAGAAGCGAAGCTGATCTGCAGTGTAGGCCCTAGAGGAACCTTAAACAGAGACAGAACCACGCTGATGGCGATGAACATGCCGCCCAGAGCGATGACTCTGGTTTTCTTCATCTCTTGTGCGGACAACTTGAATAAACTTATCATTTTTTCCATAAAAAATGACCTCCCTTATTGGTGAAATAACCACACAAAGAGAAGACTCTTCTGTGGCAACGGAATGCGGAATAAACACCGTAAACCTCCATGAGGTTTTTCGTCCAGCGGCAACTTCCCGTCCTACTGGCACTTAACGCATCTATTCCTACTTTGCCTGTCTCTATTGTAAACAATCACCGGCGTATTTTCAACGGGGGCATGAAATATAACTGTTATGAGATGAACAGGCTTCTGCCTGACTGATCTGTTTTCCATGAGGGGTATTTTCGTTCAATTTCATCATGAAAAGAGAGCTACAGAACCTTATCCTGTGGTGCAGAAATAATCGATTCCTCTGTTAAGGCTTTCGTCATAGTGTGTTACAATTTAGTAAGAGACTGAAAAAATATCCTTGAGGAGGAAAAGAATGAAAGATTTTCATGTAAGCAGAAGAAATAAAATCGGTGAAATGATGAAAGACAATTCCATGCTGCTTCTTTTTGCCGGACAGGCACCCAAGAAGACAGCGGATGAAGCGTACAAATTCACTCCGAACCGCAATTTCTACTATATGACAGGAATTGATGAGGAACATGTGATTCTGGCCGTGAAGAAGCAGGAAGGAAAGATCACGGAAAGCCTCTTCATCAAAAGAAGAGATCCGGTGATGGTGAAATGGGTGGGAGAAACCATCTCTCCTGAAAAGGCGAAGGAAGTATCCGGTGTGGAGGATATAAAATATCTGGACACTTTTGATGGTTTTCTCAACCTGTCCATCGCAAAGGAAGATCTGTACAGAATCTACCTGGATATGGAGAAGGACAGCTATGACTCATTAGACACCAGAGGAGTGGCTTTTGCCAAAGAGATTCTATCGAAGTATCCTCAGGTGAAGGTGAAAAACATCTACAACGAGATCTGTGCACTGCGTGTGATCAAATCCTCCGAAGAAGTGGATAAGATCAGAAAAGCCATCGAAATCACCGGGGAAGGCATCCTGAATCTCATGAAGCATGCCAAACCTGGTATGAAAGAGAACGAGATGGAGGCCTATTTCGACTTCACACTGAAGTCCCGCGGTGTGAAGGATTTCGCCTTCACCACCATCTGTGCCGGCGGCCATAATGCCACCGTGCTTCATTACGTGGCCAACAATCAGGAAGTGAAAGAGAATGAAATGGTGCTGCTGGACCTGGGTGCACAGTATGAGTATTATCATGGAGACATCTCAAGAACCTTCCCTGTGAGCGGTAAGTTCACGGAAAGGCAGAGAACCTTCTATGAACTGGTCCTGAAAGCCCATGATGAAGTGCTGAAGATGCTGAAGCCTGGGGTGCCTTACAGCAGAATCAACGAACTGGTCCATGAAATCTATGCCAGGGAGCTGAAGGCTCTGGGGCTCATCGAGAAGGATGAGGATGTAAGGAAGTACTACTATCATAATACCTCCCATTATCTGGGCCTTGATACCCATGATGTAGGGAAGCGTGATGTGATTCTGGAAGAAGGTATGGTCATCACTGTAGAGCCTGGACTCTATATCGAGGAAGAAAGCATCGGAATCAGACTGGAAAATGATATTCTCATCACGAATGACGGCTGTGAGAATCTGTCCAAGGACATCCTCATCACGCCTGATGAAGTGGAGAAATTTCTGGCCACCAGATAGAAGCGGAAGGATTGCAGGAAATGAAAAGCAGAGATTTCTCATACGGACGGTATGAGAGACCTCTGCTTTATTCGTTCTGCTGATGATTCAATGAAGTTGTGATGTGTATTGAAAAAAAGGCATGAAAAAAGACTTCATTCTGAAATGAAGTCTTTTTCTGCTGGTGCAGATAACAGGAGTTGAACCTGCACGAGGTTGCCCCCACTAGCACCTGAAGCTAGCGCGTCTGCCAATTCCGCCATATCTGCATAAGTCAACTATTTCATTTTACAGCTTTTCTTCTGTTTTTTCAAGAACATTATTCAATATTTTTTTAAAAAATAGAAAATGAAATGATCAGAAACAGGAAATGTGTTCAGGCCCAGTGCAGAAGGGTGTTTTATTTTCCTGCTTCTGAAAGATTATATATCTAGGCAAGCAATCAATTGTCATCCATGAAATCGGATAACCTGCTGACCACAACATCAAGTTCTTCTCTGGTGGTATATCTTCCCAGACTGAATCGTACTGCACCTCTTCCTGTTTCCTCATCAGCGCCCATGGCTTTCAAGACAGGGGAAATGGCAGTCATACCGGTATGGCATGCTGAACCTGTAGAGACAGCAATGTCTTTCATAAACTGCATTATTTCGTGACCGTTGTGACCGAGAAAAGAGATGTTCAGCGTATTGTGCAGTCTCTTCTCCGGATGCCCATTAAGAACGATGGCTTCACCGAACTTCTTTTTCAGGGTGCGGTAGAAATAATCTGTGAGATCTTTGGTGTCCGAATGCTGCAGCCTATCCTGGGCGATTTCGCAGGCTTTACCTAATCCGACTTCAAGGATCAGGTAAAGCCTGCTCGTCTGCCGCTCTCATGACCGGCTCCATGAATCAGTGGTTCAATTTCGATGCCGTCACGAATGAATAGAGCACCTACACCTTTTGGTGCATACAGTTTATGCCCTGCCACAGTAAGAAAATCAACACCAAGCTCTCTTACATCCACAGGCACTTTCCCTATGGACTGGGCAGCATCAGTGTGGAAAAGCACGTTTCTCCGGCCACAGATCTCTGCAATCTCTTTGATGGGCTGAATGGTCCCCGTTTCATTATTGGCATGCATGATGGTCACCAAAATGGTCTCAGATGTGATGAGGCCATCAATTTCATCTGGATCGACTAATCCGTCCTGGTCCACTGAAACATAACTGACCACATACCCAAGCTCTTCCAGATAGCTTAATGGTTTCATGATCGCAGGGTGCTCCGTCTGAGACGTGATGATGTGATTTCCCTTATTCCTGTAGGTGTGGGCGACACCTTTTATAACCAT
Source organism: Proteiniclasticum sp. C24MP (assembly GCF_043951855.1). Taxonomy (NCBI): domain Bacteria; kingdom Bacillati; phylum Bacillota; class Clostridia; order Eubacteriales; family Clostridiaceae; genus Proteiniclasticum; species Proteiniclasticum sp. C24MP. The sequence goes on from NZ_JBINJW010000016.1 coordinate 29,394, forward strand.
ATTGTTGGATTCACTGCCACCACTGGTAAATACGATTTCTTCGGCATCGCAGCCCAACAGGGCTGCCACCTGAAGGCGTGCTTCTAGAATGGGTTTTCTGGCGGAAAATCCGAAAGCATGACCACTGGATGGATTCCCGAAGGTTCCATAGAGATAGGGCAGCATAGCAGTGGCGACTTCTTCATCTATGGGAGTCGTGGCGTTGTAATCCAGATATATCATGATTTTTCTCCTTCATCTTTTCGGTGCTTCAGTGCGTATAGTCGAAAATCTTCACGCTTTCTCCGACTTTCTTCTCCACAGCGGCGATCATCTGTTCCGCATGAGGGCAGGCGAATCCGATGGGATTCCCTCTGGTGATGCAGGATGCGAATGCGATGGCTTCCGCCCCACGTTTCACCATTTCCGCAGCTCTGGTGACAGACTTTTTGCCGGGACATCCCCCGCAGGTGTTCACTCCGACAATTTCAATATCCTCAAGAACATCCTTAAAGGCAAGTTTATTGATGCTCATGACTTTAAAACAGATGGTGCCAGGGCACATATCCTCTGTCTGCAGGCATCTGATTAATCCGATTTTCATATAACATCTCCCCGATATGATCTTATTTTCATAGTTCCCTGTTTCCTGATTATCGAGAACAAGGTCTAGTAAAATATACCATCAGGGGTATTCCGTGTCAATGAAAGTAAGAACATCTCTTCCGGTGAAACGACAGGAACGGCAGCAAGTCTGAAATCCCGTTATTTTCTTTTCGCGCTGAAAACACAGAAGATACCATCTCCAGAGCCTTCAATGGGCTTCTGATAAATATTCTCCAGTGAGAATATGGTCTGATATTTCGCCTGGACGATGAAATCCGCTTGCTCAAGAAAGATCTCCATCTCCGAAGAGGTATGGAAAACAGCATCTTTATAGCTTTCATGAAGATGCTTGTTCTTTTCATAGAGTGCGCCCAGTGGTGTCGCTTTATCCAGAAAGGCGATGATCAGAATTCCGTCAGGTTTGAGGATCCGATGGATTTCTTCAAATGCCTTCGGTAAATCGGAAAGAAAACAGTCCACTGTAATCATCATGGCATAATCAAAGGCTGCATCCTCAGCAGGAAGATCTTCTGCGGTACCGATTGTAACGCAGATTCCTTTTCTGATGGCTTCTTCAGCCATGTTTTGTGAAGGCTCGATTCCGAATTTCACTCCCGTCCTCGACGCGAAAATGCCTGTGCCTACACCGATTTCGATGCCGGTTCCAGTAGAAGGCAGCACTTGATATATGGCATCCAGTTCCGATTCCAGAAGCTGATCATTGATCTTGAACCATTCTTCATAGTTCCTTACTTCATTGTCAAAGGGATTCTCTTTCTTCATAGTGACCTCCTTGTGTCAAGTTCAGTGGAATGCAGAAAGAAGGAAATTCCGGCAGGAAAACAGCAAAGGAACCTCCTTGCTGTAAGGAGATTCCTTTGCTGTTACGGTTTATTTATGGTGGAGACGATGGGACTCGAACCCACGACTTCCACACTGCCAGTGTGGCACTCTCCCAGCTGAGCTACGCCCCCGTACAAAGTATATTATAGTACAGGAAAGGGCAAATATCTATAGATTATTATAAAAAGTCAGGGGCAGCAGTTCTTCATGTGAATTTTCTGAAGTCTTCGAGGCTGAAAACCAAAGAGATGCATTGCATATTCCCTGATTCTTTGCTAGAATGAAATACGATATAGACTGAAAGACGAAGAAGAGAAGAGTACGAGATGGAATCCTTATAGAGAGCCTACGCATGGTGAAAGAGAGGCAGGAGAGAAGTTTCGGAAGATGGCCTCGGAGTCTTGCATCTGAATAGCTCAGGATGCACGGGTGCTACCGTTACATGGCCTTAGGTGATCTGCATCACCTTTAAAGGCATCGATGCTGCGAGGCAGATGCGAAATAGAGTGGTAACACGTATTGAATACGTCTCTATGGCTTACAGCCATAGAGATTTTTTATATTTTAGGAGGGAATTAAAGAATGAGTAAAACTTATTACATCACAACCCCGATCTACTACCCATCCGCAAATCTTCACATTGGGAACACCTATACCACCGTTGCGGCGGATGCTCTGGCAAGATACAAGAGAAAAGACGGATATGACGTGATGTTCCTCACTGGAAGTGACGAACATGGACAGAAGATCCAGAGACTGGCCGAAGAAAAAGGGGTAACACCGAAAGACTACGTGGATCATATTGTAGCGGGCATCAAGGATCTGTGGAAACTCATGGACATCAGCTATGATAAGTTCATCAGAACCACAGATGATTACCATATCAAAGCGGTACAGGATATCTTCAAGAAGCTTTATGATCAGGGAGACATCTACAAGAGTGTATATGAAGGATGGTACTGCACACCGGATGAGTCCTTCTGGACAGATTCACAGCTGGTGGACGGCAAATGTCCGGACTGCGGAAGAGCCGTGGAAAAGGCCAAGGAAGAAGCCTACTTCTTCAAGATGAGCAAATATGCGGACAGACTCATTAAGCATATTGAGGAGAATCCTCACTTTATCCAGCCGGAGTCCAGAAAGAATGAAATGCTCAACAACTTCTTAAGACCTGGTCTTACGGACCTGTGCGTTTCAAGAACCAGCTTTGACTGGGGAATCCCGGTGACTTTTGATGAGGGGCACGTGGTCTATGTATGGATCGATGCACTTTCAAACTACATCACCGCTTTGGGATACGGCAGCGAGAATACAGACTTCTTCAAGAAGTACTGGCCGGCGGATGTGCATCTCATCGGCAAGGACATCTTAAGGTTCCATACCATCTACTGGCCCATCATGCTCATGGCACTGGAAGTGGAGCTGCCAAAGCAGGTCTTCGGTCATGGATGGCTTCTGGTGGACGGAGGCAAAATGAGCAAGTCCAAGGGCAATGTGGTGGACCCTGTGGTCCTCGTGGAACATTTCGGTGTGGATGCAGTGAGATATTTCCTCCTAAGAGAAATTCCCTTCGGCAGTGATGGCCTGTTCAACAACGAAACGTTCATAAAGAAGATCAATTCGGATCTGGCCAATGATCTTGGAAATCTTCTGTCCCGTTCCGTTTCCATGGTGGACAAGTACTTTGAAGGCGTCATTCCGGAAAAGAAGATTGAAGGAGAATTTGATGCGGATCTCATCGCTTTATGCGAAAAGACACCAAAGCTTGTTTCCGATGCCATTGGCGGACTGAAGATTCCGGAAGCGCTCAGTCACATCTGGACACTGATTGGTCGTGCGAACAAGTATATAGATGAAACAACACCCTGGATTCTTGCAAGGGACGAAGAGCAGAAGGGAAGACTCGGTGGCGTGCTTTATAATCTCGTTGAGGTCCTACGCATCGTGGCGGCACTTGTGGAACCCTTCCTGCCGACAACTGCAGAGAAGATCAGAGTTCAGATCAGCGCGGAAGAAATCTCCTTTGACAGTGTTGCATCCTTCGGTGCCACAAAGTCAGGCGTCAAGGTGAACAAGGGAGAAATCATCTTCCCGAGAATCGATGTGGAAAAGAAACTGGAAGAACTGGCATCCCTTCAGGAAGAAGTGAAACCGAAGAAAGACATCAAGCCTCTCAAAGAGGAAATCACCATCGACGATTTCGCGAAACTTGATTTCAGAGTGGCCAAGGTTCTTGAATGCGAGCCTATGAAGGGCGCAAAGAAGCTTCTGAAGCTGAAAGTGGATCTGGGTAATGAAATCCGTCAGGTCATTTCAGGCATTGCGGAATATTACGATCCCAAGGACATCATCGGAAAGAAAGTGATTCTCGTAGCCAATCTCAAGAGTGCGAAGCTGAGAGGGGAAGTCTCCCAGGGCATGATTCTTGCAGCGGCGACAAAGGACAGTCTTGCGCTGGTGGGACTGGACCAGGACATGGAAGAAGGAACCGTAGTCAGCTAATAGAAAAGTAAATGAAAGAGATGAAGTGGAGCAGACTATGCGGCTCCGACTTCATCTCTTCTTATTTACAGGAATCAGTTTTCACTCTCTGATCTCGTTTTTCAGCTTCTGATTATACTTTCGGAGCTGATAGAGCATATAGATATAGAGCCCGATGATGGTGACATAGAACCAGATGAGCCACTGAAATTTTTCATATCCAGCTATGAGAAGGATCACGAAAAAGATGATCAGCATGTAGAACAGTGGGGTCAAAAGTTTCAGGAGACGGTTGTTCCGCTCGATAAGCGAGCTGTTTTCTGTGAAAATTTCAGGCCTCTGCGTAGTGTATGCCTTTCTCCACAGATACCATCCGCCGCCTCCGCTCCACTTCATCTGCCATCCGTCCTCCTCGAAAATGGACAGATAGTCCTCCTCGATTTCAGGCTGATAGTCCACAGAATACCGGACAGTCTCTTCCTGACCTTTCCTGAATCTGAAACGCAGACCGAAGAAATCCACCTGGAAGAGTTTCCAGCCTGAGGCTTCCATCCTTTCGAGCATATTCTCCATGTGCACAGGGTTCCATCCCCACCACCAGTACCAGACGGTTTTCATACGATTCATTTCTGCACCTCCGTTTCTCTGATTCCGTTTCTGACCAGTTCCTGCAGTCTGTTCAGTTCCAGCTGAAGAACGGCTCTCCCTTTGTCACTGAGACTGTATATTTTCTTGCGGTCCGTTTCCTGCTTCTGTAGAATCAGTTCTTCCTTTTCAAGTTTTGACAGCGTTCCGTAAATGGTTCCTGGCCCGATCCGGATTCTTCCTTCGGTGATTTCCTCCACATGCTGCATGATACCGTAGCCATGCCTTGGTTCATGGAGGCTGAGAAGGATGTAGTAGGCACTTTCCGTCATGGGCAGGAATTGCTTCATTAATATCTCCGTATCCATTGTATCCTCCTATATCATAAGTTGTTATATCAAGTTTCGATACAGTGAGTATATCATGGCGTGATACATCACGTCAAGATGTATCAGCGGGAAAAATCAAGAACCTGCGGAAGTTCCGGTATGGGATCAGAAATCAGAACCGGTGGAAGGAATCCCCATCGGAAAGTTTCTGATCCCATACCAGATGTTTATGGAACAACTCATTCATGTTACACTGAAAGAGTAAGGAATTCTGGCAACGGAAAATATATGACTCTGCTAGGGGTTTACTATGAGAAATCTGGAATATTATGACAGAATTCTTACAAATAGCGCCGGATTTAGAAAGTTTATAGCTGTGAAGATGTCTTCATAACTGCTGTACCCATTGAAATGACTACGTTTGATACATTTATGTACATATTATGAACGTTCGCGTTAATTGTTTACAATTCGTTCATGAATGTAAAGTTTTCACTTCACAAGTCCGGAAAATCGAAAACAGAAAGGTTGATGAAAAAATGGCACAGATATTTGACTCCCATGCCCATTATGACGACGAGCAGTTTGATGAAGACCGTGAAACGCTTCTTGAGGAATTGAAGGAAAATGGAGTAGGAGCAATCCTTAATATGTCCTCGGACTATGCGTCCGTAAAAAAGACCGTGGAGCTCACCGAAAAATATGATTTCATTTATGGAGCAGTAGGAATTCATCCGGAACATGCAGATGAATACAGTGAAGAAGTGAGAAAAGAACTGACGGAAATTCTGAAAGGAGAAAAGTTCAGAGCCGTGGGAGAAGTGGGACTTGATTACTACTGGGATTCGAATCCGCCCAAAGAAGTTCAGATTCGCGTGCTGAGGGATCAGTATGAGCTTGCGAAAAGCCTTGAACTACCTATCATTTTACACGATAGGGAATCTCATGAAGATATTCTCGCCATCGCAAAAGAATATAAAGATGTAGTATCGGTATTTCATTCCTACTCTGGAAGTGTGGAAATGGCCAGAGAGATCATCAAGATCGGAGGGTACATCGGTGTATCCGGAGTGATTACTTTCAAGAATGCGAGAAAGCTTCCTGATGTGGTGAAGGAAATTCCGATGGACCGGATACTCATCGAAACGGATGCACCCTACATGGCACCTGTTCCTTTTCGAGGGAAGAGAAACCGGTCAGATTACCTGCTTGGGGTCGCAGAGAAGATTGCGGAAATCAAAGGACTCACAAGAGAAGAAGTGCTGGAAATCACAGCAGATAATTTAAAACGATTACTTTCTATATAAATTATGATTTTCGATTGTGAAGTCGGGTGTTAACAAATTATTCATATTTAGAAGTTGAAAAAGCGTTACTCATTGATATTTAATGGTTAACGCTGTTTTTTGACACTTGAATTACCCGTAGCTATAATATGTCCGTAGCTCAAAGGAGGGTAATATGAAAAGATTTTTTTCAAAGAGTGTTTTCATTTCATTGTTTGCAGCGGTGGTCATACTGACAGTAGCCATAAGCGTAAACAGCATGAAGAAACACGTTACTATTGTTATCGATGGAAAAGAGCAAGTAGTATCAACATTTAAAAATACCGTGGATGAAGTTTTAGAAGAAAACGGCATCACATTGGAAAAGAAAGATAAAGTAGACAGAAATACATCTGATGTTTTAGCAAAGACAGACAAGATTGAGATCGATCGTGCAGTTCCTGTGGAACTCATTGCCGATGGAGCAGTTCAGTCTTATCTGACACCAGAAAAAACCGTACGAGCTTTCTTAAAAGCAGAAGATGTGACTTTATACGAAAAAGACAAACTATCAGTAGATCTGGATGCGCCAATCATCAGTGGCATGAGCATGACGGTCGATAGAGCAGTTTCAGTGGAACTGACAGCGGATGGTGAAGTAAAGACTTATCTTACACCGGAGAAAACGGTGAAGGAGTTTCTGGAAGCGGAAAAGATTCCTTTCAACGAAAAGGACAAATTCTCTGTAGCTCTGGAAGAACGCATTGAAAGCGGCATGAAAATGAGCATCGTCAGAGTGACTTCAGAAGTCATTGAAGAAACCCAGAGCATCGCATTCGGTGTTCAGGAAAAGAAAGACAGCACTATGCTTAAAGGAAAGAGTGTTGTGAAGCAGGAAGGTGTCAAGGGCGAGAAGAAGATCACGAAGGAAATCACCTATGAAGACGGCGTAGAAGTCGCTGTCGTGGAATTATCCGAAGAAGTGATCAAGGAGCCTGTGGACAAGATTGTTGCAGTAGGAACCAAAGTGGTGCAGACTGTCAAGAAACCTTCCACATCCTCAATCATCGCATCAAGAGGTGGATCTGTTCCAAGCAGCCTGAGTTATTCAAAGGCCTATACTGTGGAAGCCACAGCCTATGCTCTGGATGGCATCACTGCTACAGGAACCGTACCTAGAAGAGTGGAAGGCGGATGGTCTACCATCGCTGTAGATCCAAGAGTCATTCCATATGGTACGAAGGTTTATGTTGAAAACTACGGGTATGCCATTGCAGAAGATACCGGTGGAGCCATTAAAGGCAACAGAGTGGATCTTTACATGAATTCCGTCAGTGCAGCACTGACATGGGGTAGAAGAAACGTAACCATCTATATTTTAAACTAGTATGAAATAGTATTTTAAAATAGAAATCAGGGAATATTCAAGTGGAAAAACTTGTCTATTCCTTTTTTTCATGTATAATGGTTTTTCTGTTATAATAAGGGGTAGAAATTTTGAAGGTGATAATAATATGATAAAAGAAGTGATTGTGGTTGAAGGCAAAGATGATATCTCCGCCGTGAAGAAAGCGGTGGATGCGGAGGTCATTGCAGTCCACGGATACGGAATCAATGAGGATTCCATGAACAAGATCAGAGAAGCTGCAAAAAGAACCGGAGTCATCATTCTGACGGATCCCGACCATGCAGGAGAAAGAATCAGAAGGATGATCTCCAAAAGAGTGCCCGTTGCCAAGCATGCCTATATCATGAGAGACGAAGGCACGAAGAACGGAAACGTGGGTGTGGAGAATGCCGATGCTGCGGCCATCATCCGAGCGCTGGAAAATGCGAAGGCGGTGGTGGAAGACAAGGTGGTGCTGTTCAGCACCAGAGACATGGTCTTCTTCAAACTGTCTGGCGCAAAGGATTCGAAGAAGAGAAGACAGATCCTGGGGAAGGCTTTGGGGATCGGGTACGGAAATACTTCCTCCTTCCTGTCCAGGCTGAATTCCTACAGGATATCCAAGGAAGAATTCGAAAAAGCCATCGTAAGTAACTTTGAGGAGTACAAATATGAATAATTCAACAAAACAGATTGTGGAAAAATACGGGTTCCGTTTCACCAAGAGTCTGGGACAGAATTTCCTGGTGGACATGAATATCGTGAAGGATATCATAAAAGGTGCGGAAATCACAAAGGAAGATCATGTAATTGAAATTGGACCCGGTGTAGGAACCCTCACAAGAGGGCTTCTGGAAGCGGCAGGAAAGGTCACAGCCATTGAACTGGATGAGAAGCTGATTCCGATTCTTAAGGAAGAGCTGAAGGAGTACGAGCATTTCGTGCTTCTCCATGAAGATGCCACCAAGGTGGACCTAAGTGAATTGGCAGAGGGTGATTCCATAAAGCTTGTGGCGAATCTGCCCTATTATGTGACTACGCCCATCATCACGAAGATTCTCAATGACAAGACGGACTTCCAGTCCCTGACCATCATGATCCAGAAGGAAGTGGCGGAGCGCATGAACGCAGGACCGGGCACCAAGGATTATGGTGCACTGTCGGTGCTGGTTCAGTACTACTGTGACTCGAAGATCATTAGGACCGTTCCTCCTGAGTCTTTCATACCAAGACCCAAGGTGGATTCCACGGTCATAAGACTGACGAAGCTTTCTGAGCCTAGAGCGAAGGTCAAAGATGAAGCGCTCTTCTTCAAGCTTGTGAGACAGGTCTTCAACATGAGAAGAAAGACCCTGTCAAACAATCTCAAAGCCATGGGTTATTCCAGGGAATTCATTGAAGAAGCTCTGGAGAAAGCGGACATTGATCTCAAAGCAAGAGGAGAAACGCTGACTGTTGAGAGGTTTGCGCGTCTTGCCAATATCATCAAGGAGCTGAATAGTGGTGAAGACAAGTAAGAAAAACATACTGGTTCTTCTGGTTCTCGCAGTACTGATTCTTGGCGGCTGTACGAGACTGGACTCCCTGAAGGTGAAATACGGTTTCAGAAATACTGATTTTGAGTTCATGAATTCTCAGGAAATCAGTAAGATCATCATCCAAAGCACCAGAGACAAAGGATTCAGATTCATCGTCACAGACAAGAGCACCATAACAGGACTCTATGAGAGTCTCTCCACTGCGAAGAAAGTGGAAGAGATTATTTCCCATGAACCGGATTATGTGTTTGAAATACATGATATGGAGGGGCACATAATCTACTACAATTATGTGGCAGGAGTCTCGGATCAGGAGCAGGCGAATTTCTATAACGAGGAAGGGAGTTATGCCGTTACGGATCGTATCGATAACAACCTCATTCAGAACCTGTACACGATCCGTAAGCCGAAGTTCTTCCAGGAGATCTATTATGGATCCTTCATAGACCTTATCAAAACGGTGAAAGAGGAGTATAATGGGAAGAGCGTTGGCATTAAATTCTATGATGATATAGAAACCTTGAAGTATCAGCTTTCAAGAGATATCGAAGTTTTCAGGGAAGAAGCCTTGAAGGAAGGTGCAGTTGTCCTTTCTCACGGAGAAACGGCGGATGTGGTTCTGGAGGTCAACACCCAGGGGTATACGACAATTGTGTTTAAAGCAGTGGTGACATTGAAGATGAATGCTGAATATGTGAAGAAAGACTACTATATCCTGGGAAATTATGTCAATGACATGGAAGGATGGGAAACCATCATTTCTGATACGAAACCCGAAGGATTCTAGGAGGTAATATATGGTGAAGTGTGCTACATGCGCAGTAAAGAATAAATGTCTGAAAGATATGAAATGCGATCTGATCAAGCCCAAGTATGGCAAGATCAAGCATGTCGTAGGAGTCATAAGCGGTAAAGGTGGTGTCGGTAAATCCACCGTCACTGGAGTTTTAGCCGTACAGCTGAGAAAACTCGGTTATAAAGTAGGTGTCCTGGATGGAGACATCACAGGTCCATCCATGCCCAGATTCTTTGGTCTGGAAAAGGAGAAGACAGGATATGCGCCTACTGACGTGAAGGACGTGTACAAGTTCGTGCCTGTGGAAACAGGTCTTGGCATCAAGTCCATTTCCATGAACTTCATGATCGATGAAGAGGAGCCTCTTCTCTGGAAGGGGCCTGTTCTTGGAAATGTCCTGATGCAGCTGTTTACTGATACAGACTGGGGCGAACTGGACTATCTTCTGATCGATATGCCACCTGGTACAGGAGATGTGGCCATGACCATCATGGAGCAGTTCCCGGTGGACTACCTTGTGGTGGTTTCCACACCACAGAGCATGGTGTCCATGATCGTGCAGAAAGTGGTCAATATGGCAGAAAAGCTGGAGATTCCAGTGAAGGGTGTCATCCAGAACATGTCCTACATCACATGCGGCAAGTGCGGAGAACGCATGAATGTGTTCTCGAACAATTCAGCTGAGAGTCAGGCGGAAAAAATGGGGCTTCCCCTCATTGCAGAGCTGCCGATCAATCCTGAATTCGCGGAGCATATGGAATCAGGTCAGGCTGAAAGGTTTGCAGCGACCAACCCCGAATATGATGTGATCATGGAAGCGTTCAAGGACGATGAAGCGGACATCTATGCAAGAAACAAAGCAGTGAAGAGAAAAGTGATTCCTTTCCTGTAGAACCGGAAAAAGTATATGAAAAAACCGTCAGGGGATGAACCCTGGCGGTTTTTTCGTGTGAAGGTTAAGTTTACTGATGATCTGTGGAGCTCTTCATGGGCAGTCTGGGCTTTGTTCTTTCCAGAACCTTCATGAATCTTTCCCATGGAATCACAGCAAGGATCACAAGAAGAATGATCAGTTCCACCGCAACGAAGGAACCGTTATATCCTGTGGAGTAGATCCAGAGGCCCAGTCCTTCCTGCTGCCCGACAGGGGCATAGGAAGAGAAGAAGATCACTCCGGAAAGGACATGCATGAAAAGCCTAAGAGCCTGACCGATGATGCTGCCGAGATATCGGTTTCTGAAGTAACCGGATGCACCCACCAGCATGAAAGGCAGCGGATAATCCAGCAGCGTCTGCAGAGGATGGATGATATAGGGACCCAGGAACAGATTGACCACACCGAAAAGGAATCCGGTGAGCATGCCCACCTCGGGTCCATAGGCGTAGGCCATGATGATGATGGGGAGTGTGGACGCAAGGGTCACACTTCCACCCTGAGGCATTCTGAACATGGGAAATGCATTCAGTACTGCGCAGATGGCAACAGAAATACTGATCTGTGCCATGAGAAGAGGTGTCAGCTTCACTTTCTTCACCACCATGATGAAGATGATCATCATAAGGACGATTACAAGGGCGGCAAGTGATGCGGGTTCGGCAATGAGTGTGTTCAGTGCCTCCTTGGCACTGCTTAGAAATAGGGTCATTTTTTATACCTCCTTTTGTTAAAAGGCCAGGATAAAATAAAAAACTGCCTTACTTTTAGGTAAGACAGTTAAAACTTTCGTTTATCCGCTTCCCTACGCTGGTACTAACCAGATCAGGTAACAGGGTTGACATCATGTCTCTCAGCTTTTTAAGCACCCCTAGCCATAAATTGATTGTAGTATACGATTGGGACTTCGTCAAGGCTCTACTTTCCGATGATTCTCTCTACGCAGATCCCAACCAGTCCTTTTCCTGTATGAACACCCAGTGCGGGACTGATCTGATCATACTCCAGAGAAAGAATCCCTGGAAGGTCCTTGATGCGTTCTACGATTTTCTGCGCTTCTTTCTTCGCACCGCCATGCATGACCCATACCTTGCACTTGGTTTTCTCCAGATTATCCTTCAGGATGTCAATGAGTTTGCTGTATGCCTGATTGGTACCTCTGGCTTTGTCCACGGTGTAGTAGACGCCTTCTTCATTGACGGAAATGATGGGTTTGATGTTCAGCATCTGACCGATGGTTCCTGAAACTTTTCCGATTCTGCCTCCCTTGATGAGATATTCGAGGGTAGCCAGGCAGTAGTAGGTATCTACGGTCTTCTTCAGCTTTGGCAGAGTTTCCTTGATTTCATTGAAGCTTTTTCCTTCTCTGACCATTTTTGCTGCATTCAGTGCCTGAATGCCTTCTGCCATGGACAGATTCAGTGTATCGAAGATGAATGTCTCGATTTCAGGATGTTCCTGCGCTACCAGCTTTACAGAGTTCGCTGTACCTGAAAGGCCTCCGGAAATAAGAACACCGATGGCGTGGGTATAGCCTTCAGCGACAAGGTCCTTGAATAGCTGGTCGATGTCAACGCCTTTTGGAAGACTGGTTTTGGGCACTTCCTTCTCAAAGTTGTCATAGACTGTATCCGCGCTGATTTCCACACGGTCACGATAGGTTTTGTCTTTATATATGATCTGTAGTGGCAGAAATCTGATTCCATATTCTTCGAGATCTTTGTCCCGCAGGTCGCAGGCACTGTCTGTAAAAATTGCGATTTTTTCCATTAAATTTTCCTCCGAACGAGTTTAGTTGTATCAAGTATACCATTTCAGATTGGCTGTAGCAATGAAGAGACTATGAATAACCTGAGAGACAAAGTAGTACAGAGATTTGGCGAATCCACTATAGATGTATATTCGAGCACCTACTATTTTCAGCGTGCTTATAGTAGAATGAAAGATAGATATGAAAATTGAAAGGGTGATGAATTTGAAAATAACCATCGGACAGAAACAGGAAGCAGAACTGATTCTTGTATGTAAGGATCAGAAAAGTGAGGGATACGAGAAGGTTCTGGAACATCTGAAGAAGAGCAATCTCTTTAAAGGGGAAGCAGAAGAGCTTTTCAGCCATGTGAATGTGGAAAAAGAGACGGTTCAGATTTTCCTCGGACTTGGAGAAGAAGAGAAAGTGGATGAAGAGATTCTGAGACTTGCAGCATTCAAGGGAGCGAAAGAGCTTTCAAAGCTGAAGGTGAAGAAGGCTTCCGCGAAGCTTCCGAAGTTCTCGGGTCTATGCTACAGAAAATCGTCCAAAGCTTTCGCTGAAGGGCTCTATCATGCAGAATACAGATTCGATAAATACCTTTCCAAGAAGCAGGACTTCAATCTGGAGGAAGTATCTCTGATTCTTCTGGAAGGAAAAGAGGAAAAAGTCCTTCCGGAGCTTGCGGAAATCGAAAACATCATGGATGGAATCTTCCTGACACGTAATCTCATCAATGAACCTGCCATAACACTGACACCAGTGGCGCTGGCCAGGATTGCGAAGGAAGAGCTTGAACCGGCAGGTGTTGAAGTGACCATCCTCAGCAGAGAAGAATGCGAGAAGCTCGGTATGACGGCATTCCTGTCCGTTGCAAAGGGATCCACCAACGAGCCTCAGGGCATCATCATGAGATACAGGGGTGGAAAAGATGAAGCGCCCATCGGTCTTGTAGGCAAAGGGGTCACCTTTGATACAGGTGGATACTCACTGAAGCCAGGACCTTCCATGATCACCATGAACGGGGATATGGGCGGTTCAGGAGCTGTCATAGGCGCCATGAAAGCCATCGCGTTGAATAAAGTGGAAAGAAACGTCACGGCTGTGGTTCTGGCCACGGACAATGTCATTTCCGGAGATGCCTATGTACCTGGAGACATTGTGGGGTCCATGGCGGGAAAGACCATCGAAGTTCATAGTACGGATGCGGAAGGAAGACTCACACTGGCAGATGCCGTCTATTACAGCATCAAGCATGAAGGGGTCAGTGAGGTGGTGGATGTGGCCACGCTGACAGGTGCATGCGTGGTGGCGCTGGGTGAGTTCAATACCGGCGGATTCACCAACAACAAGGAACTCTATGCCCGAGTCGAGAAAGCGGCAGAAGAGGCTGGAGAGCCCATGTGGCAGCTTCCATTATCCAAAGGATACAGAGACCTCATCAAGGGAGACCGAGGAGACCTCAAGAACACCGGAGGCAGATGGGGCGGTGCCAGTACGGCAGCGGCCTTCATTGAAGCTTTTGTGGAAGATACGCCTTGGGTGCATCTGGATATCGCAGGCACCTCAGATATCGCTTCCGCCAGAGGCTATCTGCCAAAGGGGGCCACAGGTATGCCTGTGAAGACGCTGTACTACTACGCAAAGGGAAAAAAGAAATAGGGATGCTTCGGCATTTCAGAAACGAATAGAGGAGGGGGACTTTTTGTATTCAGAAAGAATTGTAAAACTGAAAGAACTGATGAAGGAAAAGAATCTGGAACAGCTTCTGGTCACAGACACTGCATCGATTTTCTATCTCACAGGACGCTGGATTGAGGCGGGAGAGAGACTTCTGGTTCTTCTTGTCCGTCCGTCGGGTAAACCGGTGCTCTTCATCAATGAACTGTTTCCGGAAAAGGAATCCGATGATCTGGACTTTGTCTGGATCAAGGATACCACGGACTCCATTTCGCTCCTTGCGGAAAAACTGGAAAAGGAAAAAGTGCTTGGAATCGATAAGAACTGGCCATCAGGATTTCTCATCAGGCTCATGGAAACAACGGGTTCGACAAGATATGTGAACTCATCCCTGCTTCTTGATCTGATAAGGTCTCAGAAAGACGAAGAAGAGATCCGTTTCATGAAAGAGGCATCGAAGCTCAATGATGATGCCATGACCATGCTCATTGATGCCATCCATGAAGACATGACGGAAAAAGAGATGGAGGAGAGACTCAGGGAGATCTATGAAACATTAGGCGCTGACGGGTTCTCTTTCACACCGATCATCGCCTATGGGAAAAACGGAGCGAATCCCCATCATGAAAACAGCCATAGGCTGCTCAAAGAGGGAGATTCCATCATTCTGGACATCGGATGCAGAAAAGACAACTATGCTTCAGATATGACGAGGACCGTGTTCTATGTGGAACTGGATGAAAAAGCGGGAGAAGTCTATGAAACCGTGCTGGAAGCGAACCGCAAAGCCATAGAAATGGTGAAGCCCGGCGTCAGATTCAGCGATATCGATAAAGCGGCAAGAGAAGTCATCGAGCAGAAAGGATATGGAGAATTCTTCACCCACAGGACAGGTCATTCCATCGGAATTGAAGTCCACGAGTATGGAGATGTATCCTCAGTCAATGATGATGTGCTGAAGCCTGGTATGATTTTTTCCGTGGAGCCTGGCATCTATCTGGAAGGAGAGCTGGGTGTGAGGATCGAGGATCTGGTTCTGGTGACGGAAGAAGGACATGAAGTCCTGAACAGATATCCCAAAGACCTTCAGGTGATATACTGATACAGAGTGGAATAAACAGACATGAAAAAGAAAGCCTGGCGTGAGCCAGGCTTTCGTGTCTTCTGTTATTTCTTCATTTCCGGAACAAGCAGTACAGAGGTGTGTGCTCGTCTAGCCAAGTTGTTGCTGTTGCTTCCGATGAAGATGTCCTTGATGATCCCTTTACCCTGTCTACCTAAGATCAGAAGATCCACATGGTTTTCATCCACCACACGGCTGATTTCTCTGAAAGGTCTACCCATTTCAAGGATGATATCCACATTTGTGGCTCCCTTTTCTTCCAGTCTCTTTTTCAGTTCTTCCAGCCTGTCACGGTCGATCTGGTTGAATTCGATGATTCTGTAATCCAGATAGGGGCTGATTTTGGAAATATCCTGTATATGCATCAGCGTCACTTTGCGGATCCCCGCTTCCACCATTCGTTCCAGGTAGGTGAAGGCCTGATGGGCATTTTCCGAAAAGTCTGTGGGGAACAGTACGTGACTTTCAGGGGATAACTCCGCAGGGGTTGTGGAGAATTTTTCATCTTCTTCATCGATTCTGACGATGAGGATCGGTTTACTTGGCATCTGAATCAGCTCGTAGGCGAATTCCGTATCGAAGATTCGTTTTCCCAGGGAAGATCTTTTTGCGCCGACCATTATAAGGGAGTCGTAAGTATCGTCATTCTGGACCAGCTTGTTGATGTCTTCCACGGGCAGGTCCTGAAGTTCCAGTGTACGGGTTGTAAATCCTTCCTTCTCGATCTCTTTGAGGCTTTCTTCAATGATAAGAGGATCATATCCATCTATGAGTCTGTCACTGAGTGTCGTGATGTTATTGGCGACAACCACTTCTTTTGCGCCTAGAAATTTCAGTGATCTGGCAAATTTCAGAACAAGATGATCATAGGGTAGTGTCTGGTTCACAACAAGTAATTTTTTAATCATGTTTATTGCCCCCTTTGATTAAAGTATTCAGGTCTATACTCTTATTTTACCACTAATATATTGAATATTAAGATAATTTAACGGAAACTTTATATTGTTAACGGTATATATGATTTTAATCATTTTACCATATAAAAAAGAGAGCCGAAGCTCTCCTTGAAATACGATTAGAATTCTGCGTTGTTTGTAGTTCTTGGGAAAGGAATCACGTCTCTGATGTTGGTCATACCCGTGATGTACATGATGAGTCTTTCGAAGCCGAGACCAAAGCCAGCATGCTTGGTGCCGCCGAACTTTCTCAGTTCCAGATACCACCAGTAATCCTCTTTGTTCAGTCCCATTTCCTCGATTCGGGCAAGAAGGACATCCATTCTTTCCTCTCTCTGGGAACCTCCGATGATTTCACCGACTCCGGGTACCAGGCAGTCCATGGCTGCTATGGTCTTTCCATCATCGTTCTGCCTCATGTAGAAGGCTTTGATCTCCTTTGGATAATCTGTGACAAACACAGGCATCTTGAATATTTCTTCTGTGAGATATCTTTCGTGCTCTGTCTGAAGATCGCTTCCCCAGGAGACGGGATATTCGAATTTCTTGCCTGATTTCTCAAGAAGCTCGACTGCTTCAGTGTAAGTCACATGCTTGAAGTCGGATTCCACAAGGAAGTTCAGTCTTTCAAGGAGTCCCTTGTCGATGAACTGGTTGAAGAACGCCATTTCTTCAGGAGCTTCTTCCAGACAGTAGCTGATGACATACTTCAGCATGTCTTCGGCCAGTTTCATATCGTCTCTGAGATCTGCAAATGCGATTTCAGGCTCGATCATCCAGAACTCGGCCGCATGTCGTGCGGTATTGGAGTTTTCCGCTCTGAAGGTAGGTCCGAAGGTATAGACATCCTTGAATGCGAGCGCATAGGCTTCTGCATTGAGCTGTCCGGATACGGTGAGGTTGGATTCTTTTCCGAAGAAATCTTCGCTGTAGTCCACTTTTCCGTCTTCCGTCAGTGGAGGATGAATGGGATCCAGCGTGCTCACTCTGAACATTTCACCTGCACCTTCGGCATCGCTGCCGGTGATGATTGGGGTATGCACATAGACGAAGCCTCTTTCCTGGAAAAACTTGTGTATGGCATAAGCTGCAAGGCTTCTGATTCTGAAGACTGCGGAATAGGTGTTTCCTCTTGGTCTTAAATGCGCAATGGATCTTAAGTATTCAAAGGTATGCCTCTTTTTCTGCAGCGGGAAATCCGAGGAAGAGCTTCCTTCCAGAATGATTTCAGATGCCTTGATTTCAAAAGGCTGCTTCGCATCTGGTGTATAGATCAGTGTACCCGTAACAGTCAGCGCGGTTGCGATATGATACTTGGAGACTTCAAGGAAATTCTCCAGCGTGTCATCGAAGACGATCTGTGCGTTCTTGAAGAATCCTCCGTCATTGAGTTCAATGAAGCCGAAGGCTTTGGATACTCTTGAAGTTCTGATCCAGCCACTTAGTGTGACGGTCTGTCCTTCATAGTCTTTTGCGTTTCTGTATAAATCTTTGATTCTAGCCATGATAACTCCTTCTTTCTATGATTATTTTTGCTTTTTCTGGTTTTTCTGTAAATAAAAAAGACCATCATCTCCATAAAGGGACGAGGATCTCGCGGTACCACCCAATTTACAAGGAAACACTTTCCTTGTCACTTTATCCTGTAACGGTAAGGTCCGTCTTTATGTACTCTTCCTTCCATAAAGATGCTCGGGGGCGTTTTTCATCAAAGGGCTTGCTGCTAAACTTTCACCATCATTAGCTCGCTGGATGCAGTTTCCTTTATTACTCTTCCCGTCTTCGCATGTAAACTATGCACTTTCGCTTCATTCAGTATATAACAAAACCCCTTGACTGGCAAGGGGGTATAGGTGGGGTGATTCACCCTTCATCCTGTTCTTCTACTTCGAAAGATCATACTCCAGCTGAAAATCCCGAGGGTCCTCTTCGTAGAATGTGGGATTGATTTCCAGGGCTTCTCTGCAGCCTAAGGCGAAATAGAAATTCACGGTTTCTTCAGCTGACCCTGCACAGATGTAGAGCTTATCGGCTTCCCAGCTGCGAGCGATATCTGCTGCCTTTTGAAACAGCGCTTTTCCGATGCCTTTTCTGCGATGACTCAACGTGATGAAGAGCTGGTCCAGCAGCACATGATGACAGGTTTTTCCGAAGAACGGCCGGTTCAGGGAAATGAATCCGAGAAGAGCTCCTTCTTCCGAAAAGGCGCCGATGGCAAATCCGTCATCTGAAAGGGTCTTATGAAGCGCATGCAGATGGGCTTCATAGCCTTCCGGCCAGGTGGGATCCTGGTAGCTGATCGTAACAAGAACTCTTCTTCCATCCACTTCCCGGTAGGCCCGATGAATGAACTGGGAAGCGTCGATTTCCTCGATTCTATGACATTCCTCCCGGGTAAGGGGGCGATATGTGATGTTCTTCATGGTCTTCCTCCTGGTGATGGGATTCATATCGGTTGCGTCTGGTCTTCAAGAAGTGGTTTCAGATACTCTGCCACCTTCACGGATTCTCCTGCGCCCATGGTCAGAATGATGTCTCCAGGCTTTGCGAGTTCGCTGAGATGCTTTGCTGCTTCTTCGAAGGTTTCAAAGTTCTCTGTATCTACGGTCTTTCTTCTTCTTATGGCATCTCCCAGTTCCTCTGCGCTGACCAGACCCGTGTCGGGTTCTCTGGCGGCATAGATGGGCAGAAGGGTGAGGCTGTCGACTCGGTCAAAACATTCCACAAAGTCATCAAAGAGCGCACGGGTTCTTGTATAAGTATGAGACTGGAACACCACATGCACTTTTCTGTGGTCCATTTTAAGGACCGTATCGATGGCGTTGACGACTTCTCCGGGATGATGCGCATAATCATCAATGACCATGATGCCGTTTTCCGTATAAAGATGCTGGAATCTTTTATCCACACCCATGTAGGTTTCCAGGCCTTTTTTTATGGAATCTATTCCTAATCCGCAGGAAAGAGAGGCACCGATGGCGCCCAGCGCGTTATAAATGTTGAATTCTCCGGGAACATTAAGGGTCAGTTCAGCGAGGAGTTCTCCCTGATAGACGACTTTGAAGCTGGGCTTTCCCTGTGGGTTGTAGGTGATGTCTTCCGCCCTCAGATCACCGCTGCGAATGCCGAAGGTCAGTGTTCTGATGGTGGCATCCTGCAGAACATAAGACATATTGGCATCGTCTGCATTGGCCACGACAACACCGTCTTCAGGCATGACGGAAACATAGACCCTGAAGGTGTCCAGTATATGGTTGAGATCTCTGTAGTAATCCAGATGATCCGCTTCGATGTTCAGAATCAGTGCCACTTTTCCGGGGAAACGCAGGAAGGACTCCTTGTATTCGCAGGCTTCCGTGATGAAGAAGTCGCTGTCTCCGATCCTGTAATTTCCGCCGATGAGGGGAAGATTTGCGCCTACCAGGATGGTAGGGTCCACTTCTGCCGCCAGCGATATGGCGGAAAGCATGGAGGTGGTGGAGGTTTTTCCGTGGGTTCCTGTCACTGCAATGGAGTTGGTGAAGTTCTGAATGATGTGCCCCAGAAACTCTGCTCTGTCATAGGTTATGATGCCGAGTTCCTTCGCTCTCATAAGCTCTTCATTGTCTTCCCTTATGGCTGCGGTATAGACCACGATGTCCTGATCGGTGATGTTTTCTTTATGATGGCCGAAAAAGATTTCGGCTCCCTTTTCTCTTAATCTTTTCACGTTTTCTGATTCCTTGAAATCAGATCCTGTGACTTTGATATTGCTGTTAAGAAGGATGGCTGCCAGTCCGCTCATGCTGACTCCGCCGATTCCGATAAAATGAACCTTCTTGTTCTCGTATTCCTTTAAATCAAATAACATGATCACACTTCCTTCCATTAACATCATAATCTATCCACCTTAAATTTCAAAGATTTTTTTGGAAAGGAATGTAACAGAGGAAGAATGGAAAAAGATGGGGTAACAATACGAATATTAGATAGTATTATATTGTAAAACATTCGATAATGTTATAAAATTAGAAGAGATAAAATCCATGTAGGAGGATCGTTATGCAAAAATATTCGAGAAACAGCCGAATAAGTGCCATTACAAAAATTCTGATTGAAAATCCCAATAAAATCATGAGTCTGAATTATTTTTCTGAAATGCTGAATGCCGCAAAATCGACAATCAGTGAAGATATTCTGGTGATCAGAGAAATCATGGAAACTCTGGAAATGGGGAAAATAGAAACCATTGCCGGTGCAACGGGTGGAGTCAGATATGTGGCGAGAATAGGAGAAGAGGAGGAAAAAGCCTTTGCGAATTCCATCTGTGAAACGCTGAGGGACAAATCTAGAATTGTGCCTGGTAATTTCCTTTACATTACGGATATTATGCTGGATCCGACCATTGTGCATCGTGCAGGTGTCATTCTGGCTTCGAAATTTTCAAAAGCCAAAGCCGACTATGTAATCACAGTCGAAACCAAGGGTATTCCGCTGGCTTATGAAGTGGCCAGATATCTGGGTGTACCACTGATCGTTGCAAGAAAGAACTCGAAAGTCACAGAAGGAACCAGTGTAACCATTAACTACGTATCAGGGACAACCGGTAGACTGGGGAACATGGGACTTGCCAAAAGAACACTGAAGACCTCTTCAAGATGTCTCTTCATCGATGACTTCCTAAGAGCCGGTGGTACAGTCAATGGTATCGCGGATCTTCTCAATGAATTCGATTCGGAGCTCATCGGCATTGGCGTCCTTGTGGACAGCAAGGAAGTGGTGAAGAAACTTCCAACTCCTCATACATCCCTTGTCGACTACCATGGAGTGGACGAAGAAGGAAATGTGATCATGGAAGCATCTGAAAAATAGTGCGATGGAAAAAACCGTAAAGCAAGGAGCTGTCTTCTGGAAGAATCAACTTCCAGAAGACAGCTCCTTTCGGGTTTCTATGAGGGTTCTAAGAGGTTACTTGTCGAGCTTTGTAAGGGTTTCCCAGATTCCTGTCATGTAAGAAGCGCCTAGGGCTCTGTCATGCAGGCCGTATCCTGGTCTTCCTGTTTCACCCCAGATCATTCTTCCGTGGTCTGGTCTCAGATATCCGTCGAAGCCGTTGCGATGCAGGGCTTTTAAGATCGCTACGATGTCCAGAGACCCGCATGGTGAATAATGCGCGCTTTCTTCAAAGCTGTCATCTGGATAGAGCTTCACATTTCTTACATGCATGAAGTGGATTCTGCCCATTTTGGAATACTTGTCCACCATGGCCAGCACGTCGTTGGCGTTGGAGGAACCAAAGGAGCCTGTACAGAATGTAAGACCGTTGTATTCACTGTCTACAATCTTCAGGAATCTGTCCAGATTCTTTTCTCCGGTGATGATTCTTGGCAGTCCGAAGATGGAGTATGGTGGATCATCGGGATGGATGGCCATTTTCACGCCTGCCTCCTCAGCTACTGGAATGATCGCTTTCAGGAAATATTCGAGATTCTCGAAGAGCTTCTCTTCATCCACTTCTTTGTATTTATCAAAGAGTTCCTTCAATCCTTCTTTCGTATAGCTGGAATCCCAGCCTGGAAGGGAAAGCTCTCCTGTCAGAGGATCCATTTTTTCAAGCTGCTCCTTGAAGTACACCAGTGCAGTGGATTTGTCAGGCAGCTCATAATCCAGCTGAGTTCTTGTCCAGTCGAAGATCGGCATGAAGTTGTAGCAGATTACTTTTACGCCTGCGGCGCCCAGTCTTCTGATGTTCTCCTTGTAGTTTTCGATGTACTGGTCTCGTGAAGGCAGTCCGATCTTGATGTCTTCATGCACGGGAACACTTTCGATGACGTCAAAGTGCAGTCCGTTGTCCTCTGTGATTTTCCTGAGTCTTTCGATACTCTCCACAGACCAGACTTCACCTACAGGAACATCGTATACTGCTGTTACAATGCTGTGCATGTTGGGGATCTGTCTGATGTATTCGATTTTTACGGGGTCGTCTTCTCCGTACCATCTGAATGATAGTTTCATTTAATTCATCTCCTATATATTTTTATGAAGTGCAACAACATCCCTCTTCTGCGACGTGAATGTCGATTTTTTCACCATGAATGGAAAAGGATAATCCATTGAAACAGTTGATATACACAACGTTTTCATAGATTATTAATTCTCTGTTCATAATTGAAAACAAAAGGGCGGAAATTAATCTCTTTGCTTAATAGTATCATATAGTGATGTTGTTTGATGATGATTTAAGTTGCCCATGGACTTGCAAATATTGCTCATTATCGATAAGATGAAAATAAGAAAAACTGGAGGAAATGGCATGAGCAAGCACAAGAATGATTATTCAAACAGACAGCACATGTATCGTATGGATTATGAACTGTTTTATTATAAAGACATGCAGTTCAAGAATGTTTCGCTGCACCATCACGATTTCTTCGAAGTGTATTTTTTCGTGAAAGGGGAAGTGAGCTATCAGATTGAAGGCAGAAACTATCATCTTGTGCCAGGGGACATTCTTCTTGTGAATCACAAGGAGCTCCATCAGGTGCTCATCGAGAATCCTGAGCATTATTATGAACGGTATGTTCTTTGGCTGAATAAAGAATTTATCAAGTCCCTTTCCAGTAAAAAGTCGGACCTGACCAGATGTTTTCTGGATCAGGAGAAAAAGACGCTGCTCAGAACCTCCATGGAAAACCATCAGCTCATAAGAGGAATCCTGGACAAGCTGCATTATCAGAACGCGGAAGACGGATTCGGAGCGGATCTTCTGCCAAAGGCCCTGCTGACCGAGCTCATGATCGAGCTGAATCGCATGAGTTTCGAAGAAGATAAACTGCAGCCGCAGGTGAAGAAGAATCAGCTCATTGATTCCGTCATCAGCTACATCAATGAGCATCTGGAAGAGGAAATCAATATGGACCAGCTGGCAGCGGAGTTCTTCATCAGCAAGTATCATCTTTCCCGCGAATTCAAGAAATACACCGGTACCACCCTCTATCGATTTGTGGTCCAGAAGAGGCTCATCAAGGCCAAAGGACTGATTCTGGAGGGGAATCCCATCACATCCGTTTACGAGGAATGCGGTTTCGGAGATTATTCCAATTTCTTCAGAGCATTCAAGAACGAATATGGACTCACACCGAAAGAATTTCTCAGCGTGATGGAAAAGCGGAAAGCCAGTGAAGACCAGCATAGATATAAGAATATAGCGGAATTCAACTAAAGGATAAAGAACAGAAGGTGTAAATTGAAAATAAGATACACCTTCTGTTCTTTTCTGATAAGATTATTATAATAGTCTGACTGTAGTCAAAGATTTTTCATATTTCTACTGTATGATAAATTAAATGCAATCAAAAAGAAATCTATATGGCATAATCGTCCCCGCAGGTGTGCAAGGAGAGTTTAAAATGCGAGAAAAGATTCATCTAAATGAAAGCTGGATGTTTTATCCGGATGTTGAGGATTACCCGAAAACGTCAGGTGAACTGAAGAACAGGAAGGGAGAACATGTGGATCTTCCTCATACAGTGAAGATGCTGCCTTTCAATAACTTCAATGAAAAGGAATACCAGTTTAAGAGCCTTTACAGAAAAGATATCTTCATTGATGAGGAATACAGGAATAAATCCCTGTTTCTTGTTTTTGAAGGCGCAGCGAATATGACTGTGGTATATATCAACGGAAAGAAGAGCTTTCACAGTGAAAGTGCCTTTCTTCCGTTTTCCAAAGAGATTTCAGAGGAAGTGAGATTCGGTGAAACGAACACCATCGAGGTCATGGTGGATTCAAGAGAGCTCGAATGGATTCCTCCTTTTGGTCATGTGGTGGATTTTCTCACATATGGGGGAATCTACAGAGAGGTGAGTCTGGAGATTCATGACAGGTATTTCATTCAGAATGTCTTCGCCTTTGCGGAACATGTCATGGAAGAAGAGAAACAGCTCACCGTACAGACCATTCTGTCAGCGGAAAGGGGAGGAAGTGTCATATATAAGCTCTTCGAAGGATCGGACACGAGTCAGTCTGGAGAAGCTCTCTTTTCCAGTATCCGCAATGTGGATGAGAAAAGAATGCGTAATACCCTTTCCATTAAGGGTGTATCGCTCTGGGATATCGATCATCCTCATCTCTATACCCTCGAGGTGACCCTGGTGGATCCTGATGGACGCGCTGTGGACAGGAAAACGGAAACCATCGGTTTTCGGGAAGCTATGTTCAAGGAAGACGGGTTCTATCTCAACGGAAGGAAGATCAAGCTGAGAGGACTCAACCGCCATCAGAGCTATCCATATGTGGGGTATGCCATGCCGAAGTCCATGCAGATTCTGGATGCGGAGATTCTGAAAAAGGACCTGGGGGTCAATATCGTTCGTACCTCCCATTATCCTCAATCCAGTCATTTTCTGGACCACTGTGATCGGATCGGACTTCTGGTCTTCGAGGAGATCCCCGGCTGGCAGCACATCGGGGATGAACATTTCAAGGAGAACAGCAAAGACAATCTGAAGAAAATGCTCAAGCGAGACCGCAATCACCCATCGATCATCATCTGGGGCGTGAGAATCAACGAATCCCAGGATGATACTGTGTTTTATGAGGAAATGAACAGGATCGCGCACATCTATGATGAATCAAGGCCAACGGGTGGGGTCAGAAATTTCGCCAAAAGTGAGTTTCTGGAGGATGTCTACACCTATAATGATTTTCTGCATAAGGGGGATAATGAGGGGCTTTCCAGTCCTAATCATATTCTGCCTTCTAAGGCGCCTTATCTTGTGACGGAACACAACGGACACATGTATCCTGTGAAGAGCGCCGATCCGGAAGAGAGAAGAACGGAGCATGCGCTGAGGCATGCCAGGGTTCTTGAATCCATGGAGAAGAACAGCAAGATTTCCGGTGCCATCGGATGGTGCATGGCGGATTACAACACACACGTGGATTTCGGCAGTGGAGACAGGGTCTGCTATCATGGGGTGCTGGATATGTTCCGTCAGAAGAAAACCGCCGCTTTTGTCTATTCCAGTCAGAAAGAGGAGCCTGTACTTCATATCTCCTCTTCCATGAATATCGGAGACCATGCGGGCGGGAATCTCGGAAATGTCTACGCCTTCACCAACTGTGACTATGTGGATCTTTATAAAAACGGCAGACGCATCAGGAGGTTCGAAAAAGACAGGAAAAAGAAGCTGAAGCATCCGCCGATTCTCATGGCTGATTTCATTGGGAATCTCCTGGAGGAGGATGAGGGGTTTTCTGGCGGTGATGCAGAGCGGGTGAAGAAAATCATCAGGAAGGCCGCTGTCTATGGCATGAATCTGCCGCTGACCTCCAAAATGGCCATGGGTAGAATCCTCCTGAAATATAAAATGAAAATGGATGATGCGGTGGCTCTTTTCGGCAAGTACTATGCCGGGTGGGGACAGGACCAGCTGACCTATACGTTCAAAGGGTACAAGAATGAAAAAGAAGTGGCCACCGTGACAAAAGGACCTGGTGCTTCGATGTATCTTGAGGTCATACCATCCAAGGAAGAACTTCTTGTGGAAGAAACCTATGATGTGGCCATGGTGTCCGTCTGTGCGAAGAATAATCACGAGGACATTCTTGTCTATTCCAGTGAAGTGATCCGTCTGGAAACTGAAGGGAATGTTGAGATACTAGGACCGGCCTGGTTTCCTCTGAGAGGGGGACAAGGAGCATTCTATGTGAGAAGCGGAAGAGGCGAAGGGGACGGCGCTGTGAAGATCCTGACGGAAAATATGGGAGAAAAGGAAATCAGGTTCACAGTGAGAGATGGTGGTTTTAGAAAGCTTTAGCGAGAAAAGATAAATGAGAGAAAGGATCCTGGAAATGAAGGTTTTCAGGATCTTTTCACCCCTACATAACAGAATAGAACCTTGTTTTCAACCACTCTTAAACCATTGGTATCACTAGCTTTAAAAAGTTAAATGCGAACAATTCATACCGAAGTGCGAACAATTCATACCTACCAGGAATTAATAGACAGAGATAATACTGTAAATAGAGACACTGAAAGAAGATCAATGTTTTACATACTTTCAGGGTATGAGGATCTTTTCAATAAGGTGGATGATATCTATAATTTTGAAGAACACTTCATAAAGCCGGAATGCCTTGAAGATAATAGTGGGGAGTTCAGTAGTACTGAAATAAAGTTGATTACACTTGCTTTCAATCATTACAACGGATATCCGGCTGATGTTCGTGATGTACTACATTCACTTGATGAAAACACTCTTGAATTAGCGCTTAATTCGATGAAATTAAGATATTTTAGATAGATTGATATCAAAAAGCAAAATAAAGAGCCACTCTAAAAGAGCAGCTCTTTATTTTGCCTTTAAACAAGAATATTAATAAAGAAATAGTTGATTTGATCAACTAAATTAAACTCAATACTAGGGACATTATTGGGAATTTTATTAAGGAAATTACATAATTGAACCATAATAGGGTTTTGATCTACAGATACAAATGGTAATCTCTCTTTTTCTGAATATATAATATCTATTTTAAATCAACGCTACGAAATATTAAGAGCCTCTATAGAAGTGTTGTTTTTGAAGAAGTATTGAATTTGTACATTATTTTCTCTTTATTTTTTTCACTGTAAATACAATAAGTGATATAAATAATCCTAAAACTATAACAATGAGCGTAAATGCAGTTAAGTCAAAACTTTCCATAAAATTCTCCTTTTAAATCCACCGATACTACAAACAACTTACATTGACTTTTTCTTGTAAAAACATCTCCTCTCATTAAACTTTAAATAGCAATATTTTTAGTTAGTGCATTGCTATTTATTTATCAATTTAACTACATCAGGTTAGGCCACAGATGTCTAAATAGAATTATTGCTTTGATAACTCATCTACTTTCATCAGTCTATAAACAAACAGTGTGTAAACTGATATTATTAACAAATTAATAGTATCATGTAAATAACACAGCAAACCCCGAACTTCTTCGGGATTTGAGGCTTTTTTTAAGGAAAAACACAATATTTGGCATAATTGTATAAAAGATAAGAGTGTGAAGAGGGGAATTGCTGGAAAAATAATATTTTAAATATAGATTTTGATAATAAGATATAATTTTTACTTTTATTACAAGTAATTTTTATTTATATTCATTATCAAAATCAGAAGTTTTTACTCTCATATACTCAACAGCTTTTTTCCTGGCATTATCATACATTACTCTAATGTCTCGCTGCCTTTCTTTTGGAACAAGTTCTACTAATGCTTGTGCATTTAAAAAAGTAGACGTTGCACTCATATGACCTGCTTTACTCGAAATACTGGCTAATCTTTCAATATGGGGTTTCATTACAGCATCCAATTGTTGCCTAACGACACTGGCTACTAGGTCAAGATTTTCTTCTGCTAACTTTTCTTGTAGTCCTTGATCTATAAATTCTCTAAGTAATTCGGTCACCATTATTCCTCTTTTATGAGCAAGATTTTTGATTTTTTTG
This sequence comes from Proteiniclasticum sp. C24MP, assembly GCF_043951855.1. Lineage (NCBI taxonomy): Bacteria > Bacillati > Bacillota > Clostridia > Eubacteriales > Clostridiaceae > Proteiniclasticum > Proteiniclasticum sp. C24MP. The sequence goes on from NZ_JBINJW010000016.1 coordinate 57,131, forward strand.
TAGTCATCATCCGTCACTCTTAAATGAATTTGTTGTGCGTTTTTCACAGACATGATTATCAGCAGTAAGATTGAAAGGGGAGAATCCCCATGCTGCGGCTATCAGAGAGCTGAAAGAACAAACCGGCATCGAGGCGCAGGAGCTGGTGGAAATCTACAGAAAGAAGGTCAGAGATACGCTATAGTACTGACTGGAAGAAGGATCAGCTTCAGCTGCAAAAAGAAGAAACCATATCCTGCCAGCGGCTTCCAGTGGAAAAAATTCTTGAATTCAAAACATCCTCTCTCTATGTGCAGCCACATAAAGAGAGAATGAGGAAATATCCGGATTCCATACGATGAGAGGATGTTCGAAAAATCAGTAGAAGATCAGAGGCAGAACCTGCGGATCGCTTTGGCGACCCCGGCTTCATTGTTGGTTTCCGTGATGAAATCAGCAGCTTCCTTCACTTCATCTGAAGCGTTACCCATGGCAACGCCAAGACCAGCATACCTGATCATGGAAAGGTCGTTTTCCGCATCTCCGATGGCCATGACTTCCTCCCGGGTGATGCAGAGCTTCTTAATGAGCGCCTCAATTCCTTTTTCCTTGCCCACATCCTTACGGAAGATCTCAAGGTTGTCCACAGATGAGGATGCGACGCCCAGTGTTTTATGATCTCTGAATTCCTCTCTCAGCTGCATCAGCTCCGCATGTCTTCCTTTGGAGAAAACGATGGCTTTCAGAAACTGATCCTTTCTGTCCAGAAATTCATTCTCCAGATCTTCCGTGACGACGATATCGATCTTCATCTCTTTTGGAAGCTTCTCATTGGCTGCCAGATAGCCGTTGCCATCACCCAGATTTCCCTTGCATACAAGACCATTCCAGGTGTTGTAATGTGCGAAGAATTGATACTTTTCGATTTTCTCTTTTATGAACAGGGTGTCTTCGTAAGAGAGTCTCTGATGATTGAGAATCTCGTTCTGGTACTTCACGAAGGCGCCGTTGGAAGCGATGGTGATGGTATCCGCGCCCAGCATGCCGCCGTAGAGATGCCCGTAATGATACATTCTGCCCGTGGTGATGGCGATGAGGATTCCTTTCTCGCTTGCCTCCTGAATGGCTTTTCGGTTTTCTTCCGGGATGATTTTCTGGTCGTTGTAGAGGGTTCCGTCCACATCGATACAGATCAGTTTATATGATTTCTTCATGCGTAATTCTCCTGTTTTC
>NZ_JBINJW010000017.1:0-57191 GCF_043951855.1 Proteiniclasticum sp. C24MP
TAACTAAAGTTTGAAAAACCGAAATTCATCCTGTTAATTTAAACACAAAACAACTTCTTTGTGATATAATATCTACGCACTATTTAGAGGAGGTTTTCAATATGAAGAAACACATCAAGACACTGACAAAAAGCACTCTAAAGAAAAGCGTTATCAAGGGAGGCTGCGGAGAATGCCAGACATCCTGCCAGTCCGCGTGCAAGACTTCCTGTACTGTTGCAAATCAGGAATGTGAGAATGCAGACAGATAGATAACGTGAAGTGAAGGGCGTGATGATGCATCATTCCCTTTTCTTTTTGCCCTATCAGATCAGAGATTCAGGAGGAATGGAAATGATACATAAATACAGAATGAACGGCCTTAATATCGTCATGGACATCAACGGAGGTTCCGTCCATGTGGTGGATGACATCACATACGAGCTGCTTGACCACTACGAGGATTTCAGAAGCGGTGCCATAGACGAAACCGAGATCTATATCAGAATGTCCGGATACGCCATGGAGGAGATCAAGGCTTCCCTTCAGGAAGTGAAGGAGCTGGAAGAGGAAGGTCTCCTTTATACGGAAGACACCTATCCCGATATGGCAGGATTCAGAAACAGAAAGCCTGTGATCAAAGCTCTGTGCCTGAACATCGCCCATGACTGCAACCTGAAATGCAGATACTGCTTCGCGCAGCAGGGTGATTTCGGAGGAGCAAAATGCCTTATGCCTCTTTCTGTTGGAAAGAAGGCACTGGAATTTCTTGTGGCGAATTCAGGAAACAGAAGAAACCTCGAAGTGGACTTCTTCGGCGGAGAGCCGCTCATGAACTTTGATGTGGTGAAAGAACTGGTCCATTACGGAAACAGGCTGGGACAGGAGCATAACAAGAACTTCAGGTTCACCATCACCACCAACGGAGTGCTTCTGGACGACAGAAAGATAGATTTCATCAATGAATACATGCATAATGCCGTGCTTTCTCTGGATGGAAGAAAGAAAATCAACGACGACATGCGTCTCACCATGGTGGATACAGGCAGCTATGACCTCATCGTGCCCAAGTTCAGAAGACTTGTGGAGAAGAGAGGAAACAAGACCTACTACATCAGAGGAACCTTCACCAGAAACAGTCTGGATTTCTCCGAAGATGTGAAACACTTCAAAGAACTGGGCTTTGTCCATACCTCCATGGAACCCGTTGTTTCAGCAGATGAGAATCCATATGCCATCCGAGAGGAGGACCTTCCGGAAATCCTGGCGGAATATGAAAAGCTTGCCCTGGACTATGCGGAAATGAAGGTCAAAGGAGATCCCTTCAGCTTCTTCCATTTCATTGTGGACCTTACCCAGGGACCCTGTGTGCTCAAGAGAATCACAGGATGCGGAGCCGGCACCGAATACCTCTCCATCACACCTGAAGGAGACATCTATCCCTGCCACCAGTTTGTAGGAAATGAAACCTACAAGATGGGCAATATCATGGAGGAAGAAGTGCATCTGCCTAAGGAAATGCAGGAACACTTCAAGAACGCGCATGTCTACACCAAAGAAGACTGCAGAACCTGCTTCTCCAAGTTCTACTGCTCCGGGGGATGTCATGCCAACGCCATCAGTTTCAACGGGGATATCCACAAACCCTACAAGATCGGCTGTGAAATGCAGAGAAAACGTCTGGAATGCGCCATCATGATTGAAGCGAAGAGAATGCTGGAAGGCCCTCTGGAGGAGTCCTCCACAGAGACAGACGAGCAGGTGCTTTTCCTATGATGAACTATGACAGGCTTCCGCTCATTAAAGGCCTGAAAGACTATATGGAAGAGAAGAATGCGCGATTCCATATGCCGGGACATAGAAACGAGGACAGTGTGGAGGAATTTTCCGTTCTGAAGGAGAACCTCTACCGTTTCGATGTCACCGAGGTGGAAGGCACGGACAACCTTCACTATCCGGAGGAGATCATCGCCAGGTCCCAGAAGCTTCTCTCAGAAGCCATGGGTTCCAGAGAGAGCCTCTACTGCATCAACGGAAGCACCGCTTCCAACTACGCCATGATCTTCGGACTGCTGAAAAGAGAAGACACGGTGCTGGTGCAGCGAAACTGCCACCAGAGCATCTACCATGCCATTTCTCTTCTTGAGCTGAAACCGGCCTATCTCATGCCCGAGATGATAAAAGAGTTCAATCTGCCTTCTTTCATAACCCTGTCAGAGCTGGCTCGAGTGCATGAAGCGTATCCCGAAGCCAAAGCCGTGATTCTGACTTCTCCCACTTATCATGGAATCGTCACAGACCTGTCACCTCTTGCAGAGTACTGCGAAAGACATGGACTGTATCTTCTGGTGGATGAGGCCCACGGAGCGCACTTCCCTTTTTCACCGCTGCTTCCTGATTCTTCCATGAAGACAGGCGCCCACGCTTCCAGTGTCAGCTTTCATAAGACGCTGCCGAGCCTTACCCAGGGATCTGTACTGAACCTGTCGGAAAAGCTTACGGAGGATGAAATTTATCGGATCAGGCACTACCACAGGGTTTTCCAGAGCAGCAGTCCTTCCTACCCTCTGCTCGCCTCCATGGAAATGGCAAGATATTATATGGAGGAAAACGGAGAAGCTCTGTACAGGATTCTTCTGGATCGGGTTGCCCGCCTGAAGAAGGATCTGAAAAATATTTCAGGTATCCGGATCCTCGACAAAGAGCAGGTTCCTATTTTTGATGAAACAAGACTTGTCATCGGCACTCCGCTTCCCGGTGCGGAGATGGACAGAATCCTTCGGGAAGAATACCATATACAGTGTGAAATGAGCGAAGGAAGGAGTCTGATCTTCATTCTGACCCCCTTTGACACGCAAAAGGACTTGGAAAGCATTTTTCATGCCCTGAAATCCATCCGCAGTAAACATGAAAAGAGATGGCTTGAAGAGGAAGAGGTAGAAGAACCACCGCATCCTATGAGCAGCCATACTCCGGTGCGCAGGTACACGGAAGACGATACGCTCTATCTCCCCGCTGAAGAAGTGCTTCTGAAAGATGCTTCCGGTAGAGTCTCCATGGAAAAGGTCGTGCCTTATCCGCCGGGAATTCCGCTTCTTCTGCCGGGAGAAGTGATCACAGAGGAGATCCTTTCCGCACTTACGCTATACCTTTCGCAGAATGCGAATCTACTGAAGACGCGTTCTATCAGAAAAGACCGCCTTTCCGTTGTGAAGGAAGGTTCCATGCAATAATTTCCATCAGAAAAGGAAGAGCTTCTTATCAGGTTTTCATGATAAGAAGCTCTTCCCTTATTTTCTCAGATTCTGGATATGAAGTTTCCGTTTTCCTCTTTCAGGATGGGATCGTCCGATGTTTTTCGGAGTATCTTTCTTGCCCTTTCCTCCAGCTCTTCGTTCCCTCTCGCATATCCGAAGATCTTCAGCACTTCAGCGATGAGACTATCCTCCGGAATGGAAACCTGCTTTTCCACCACATCTTTGACGGCCAACTGTATTTCTTCTGGTGGAATGTCTGCCGCCTCTCTTTTCATTTCCCTGGTGGCATACCTGTAGAAGGTCACACCGGCGTCCTTCACCTCTCCATAGATGTAATACTGCCCGTCCTTTTCCGCGATCTCATATCCGAGACCGGAAAGAATGCTGTCGATGGTATCCACGCTTTTCTGGGTGTATCTGACGCCAAATGCCTTCAGTGTCTGTCTGTAGAGTAGATTCAAGCTGATGGGCGCCTCCACATGAATGATCTTCATCAGGGCGTCTTTGATGTCTCTTGTGTTCTTGGGCATCCTGAATTCCTCTGCGCTCATGGGTCTGTGTTCAAACTTCGCTTCCACATAGGACCTTGAAATACCGTCTTCCAGCGAAGCGCTTTCTTCATGATGGGCATCCTGATGGATGAGATTGCCTGTTTTCAGATCTTCCTTCTTCTCAGAATCCTCTCTTTTCAGATTTCCGCTTCGGATCTCTCCGACCTTCTCAAGAATCTTCTCCACTTCCCGCTCCCTGTTTTCCATCCAGTCCATGGGATAGACTTTCATGAGATGCCAGCCGAGCCCCTCCAGCACCATTTCCTGTAGGATGTCACGATCTCGTGCGCTTTTCGCATTTCTGTAGGATTCACCCTGACAGAGAATGCCAAGCAGATATTGCTCCGGATGCTCCTCATCCACCACAGCCAGGTCCACTTTATATTTTGATGCGCCTACCCGGATATCCGTTTTGAGTCCTCTGGCAGCCAGTTCTTTTCGGATCGCATCGGCGAAGGTGTCCTTCCGGGCACGGGACTTCACCTCTACAAGATCCACAGGCTGGCTTCCTCTTCGCGCATACTCCAGAAAGCCCTTCAGATCATGAATACCCTGGGAAGAGGTTCTGGAAGTATCCATCATTTCAGGCCGGATGCTTGTGAAGATCTTCATCTCCTTCTTGGATCTCGTGATGGCGACGTTCAGTCTCTTCCATCCGTTTTCCCGGTTGAGCGGTCCGAAGTTCAGTGTGATCTTGCCTTCTTCATCAGGACCATATCCGATGCTGAACAGAATCACATCTCGCTCATCTCCCTGGACATTTTCCAGATTCTTCACGAAAACCGGTTCCTCCATGGCAAGGATTCTTTCTTCGATTTCAGGGTATGCCTTCAGCGCTTCAGATAGAGTATCTTCAATCATGTCTTTCTGAGCCATGCTGAAGGTGACGACGCCGATGGAATCCTCTCTTCTTTTCTCATCCTTCAGTCGCTCCATGATCTCACTGACCACCGCTTCCGCTTCCTTCCTGTTTGCTCGGGTTCCTCCACGGCCATAGGTGGCGTCCACATACTGATAGCTCACCTTTGATTTCAGCTCTCCTGGTGATGGATAGGTGTAAAGATCATTATCATAGTAGGTTCTGTTGCTGTAGGCGATGAGACTTTCATGACGGCTTCTGTAATGCCAGAGCAGTGATGTCTCCGGCATGGAAAGTGCCAGAGCGTCCTCCAGTATGTTATCCAGATCCTCCATAACCCCGTCTTCTTCTTCCAGCTTGCCGCTGGCAGTGCTGAAGAAGGTGGTGGGCGGCAGCTGCTTGGGGTCTCCTACGATGACCACTTCTTTCCCTCTGGCCATAGCACCGACGGATTCTGCCGTAGGCATCTGGGATGCTTCATCGAAGATGACCAGATCAAAGTACTCTCGTGACGTGCCAAGATACTGGGCCACAGATAGCGGACTCATGAGCATGCAGGGTGTGATCCGTGGCAGAAGGTTCGGCAGTCTGTCAAAGAGCGTCCTTAAAGTCATGCCGCGGCCACCGCTTCTGATGGCTCTCTGTAGTATGCCCACTTCAGAAGATCCGTTGGCTTCTTTCATCATATTCGGTACCCTGGATGCAAGAACATGCTGTATTTCCCTCTTGGCCAGGTCCTCGTACTTCGCCGTGACTTCCTTGAAGTAGGCGATCTTCTCCTTATACTGCCTTCCTGTGACCTTCTGCAGGAGCGGTTCTTCAGATAGGATATAGAGGAATGCGCCTTTATACAGGGTCTTCTTCAGTGCATCTTCCGCTTCCTTTCCTGAAAGGCTTCCGTTTTCAAAGGCTTTGATCATCGGTGTCAGCTTGTTTCTTTCCGACTTTTCCACGAGCCTGTTGTAGGCCGTCCATTCTCTCAGTTCTTCCAGGTTGTAGCTGTAGGTGGTGAGTCTGTCGAAAAGCCGATAAGCCCAGTTCCCTTCCAGCTCAGGAAGGCTTTCCACCTGAAGTGAAAGTTTCTCTTTCATCCTCGAAAAGTCCTTCTCGAAATCCTCATAGGTGTCCAGAAACTGTTTTGCTGTCTCCATGGGTACTTCTTTAAAAACAGCTGGAGCACGCTCCTCTCCTTTCGGGTCGAAGAGACGGAAGAGGGTCCGGAATTCCTCCATCTCTTTCATGATGCTTCTTAGAAGAGAGGAGGTTTTTTTCTCGGGGCTTGGGATTTTAGTTTCAGGAACCGGGAATCCTCTTAAGGCCTCTTCGATCTCCGATTCCAGCTTCTTCTTCTCTTCCATCTGGTTGAGAAGCGTCAGCGCTTCTTCTTCCGTCACATCCTTTCCTCTTCTCTGAGCGGACAGGACTCTTGTGACCTTTTTTCGGGTCATCCCTCTGAAGAAGATGAACTTTTCCTCCGCCTGGAGAAGGGTATCTCTCAGATCCTTCTCGTTCAGGAGAAACAGACTGGGTTCATACTCCCTGAGCAGCGCTTCCTCCAGATTCTCCTTCTTTTCCGTCAGAAGAACTGCATGATGAAGTTTCTCCATGCGGTACCCTTGCTCATGGAAAAGGAGTTCTCTGAAAAGCGTCGTCTCTTTCAGCTTCTTCATGAGCGCATGAAGGCTGTCTAGCTTCCTCTTCTGACTGATGTCCGAAAGAGACAGTTCTTTCATGAGCGCATCCGTGATGCTGCCCAGTTTTTCGGCTTTTCCCCTCAGCGCGCTGATTTCTTTTTCCACCTGACTCTTCAGATCGAAGGTGTACGCTGTAATGCCGATGCCTTTCAGCGGTGCATCCGCATATTCTCCCACTTCCTGTGCGATGGAGGTAAGTTCTCTGCCCAGAAGAAAGAGCTCCTCTATCCTTGTTTTATCGAGATCTTCATAACGGATTTTCAGTCCTTCTATTTCCGGAGCATTTTCCAGATATTCCAGTTTTCCCATGAGTTCATAGGCGTTCCTGTCGAACCCGTAGGTCCGATACAAGGCCGCTACCACTTCATTGAGTTCCCCTCTGAGCTTTTTCAGCTTCTCCGCTTCAGCTTTGAAATCCACTTCCCCTTTGGAGACCATCTTCGTGGTCTCTTCCAGTTTCTTCAGAATATGCGTCTTTTTACTCTTATTGGAATGCACTTCCAGTGAAAAATGACCCAGTCCCAGACCTTCCAGTCTTCTCTGAACCACGGACAAAGCAGCCATTTTCTCCGCCACGAAAAGAACCCTCTTCCCCTGGTAGAGCGCATTGGCGATGATGGTGGTGATGGTCTGGGATTTCCCGGTGCCGGGAGGTCCGTGCAGGACAAAGGACCTGCCCTTTACGGCCGCATCCACGGCCTGAAGCTGACTGGCATCCGTACTGACGGGAAGAAGAATTTCTGAAGGTGAAATCACCTCATCGAGCATGATCTGATCCCGGAGTATCTTCTCCGCATCAAAAGCCAGCTTACCCTCCATGAGAGATTGAATCACTTTGTTTCTTCTCAGCTCCTCCCCATGATTCCTGATGTCGTTCCACATGATGAACTTGGAGAAGGAGAAGAGTCCCAGATGCACTTCATCCAGCACATCCCATCTCTTCTGACTGAGCACCGCATTTCTTGCAATGCTCATGACCTTCATCACATCGACACCTTTCTCATCCAGTGGAAGTTCGGAAAGCCCCTGTATTTCCAGTCCGAAATCCTGCTTCAGCTTTTCAAGCAACGTGATGTTCACTAAAGTATCTTCTTCTCTTGCCGAAATGCTGTAGGCGTTTTTGCCCACCTTTTTCTTCATTTCCACTGGAATCAGAAGAAGCGGTGCAAATCTTTCCCTGGTTGACCGGCTGTTTTCATACCACTTCAGTACACCCATGGTCAGAAACAGACTGTTGGCCCCTGATTCCTCCAGATGGATTCTGGCATCTCTGTACATCCTTGTGAGTTTCTTCTCCAGATTTTCCCCATCAAGAAGGGTGCGAAGTTTTCTCTGCTGGAATTCTCCTTCCAGCAGTTCCCCATAGACGGAAAAGTACTCTGCAGCTTTCCCAGGGCCTTGCCCTTCTCTCTTTTCATGATCCGAGACTCTGGGAAGCAGCTGAAATTCTTTCCCTTCGTAGAGGATGTCCTCCAGGGCACGCTGATCCTTCACCAGAAGTTCTATGCCCTTTCTCCCGGGAACGTAGTTGAGCAGATTGTTCCTGAGACTGAGGTCCAGAAGCTTTCTTTCCCAGAGGGTCTTTCGGTCCACCGTCTTTTCCGTAGTCTCCTGAACCACTTTCACCACTTCCTTCAGCTCAGGAAGCCGTTTTGTCCGCTCCTCCAGATTCTGCTCTCTGACCTTCACATACTGTCCATCCACCAGTAGCCGTTCCGGCAGCGGCGTGATTCCGCCCGCTCTTGCTCTCTTCACATCAATGGTCATGATGAAGTCCTCTTCGCGAAGAAGATGGTTCTTCGCATTTTCTTCTGACTGTGTGAAGGTGAAATTCTGCCCGCTTCGGATATCTGTGGTTTCCAGAACACCGATGATGCTCATGCCTTCCGCAGAGCGTTTGGTCAGTGAGGAAACATCATACTCCACCGTATCCTGAAAGAATTCTTCCTCCTGCCAGTATCCGAGAAAGGAATGCCCTTTTATGAGAACAATCAGAGGATGTATGGAAACTGCCTCCAGGCAGGATGCGAAGAGAAGCGTCAGGTCCAGACAGGTACCCATCTTCTTTTCCAGCACTTCACTGGAAAGCCGTATTCTCTGTCCTCTGGCCACAAAGGACGCAGGAGGACCTATGTAGGTGATCTGCTGATTCCGAAGGGCTGTGAACACTGCATGGACCTGTTCCCGAACACGGTTCACATCACCGCTCTGATATCCTTCAAAGGAAGGATCTTTACCTGATTCCTTCAGGATATGAGAGGCTTCCACAAGGATATTGTCTATGGCAGGGTGATTCGGAGTCACAAAGGCTGCAAGCACCTCAGGCATGGTATCCATCCCCTGCCATTCATTGTAGGCAAGGACATGCACCTCTCTGGTCTCTTCCGCAAGCTCTTCCCCTTCCCGCTGGATGGTGATCGTCAGCTGGGTGGTCATGGCTTCCGTGAGATGAAACAGATACTCCGGATTCAGCTCCATGGGAATCTCACCCAGGTCCACCTGAAGGCCGGGCGGCATCACATCGATGGTTCTGCTGAAGTCCTTCGCGATATCTTCCTGGAAACGGACGATGACCTCGATCTGCTCCATTTCATTTTCTGTCTGATTCATGATTGTGATTTTACGTATAAACGGGATTCCGTTTAATACCATGGCGTAATTCAACGTATCGGAGTAATCCACTTCTATGCCCAGCGGCTTTCTGATTTCCATATGTCCCTCCTTAGACTCTTCTACTTCCATTCTAGTACATTATCCGAATATTTTGTAGATATTTCCATTCTGAAAAGATTTTGGCATCTTTTTGTAATTACTTTGCTTCACGAAGCATATACAATGAACTTAGGAAAGAGCACGAAAAATAGACGACGATGGACACGACCTTACACAAATCCATAAAGGGGGAAAACAGCATGAAAACCGGAAAGAAAATCTTCATCGGCATCAGTTCCATACTCCTATTGTCTTTCATTGGTGTCTTCATCTTCACGCTTCTGGGCGGAAGTCTTGTGAAGAACGCCGTAGAAGACTCCATGGGCTATGCACCTGGCATGCCAGTGGAATCACCTGCAGAGGTACCATCCTATGACGAATCAGGGGGCGACTACGAGCAGGGATATGGACGCGACGGCTCCATCGGAGACAAAATCATCGGAACCTACTCCATGAACTTTGAAACGCTGGAGTTTCAGGAGACCATCACAGATCTGGAAGCTCTGGTAAGTAAATACAACGGCTACATCGAGAATTCCCAGATCTACAACCAGTCTTCCAGTGAAGGCAGAGTCTATAAATATGCAAGGCATACCCTTAGAATTCCAAAAGAAGACGTCATGGCCTTCAACACAGAACTGAAGCTTATGGCCCACATGGTGCAGGAAAACTCCAGTGTGCAGAATGTCACGAGATACTACAGAGATACGGAAACAAGACTGGATACGCTGGAAGCGCAGAGAAAGAGACTGAACGAACTCTATGAGCAGGCGGAAAGAATCGAAGACATCATAAACATTGAATCCAAACTCAACGACATCATCTATCAGATTGAATCTCTAAAGGGAGAGCTTCAGTATCTGGATGAAGAGATCAACTACAGCACCGTGACCACTTATGTCCAGGAAGTATCGAAACTCACCACAGGAGAAAGCATTCAGGCTTCCTTCAGCGAACGGATCAGTAACGCTCTCAGCGAATCCGTCTATTTCTTCCAGGAAGCCATGATCAGTTTCTTCATCGTACTGATCTATCTGGTACCGTTTCTTGTGATCTTCGGCATTCTGGCTTATGCAGGAAACAAGATCATCAGAAGAAGAAAACCCAAAGTGAAAAGCGGATCTTCCGGAAACTCCCATATTGAAGAATCAGAAAGCGGAAAGCAGTAATATGACTTCAGCTGGAGAGGAGTATGAAGGATTTCATCACACTATCTCATAACCGTTTATTTCAGAAGGAAAGTGCAAATCGCTTTCCTTTTTCTTTTTGTGTATGGATAACCGGCGGAAGATGGACTAAAATGGGAAGTGAAGTTAACCATCAGCGGGTTTCGAGAAATCTGCTGAATTGAATTTAGGCGGTGCATAAAATGAAACTAAACGGAGACCGAATCAAGGAACTGACCCTGGACCTTGTAGGAATAAGAAGTGTTGTGGGAACCAGTGATGAAAACAACGTGAGCGAAAGAATACAGGAGATCCTTCTAACCCTTCCCTACTTCAGAGAAAATCCGGAACACCTTTTCTATGTGGAGAACAAGGACGATCCTGCCGGGAGAAAATCTCTCATGGCCATGGTGAAGGGAAAGAAGGACCAGAACAGAAAAACCGTGGTGGTCATCGGTCATATCGATACCGTGGGCACATCTGATTATGGAGATCTGGAAGATCTTGCTACGGATCCCGTTGCACTTACAGAGAAGTTCAATGAGCTGGAACTCCCGGAACGTGTAAGAGAAGACCTGGAATCGGGAAATTATCTCTTCGGCCGAGGCGTTCTGGATATGAAATCCGGGGTCTCCATTCTGATTCATCTGCTGGAAGAGGCAACCAGAGAACCGGAGAATTTTTCAGGGAACCTGGTAGCGTCTTTCGTTTCCGATGAGGAAGGCAATTCCAGAGGCATGCTTTCCTGTGTTCCTGAGCTTGTGAAGCTGAAAAAGAGATACGGTCTGGATTACCAGATCGCTCTGGACACGGATTACACCTCCACAAGGACCCTTATGGACCCCAACCGTTATCTTTATGCGGGAACCATCGGCAAGCTCATGCCTTCCTTCTATATCGTCGGAAAGGAGACCCATGTGGGAGACCCTTTCGGAGGACTGGATTCCAACGAGATCGCAGCGGAGCTCACGCGAAGAATCAATCTCAACGTGGAGCTTTCCGATGACGTCATGGGTGAAGTCACGGTGCCTCCAGTGACCTTGAGGCTAAGAGACCTGAAACCGGAATACTCGGTGCAGACCAATCGGGACAGTTATGTCTACTTCAATTTCGCCACCCACGGAAGCACGCCTTCGGAGGTGCTTCATAAGCTGATGCATGTGGCCAATGATGCATTTCTTGATGTCATCGAAAAACTGAACAGACAGTATCATGCTTTTACGCAAAAGATGAATCTGCCCCATAAGAAACTTCCCTGGGTGAGTAAAGTCTATACCTATGACGAAGTCTATGATGCTGTGGCAGAGAAGATTCCTCACATTAAGAACGTGCTGGATGACTATGCGAGAGGACTTATGGATAAAGGAATCACGGATGAAAGAGAAGTATCGCTTCATCTTGTGAAGAAACTCCATGGCTTATGGGGGAAAAAGGATCCCATGATCATCCTCTACTTTTCACCCCCTTACTATCCCCATATGGCGGTCAATGGAAAGAATGAAGTGGAAGAAACCCTCATAAGAACATTGAAGGGCTTTTCCGACGAAACGCTGGAAAACCCCATCCGTTTCAGAAAGTTCTATCCCTATATTTCCGATCTCAGTTACTTCTCCCTGCCGGATGAAGCCTCCGTCACGGACCTCAGAAGGAACATGCCGGGCTTCGGCATCTCCTACACCCTTCCACTGGAGGACATCAAGGAGCTGAGCCTTCCCGTCACGAACATCGGACCCTATGGCTTCGATGCCCATCAGTTCACCGAGCGCATCGAGGTGGAGTATTCCTTCTACAGACTTCCCGATCTCGTACTGAAGACTGTTCTCGAGATGCTGAAATAATCCTCTCTGAAAACGGAAGAATCATAAAAAAGCGTTGCAGGATCTCATTTCAGCCTGCAACGCTTTTACATTTGAACTTATTTCTCTGACATTCCCCTACTCCATTTTGCTTCTGCTTCTGAGGAGTCCCACGAGGCCAATGATGGCTGCAAAGAGAAGCCCTGCCAGTGGCCAGATGATCCAGGTGAAGCCCCAGTTTCCTGAAGTGAAGCTCCAGTAAAGATAAATGATCACAATGATCGGCCAGTAGACGCTTCCGATGGTCTCCGTTTTTCGGGCTAGGACTCTACCTTCGTCCGAGTACTCCCCTTTCTTCAGCAGGATGTCATAGGCAGACTGCTTCATGCCAGCAGTGATGAAAAGATAGACAGCCGCTCCGACTATGAGAAGAAGCACCACAACGCCGATGTTCATGATATTGTCTCCGATGTCAAGGATGCCCAGCACCAGTAACGGAACTGCACTGAGGATGTAGAGCACCACACCGATGGTGATTTTGGTCATCTTCACCATGCGATAACGCTCTTCTTCAATTTTCACATAGCTTTCAGCCTGATAGTCCAAAGTGAAATTACCGTTTTTCTCCAGATCGTATCGACCAGACTCCACTCCGCTCATGATAAAGAGTCCGACAGCCATGGCCACCATGGATAAAAGCACCACAAGTCCCAGTGCTGTGCCTCCATTGCGTATGCCGAAAAACTCCTGATTTTCCGTATCGGAAAGTAAGATCAGAAGCAGTGGTGACCATATGGTCAAAACGACCCCGATGCCCACCTTGTAGGATGCCCTGATTCTGTTTGTTACGAAATCTCTGGCCAGTTCTGATGGGATCACCCTTTTATCCGGCGCTTCAGATGCGTCTTTCATCGTCTGAGTCAGACCCAGCTCCTCCGCAACTTCATTGAGATTACCGAATTCCGAGATCACGATGCCCACTGCCTCATTTTCCGTTCTGCCTTCGTTTTTCAGCTCGAGGTACTTGTCTTCCATCATGTTCAGAAGTTCCTCTTTCGCATGCAGAACCTCTCTGTTCTTCGGCAAGTTCATAAACATGTTCTCAAGATAGGTTTTAATGGTTTCCATTTTCACTGCTCCTTTCTATGAATCTCTCTATGACTTCTTTTGTCAGTTCCCATTCTCTGCATTTTTCTTCATAAAACGCTTTTCCCTCTGCTGTGATCCGGTAATAGGTTCTTCTCTTCCCGCTGGTTTCGTCTCCGTAGAATGAAGTGACATATCCGTTTTTTTCCAGTCTGGAAAACACAGAGTATAAGGTGGTTTCCTTCATGATGTATTTTCCTTCACTGGTTTCCCTGATTTTCTTGGCAAGCTCATATCCATAGGATGGCGCTTCAAGGAGAAGATAAAGGATCATGGTATCATTATATCCTCTTAAGACGTCTGAACTGATCAAATGGATCCCTCCTTCAAAATTATTCCATCTGGTGTAGTAGTTTTACTTTATCAGATGTAGTACATCAGGTCAAGTACTTTTTTCAGATATCCTGCACATTTAAGAACCTGAGAAGAAGCAAAAAAAAGGATACAGCAGGCAGCACCTAGTGCCGCGCCATATCCTTGACATTCATACGCTACAGTTCCGCTTTCCAGTAGACTTTTCCGAAGGAGCGGAATCTTTCATATCTTCTGGTCAGAAGCTCTTCGACAGATAAATCACCCGCTCGTTCCAGAAACCTTGAAAGGGTCTCTGAGACATCATGCATGACTTCTTCCAGATTTTCATTGATGTCACCCTTCTCTGATATGATTCCTTCGATGATTCCCAGTCCCAGAAGATCCTCTGCCGTGATCTTCATGATTTCACTGGCTTCCCTGGCTTTGGACGGATTCTTGTACAAGATGGAAGAGAATCCTTCCGGGGAAAGGATGGAATAGATGGCATTTTCCAGCATATGGACTTCATCTCCTGAAGCCAGTGCCAGTGCACCACCGCTTCCACCTTCTCCGGTGATGAAGGAGATCATAGGCACCTTCAGGGTTGCGCTTTCATGAAGGCACCTGGCAATGGCCTCTCCCTGTCCTCTTTCTTCCGCTTCCACGGCGCATCCTGCCCCTTTGGTATCAATGAACATGATGACGGGACGGTTGAATTTCTCTGATGCTTTCATGAGCCGCAGAGCCTTTCTGTAGCCTTCGGGATTGGGACTTCCGAAGTTTCTTATGATATTCTCCTCGATGTCTCTTCCGCGGGTGATGGTGATGACAGTGACCGGTTTTCCCTTGAAGAAGGCAAGGCCTGCCACCACCGCCTGATCGTCTCCGTAGAGACGGTCTCCTTTCAGCTCCGTGAAATCATCCAGAATGCTTCTCACATAATCCAGCGGAAGCGGCCTGTCTTTGGCTCTGGCTTTTAAAACTTTATCCCATGCACTCATCTCTTCCCTCCATGCAGCTGCAGCAGTTTACCAAGATAATCCTTCATGTCTTCTCTCTTGACCACCGCATCCAGAAATCCGTGATGAAGAAGAAACTCCGCGCTCTGGAAATCTGAGGGAAGCTCTTTTCGGATGGTCCCCTCAATGACTCTTCTTCCGGCAAATCCGATGAGGGTTTTGGGTTCGGCGATGATGATGTCTCCCAGCATGGCAAAGGAAGCCGTGACGCCACCTGTTGTGGGATCCGTTGGAATCGAGATGTAGAGAAGTCCTTTATCGGAATGCTTCCGGATGGCAAAAGAGGCTTTTGTCATCTGCATGAGCGATACGATGCCTTCCTGCATCCTTGCGCCGCCTGAAGCGGAGAAGATGAGAAGCGGCAGATTGTAGAACTCTGCAAATTCCGCCAGCGAAGCCACTTTCTCACCCACCGCTGAGCCCATGCTGCCCATGATGAAGGAAGGTTCCATGACGCCCATGGCCACTCTGATGCCGTTTATGGTGCAGTAGCCGGTAAGGATGCCCTCGAAGCTCTTTGTCTTCTTCTGGACTTTTTCTATCTTCTCCTCATACCCCGGAAAATCCAGAGGATTCATTCCGACGATGTTTCCGTTGACTTCCCTGAAGCTTCCTTCATCCGCAATGAGGCGGATCCGATCCCATGCACCCATTCTTTCATAGGTTCCGCATCTGGGACAGACCAGATGATTCTTCAAAAGATCCTCCTTCAGAATCATCTTTTCGCATCCTCTGCATTTATGCCACATCCCTTCCGGTACCGATGGCTTGACTTCCGCTTTCTCCTTTTTCTCCACTGAATGGGTATCAAGGGTAAAGTAGTTTCTTTTCTTTTTGAAGATGGCCAAAACAGATTACCCCCTTAAATGGTCCAGTGTCAGTGTATGGTACGCTCCGCTGAGAAAACTCTCGTGAGCGAGAATTTCCTCCTGATAGAGCTGATTGGTCTTGATGCCCTGGATGGTCAGTTCATACAGCGCACTTCTCATCTTGAGAATGGCTTCTTCCCGGTTCTTCCCGTGGACGATGATTTTCGCCACCATGGCATCGTAATAGGGTAGAATCTTCGATCCGGTGTAGCATCCGCTGTCCACCCGGATATCCTTGCCCGAAGGGAAATGTAGAAAGTCGATATTTCCAGGGGATGGCGCGAATCCGTTCTGAGGATCCTCCGCATTGATTCTGCACTCTATGGCATGTCCCTGGAACCGGATGTCCTCTTTTCCGAAGGAGAGCTTCTCTCCCATGGCGATCCGGATCTGCTCCTTGATGAGATCCACCCCGGTGACCATTTCCGTCACCGGATGTTCCACCTGAATTCTGGTGTTCATTTCCATGAAATAGTAGTTTCCTTCATCATCCAGGAGAAACTCGATGGTTCCTGCCCCCAGATAGTCTGATGCTTCTGCCAGAGCTACTGCGGATGCCCCCATCTTCTCTCGAAGAGGTTCCGAAAGACTCGGTGAAGGAGATTCCTCCAGCACTTTCTGCTTTCTTCTCTGAAGAGAACAGTCCCTTTCTCCCAGATGTACCGTGTTTCCGAACTGGTCTCTCAGAATCTGGAACTCGATGTGTCTCGGATTTCTGAGATACTTCTCTAGATAGACGCCATCTTCTCCGAAATTCGCTTTGGCTTCGTTCTTCGCCCCGGAAAATGCCCCTTTCAGTTCTTCTTCTTTTTCCACGATACGAATCCCTTTTCCTCCACCCCCGGAAGAGGCTTTCACAAGAATCGGGTATCCGATTTCCCTCGCCGCATGGATGGCCTCCTCATAGGTATCCACTTCCCCGTCGGAACCCGGCACCACAGGAACTCCGGCGCTTTTCGCTAAAGCCTTCGCTTTCGCCTTATCCCCCATGGCTTCCATGGTTTCTTCGCTGGGTCCGATGAATCCGATGCTGCAGGCTCTGAGAAGTCTTCGAAACAGCGGATTCTCAGAGAGAAATCCGTATCCTGGATGAATGAGCGATGCTTCTGAAAGCACCGCCGCACTGATGATGTTCTCCATATTGAGATAACTGTCCTTGGAGAAATTCTCACCGATGCAGTAGGCTTCGTCTGCCAGCTTCACATGCAGCGCATCCTGGTCCGCCATGGAATATACAGCCACAGTCTCCATATTCAGTTCATGAGCCGCTCTTAATATTCTCAGGGCGATCTCTCCTCTATTGGCTATGAGTATTTTCAATGGTATCACCTATCCTAACATGAATATTAGTTCCGCTTCGCAGACCAGAGCATCTCCTACGTATGCTTTTCCTTTTCCTTTTCCATAGGAACTTTTCAGTCTGTCTATGGTCACTTCCAGTCTCAGGGTATCCCCTGGAACCACCTGTTTTCTGAACTTCACATTATTGAGTCCGCCGAAAAAAGGGGTCTTGTCTTTATTCTCCTCCATGGACAGGATGCTGTATCCTCCTGTCTGAGCAAGGGCTTCCACAATAAGCACCCCTGGCATCACCGGATACTCCGGATAATGTCCCTTGAAGAATTCCTCATTGTAGGTCACATTCTTTATGGCCGTGCAGCTCACTCCCGGTGTCACTTCTAGGATTCGGTCGATGAGCAGAAACGGAGGTCTGTGGGGCAGCACTTTCTTGATTCCGTTGATATCTATATAGTCCATTATTCCTCCTCCAGCAGAAACAGCACTTTCCCGAAGTCCGCCATGTCTCCGTCAGAGAGCAGCACCTTTCTTATGATGCCGTCATGACTGCTCTTGATCTCGTTCATGATCTTCATGGCTTCCAGAATGCAGAGCACATCGCCCTTCTTCACTTTCTGTCCCGCTTTCACGAAAGGCTCCTCGTTTTCGGAAGGCCTGCTGTAGAAGGTTCCTACGATGGGTGAAAGGATTTTCTGATAGTTCTCTTCTGAAGCAGCGGGTTCTTCCTGAACGGCTTCGCCTCTCTGCTCATTTTTTCTGTCTTCTTTTTCCATTTCCTGCATGAGACTTCTTTTCGGTTTCGTCTCCGTGTAAGCCGGTGCGGAGACCTCTTCGGCGCTTCCCAGTCGTCCAGCGGAAAACTCGTCTCCCTTGAGCTTTACACTTAGGGTGGTGAGATCCGAGGCTTCGAATTTTTCAAGCAGCAGCAGGATATCGTTTAACTCCATCTATTTCCCCTCCCATTTTTTAAAGAGAAGCGCGGCATTGTGTCCGCCGAATCCAAGGGAATTGGAAAGAACATAAGTCAGTTCCTTTTTCAGTCCTTCTCCAAAGATGATATTGGCTTCCACATCAGAATCAAGATTACTGGTTCCGATGGTATGAGGGATGTAGCTCTCCTCTATGCTCATAAGAGAAAGGATCGACTCCACCGCGCCTGCCGCACCCAGAAGATGCCCGGTCATGGATTTTGTGGAGGATACAGGAACTTCTCTGCCAAAGAGATTCACAATGGCTCCTGACTCCAGTCTGTCGTTCATAGGTGTGCTGGTTCCATGGGCATTGATGTAATCCACTTTTTCAGGAGTGATGCCCGCTTCCTCCAGCGCCTTCTTCATGGCCATATAGGCACCTTTGGCTTCAGGGTGAGGGGCAGTGATATGGTACGCATCGGATGTGCTTCCATAACCCACCACTTCTCCGTAGATTTTCGCGCCTCTGTTTATTGCGTCTTCCAGGTTTTCCAGTATCAGAACTCCGGCGCCTTCTCCCATGACGAAACCTCTGCGGTCTGCATCAAAGGGAATGGATCCCTTCTCTGCATCCTCTGTTTCGTTCAGCGCCTTCATGTTGGAAAACCCGGCTATGGCCATAGGGGTGATGGATCCTTCGGTTCCGCCTACGATGGCCGCCTTCGCATAACCATGCTTGATGGCGCGATAGCCTTCTCCGATGGAGTGTGACCCGGAAGCGCAGGCGCTGACAGGTGCAAAGGAGGATCCCATGGCTTTATGACGAATGGAGATTTCTCCTGCAGCCATATTCACGATATTCATGGGAATGAAAAACGGTGACACTCTTCCAGGCCCCTTCCTGATATAGGTTTCCAGGTTGGACTCCATGGTTTCAAGACCACCGATGCCTGAAGAGATCAGCACACTGACCTCAAAGGGATCATATACATCAGAAAGACCTGCGTTTTTCACCGCTTCCTCCGCTGCCACCACCGCCAGCTGAGTGAATCTGTCCATTCTTCTGGCTTCCTTCTTTCCGATTTTCTCGGATAGATCGATGTCCTTCACTTCCGCTGCCAGATGGGCTTTGAATTCAGAAGCATCGAATCTTGTGATGGTGCCGATACCGTTTCTTCCGGCAAGCAGACCTTCTTTCACTTCTGCGCAATTATTTCCTATGGGTGAGATGATTCCCATCCCCGTTACAACAACTCGATTCATATTTTCTCCTCCTACATGCTCATGCCGCCATCGACAGCAATGACCTGACCTGTGATGTAGCCGCTTTCTTCACTGGCCAGAAAGTAGGCCAGCTGGGCAATGTCTTCCGTTTTTCCGAGCTTTCCGGAAGGGATTTCACCTAGAATGCTCTCTTTCACCTTATCGCTTAACACATCCGTCATTTCCGTTTCGATGAAACCTGGTGCAATGGCATTACAGGTGATGTTTCTCTTGGCAAGCTCTTTCGCCACGGACTTGGTCAGTCCGATGATCCCTGCTTTGGAAGACGCATAGTTCACCTGACCGGCATTTCCCCGAAGTCCCACCACGGAGGAGATGTTGATGATTCTTCCGTATCTCTTCTTCATCATCACACCGCCGGCAGCTTTGGTCATGAGAAAGCTTCCTGTAAGATTCACATCGATGACGTTTCTGAAGTCCTCCGCTTTCATGCGAAGCATCAGGTTGTCCTTGGTGATGCCCGCATTGTTGATCAGCGCTTCGATGCTTCCGAAGGTCTCCACGGCTTCCTTCACCATTCTGTCCGCATCTTCAGGGACGGATACGTCACCCTTGAGGCAGAGGAAAGTGGTGTTCATTTCCTTCAGTTTCTCCATGAGTTCCACGGGTTCCTTCCTGCTGTAGTTCAGGACCACATTCCAGCCTCTTTCCGCAAAATACAGAGCGCAGCCTGCGCCGATGCCTCTGGAGCTTCCTGTGATCATTACTGTTTTATTTTCCATTATTCTTCTCCTTCAGTTCCTTCACTGTCTGTTTGAAGTCCTCTACACTGTTGATCATATATACACGACCTTTCAGCCTGTTCTGCTTCACAAGGGATCCCAGCGCCTTGCCGGGTCCCAGAAGAATGTGCACATCCTCCTCTCTACTGTCGAGCCTTTCGAGGCAGTCACGGAGCTTCACAGGATGGTCGATGTGCTTCGTCAGAATCTCTCTGTAGTCCTCTCCACGCTCATAAAAGTCTCCTTTGTAGTTGGAAAGCACGGAGATCTCAGGATCATTCAGGGTGAAGTCCTTAAGATACTCCTGAAAACGGAGAGCCGCTTTTTTCATCAGCGGAGTATGAAAGGCACCTGACACAGGGAGATAGGTGATTTTCTTTCCGCCCAGTGCGCGGATTCCTTCTTCGAATTCCGCTTTCTTCTCTACTTCTCCACCCACCACAGTCTGCTTGGGGGCATTGTAGTTGGAAATGGTGACCCCTGAAATTTTATTAACCGCCTCTTCCACCTGTGCTAGGTCCATGAAGGATACTGCTGCCAGAAACCCTCTGGTCTCTTGTGCAGCTTCCTGCATGAGATCCGATCTTCTTCTTAGGATCTTCAGCGTATCAAGAGGATTCAGCGCTCCTCCATAGGTCAGCGCGCCGTATTCACCGAGACTGAGTCCCAGCGCGTGATCCGCCTCGACCCCTTCCTTCCGGAGGAGAGAAGCGATGCCGTAGCTCATGGTGAAGATGGCGATCTGGGTGTTCTCCGTTTCAGAAAGTCTCTCTTCATCCTGTAGTATTTCCAGAAGATCCACGTCGCAGACGGAGGAAGCTTCCTCGATAAGCGACCTGTACTCTTCGTATTCCTTATAAAAATCCAGTCCCATGCCCGTAAACTGGGCACCTTGTCCTGGAAACATCAGATTGATTTTCATATTCTCACGGGCAGCCACCTGGTGCCGCTCCTCCTCTTTACTCATAGGATATGTATTTCGAATCCGTCAGCAGTGTCTCAATGAGTTCTCTGCAGGTGCCTTTCTTCTTCACAAGTCCTGCAATCTGACCGGACATGAAGGATCCCTTTTCCAGGTCTCCCAGAATCACGGACTGATAGAGTGAGCCTCTGCCTAGGGCTTCGAATTCTTCAAGGCTTCCACCGTTTTTTTCCAGTGCATCCAGTTTTCTTGTCAGTTTGTTGCGCAGAACCTGCACAGGATGTCCTGTGAATCTTCCGGTGACGGTGACATCAATGTCTGAAGCTTCCAGTACCAGATTCTTGTAATTCTCATGGGCTCTGCATTCTTCCGCCGGAATGAAGTAGGTTCCCAGCTGAACCCCTTCCGCACCCAGAGTGAAGGCCGCGTCCACACCTCTGTGGTCTGCAATGCCTCCTGCTCCGATGACGGGAATGGAGACTGCATCTGAGACCTGAGGCAGAAGCACCATGGTGGAAAGTTTCCCGATGTGTCCTCCCGCTTCATTTCCTTCTGCTATGACTGCATCCGCACCCAGCTTTTCCATCTTCTTAGCCAGAGCAACCGATGGGACCACCGGAATCACTTTGATTCCCTGAGCGTGGAATGCTTCAATATATTTTCCCGGATTTCCGGCGCCTGTCGTCACACAGGCGACCTTCTCTTCCAGAACCACTTTGATGACTTCTTCCTTATGGGGACTCAGAAGCATGATATTGACCCCGAAAGGTCTGTTTGTCAGTTTTTTCGCTTCCTGGATCTCTTTTCTTATGATTTCACCCTCAGCATTTCCCCCTGCAATGATCCCCAGTCCCCCTGCTTCGGATACGGCAGCAGCCAGTTTCCCGTCTGATAGCCATGCCATGGCTCCCTGAAACACAGGGTACCTGATGCCTAAGAGCGCACATATTCTGTTTTCCATTGTTGCACCTCTTACGCTTCTTTTGCAGTACTGATATACTCGACCACATCTTTGATGGTTTTCAGCTCTTCGGATTCTTCTATGGTGATGTCAAATTCCTCTTCCAGCTTCATGACCAGTTCCACCAGGTCCAGAGAGTCAATGCCCAGTTCCTCGAAATTGGACTCCATTGTGATCTCTTCTTCTCCCAGTGTAAGTTCCTCTACTAATACCGCTTTTACTTTTTCAAAAATCATGATGATTCCTCCTAAAAATTTTTTCTATATTATTTATAATGATAGCTTTGTGAATCGGGTTTCTAGATGTTCCACTCTAAATAGACAGCACCATAGGTAAGTCCGCCGCCGAACCCTACCAGGGCCAGCTGATGTCCGTTTTCCAGTTTTCCGGACCGGTTCAGCTCATCCAGCGCAATGGCAATGGATGCGGAAGAGGTATTCCCAGTATTCTGGATGTTCACATAAAACTTGTCCATGGAGATGCTGAGTCTCTTCGATGCCGCTTCGATGATTCTGATATTGGCCTGATGGGGAACGATATGATCCAGTTCCTCCAGATCCCCTTTCCCTCTCAGAACAGCCGCTTTAAGGGCTTCCGGAAGGATGTTCACCGCGAATTTGTAGACCTCTTTGCCATCCATATGTATGAGCTGTGGCGCTGTGGAACCTTTTTCGATGAGATTGTTCACCGGGAAATCCCTAGTATGGAGGCAGGCGCCTTTCGTGCCGTCCGCTCCGGATATGATTCCTCTGATTCCGTTTCCCTTTGCAAGTACTGCCGCACCGGCACCGTCTCCGAAAAGCACACAGGTGGACCTGTCCGTGAAATCCGTGATCTTTGAGAGCACTTCACTGCCGATGACGAGAATATGGTTGATATGATCGCTCTTGAGCAGTCCTTCCGCCACTTCCAGTCCATAGATGAATCCGGTGCA
The DNA here is from genome assembly GCF_043951855.1 of Proteiniclasticum sp. C24MP. Taxonomy (NCBI): domain Bacteria; kingdom Bacillati; phylum Bacillota; class Clostridia; order Eubacteriales; family Clostridiaceae; genus Proteiniclasticum; species Proteiniclasticum sp. C24MP. The sequence continues at coordinate 22,376 of NZ_JBINJW010000017.1, forward strand.
GGCTGCATTCAGGTCCAGACAGGATGCATTGGAAGCACCCAGTTTATCCTGTATATAACTGCTGGTGTTGGGTACCAGAGAATGCGGTGTCGTTGTGGCCACGAGAATGTAATCCACCTCTTCCGCCTTCACTCCTGCGTTTTCCAGCGCAGCAAGCGCTGCGATATATCCTAAATCTCCTGTATTTTCCTGCCCATCGGACAGATGTCTCTCTCTGATTCCGGTACGTGCTACGATCCACTCATCTGTGGTGTCCACATATTCTTCCATTTCCTTATTTGTCATAACACGTTTCGGCAGGTAACTGCCTGTTCCTATTATTCTAGCCACAAATGAATCCTCCATTTTGATTTGATTCTAAAAATATTTGACTCTCAAACTATACAACCAGAAATCAACAGACTCAATCCGCATTAAAATGAGATTATCAAACTCATGCTCAATACATCTCGATTTTACGCCGTTTTTCAGCTATATGCTATTTTTCTGATTTTAAAGATATTATAAGATTTGACCGAAGCACTTCAAAGGGTCTGATTTACTCGTTTTCAGCACTTTTCACGATTCCCGCAATGAAAAAAGACACTTCGAAAAGTGTCTTCTGGTGCCCTGATGCGGCGGATTATATAAGGTGTTTTTCAGGCAGAGATACTGGCTTCTTCTCTTCCATGATGGCAGTTTCGGATGTCACAATACCGAGGTAAACGAAGAAAATGTAATATACCATGACCACCTGGATGTTGAAGAATGCCTGAGTCAGATAGCCGATGATCGCCGCCAGAAGTGGGACATAAGCTTCATGTTTCTTCAGATTCCTCATACCCTTCTTCAATGCGAAGAACAGAAACCCGAGATAGGCCAGGAGTGAGAAGACACCGGAGGAAACCGCTACATTGAGGTATTCATTATGGGCTTTATCCCAGTTCTTGTATTTTCCGAAATCTGACGTGATCTGTCCTCTGAAATACATCTCCATGGCCAAATACATGGTATCCAGACCGAATCCGAAGAATGGTCTCATGCGAATGAGCTCCATAACCTTCCCCCAGATATATACCCTGGAGGATCCTCCCAGATAGGCTGTCTCCTCTTCCCTGATGATGCTGAAGAAGTCGGTGAATATGGAAAGAAATCGTGAAGCAAAGATGTTTCCTGAAGTAAACACGAATAGCACGAGGATTCCGATGCTTGTCAGAAACACCATCAGCACTTTCTTCCATTGGGTTCTGGTAAATCCGCTCCGGTAATGATGGAGTGCAAGAAAGGAAACAAGAGCAAGGAAGGCACCGATCCACGACCCTCTTGTTCTGGTTGTCAAAAGCGCCAGAAACAGAATGGCATAAGCCAGGAGTCCTGACTTCTTTCCTTTATAAAAGTAGAGATAGATGGGTATAGGAATGGAGAGCACAAGATAAGAGCCCAGAAAGTTCGGGTTTCCCATGGTGGCAAAGGAGACTCCTACCCATTCCAGTGCATACAGCTCCAGCGGTACCGGATCCAACTCGTAGAACTGTAGAACAGCATATAGAGCGATCAGAACCGAGGTGACGGATACGATTGGAAAAAAGAGCTTTTCAATATTCTTCGCATTCCTGGCGATCAGGTAGGCAAAGCAGTATGTGATGAACGCCAGAAAGCCGTCATGACGATATCTGGACCCCAGGATGGAGATCTGGGGATTCAGTGAGAAGAACAGGGATAGGAGAACCAGTATGAAATACCCTGCCAGGAAGCGGTTCTCTAAGGTGTCTTCCAGGAAGGTGATCTGGTCACGTCTTCCTATGGACAGACACAGGAAAACCAGGGAGATGCAGAGCAGAGCCAGGAGCTTTGTCCTGGCTGTTTCAAGGGTTCCATCAATGGGTATGACGATGAGGGGCACTACCCCGATGAGCAGATAGAGCAGAAAATTATTCACTTTGGTTGCTTCGATGTCTCTCTTCATAGTTCCTCCAAAAATTCATGAAATACATTCTACTCGTATTATACTAGATTCCGTAATGTTTTTTATCGTGTTATGCTATTATTCTGATAATTTTAAGGTAAAATCAAGGAGACACACCGTAAAGATATGTCTCCTTTGTATTTAGCCTTTCACAGGCTCTTTGATGGTCTTGATGCGGAAGAAGAAATAATAGTATAGAAATACGATCATTCCCGCCATGAAGATCTTTCCGTATTTATTGGGCATGGCCAGAAAGGATAAAAGCATCATGGATGTGGCGAAAGTAAGCAGTGAAGCTTTTGTCTTTATCGTCATGGCTCTGTTTTCATAATAGGGCTCCAGATGCTTCTTGTAGAGTTTCGTCGAAGTGAACCAGTCATTGAATCTGTCAGACCCTCTGGCGAAACAGCCGGAAGCAAGGAGCAGAAACGGTGTGGTCGGTAAAACCGGGATGAACGCCCCGATGGCTCCAAGCCCGAAAAAAATAAAACCCAGGGTTATATAGATCACTTTCAAAGGGCAGCCTCCTTCCCTGTATTGTACAGCTTAAAATTCATTTTTCAGTATGCCATAACTGATAAATATTGTCAATTAGAAAAGAATCAGGTCTGCATCATACAGACCCGATCCCTTTCTTCATTTTATTCATCTTTAGATTCTTCTTGTATGATCATCTCCGACGGTTCTCTGAAGCTCCGCCAGACGATCCAGTCCCTCTTCGTCCACGTTTCGTTTTCGCTTCACATCATATATACCTTCCAGTTCGGCAAGTTCATCCTCGTACATTCTTACCCTCTCTGTGAGATACCTGATCTTCTTCTTGAGCAGCTTTATTTCCTTGCTGGTATTCTTGGGTTCTCTGTTTTTGAGATCTTCCCATTTTTCTCCCAATGCTTCTTTTTCTCTTGCGTCATCCTCTACTCTGGTGGTATCCATGTCTTTATTCATATGCGGGACACTGTAATCGCGTCCACTCACCTCCTTGAATATTTGCAGATGTTTCTGATGTTAGAAACAGTATACTACATGAGGATAACGTGCATAGAAACATTCTATGAACTCTTTCTTAATCTGCGTCTATCTTGTGAAGACTTCAATGGTGTCCCGCAGAAATTCCGCTGCCCCCTCTTTCTCCTTGTCATAGTATGCCTTGAATCTTTCATCATCCACATACATCTGTGCAAGGCCTCTATGGGCTTCCCTGGAATAGGTCGGCCAGTAGATGGAGATCCACTCCTTATGAAGTCTGGCCACTTCCTGAGCTTCTTCAGAGGAAGGATCTTTTTCTTCCATGGCCGCATAAAGTTTTCCCAGGATTTCCTGTGCCAGTCTTTCTGCTTTTTCATGGGTTTGCTGAGACTGCTCCGCATATTTCCGGTTGGACTTCTCTACGACTTCTTCGCCATATTTCTCTCTGATTTCCTTTCCGTACTTCTCTTCGTTGATCTTCAGGTTCTTTTCTTTCAGTCCTCTGAACTTCTCCGTATCTTTCATTGTGATCATTCCTTTCGTATCTGATATGCTCTTATCGATGGTTTCCAGCATGAGATCAATCTGCTTTCTTTTTTCAAGGAGTTTTTCCTTATGCTCCTTCAGCGTCTTCTCCCGATCATAATCGGATTCATGGAGAAGGTTCGTGATCTTTTCCAGGGGTAAATCGAACTCTCTGTAGAAGAGAATCTGCTGCAGCTTGTTGATCTCCTCTTTTCCATAAATTCTATATCCGCTGGAACTGATTCGGCTGGGAGAAAGCAGGCCGATTTCATCGTAGTACCGAAGCGTCCTTGCACTTACGCCCGCCATCTTGCTGATATCTTTGATCGTATATTCCAACTCATCACCTCCATAATCAGGATATACCTTAACGTAACGTCAAGGTCAAGCATTATTTCTGAAAAAAATAAAAAGACCTCAGTTGAGGTCTCAGAGCGCCATGATCAGTAAAACAATCACCGCTACAGGTGTGAAGAACCATGAATACTTCTGCATCTTCCGATACATGGCTGGAACTTCGATTTCCCCCTTGTATCTCAGATTCTTGAGCCGGAAGAAGAAATCAGGAAAGATCATATCCGTGATCATGGACAGCACGATAAGCCCTGCGAAGATCAGCATGGTCAGATTTCCGCGATATCTTTCATTCAGACGATTCGCTATAAGCACCAGCAGCATCGGATCCGGATTCACTTCATTGTAGGTCTCATCCGGCACTGGTCTGTAGGTGTAGTAGGTAACGGTTTCCCCTTCAGAGTTCGTCATAGTTCCGTCTGCCAATGAGAGGTTCCCGCTGTAGATCAGCGTATTCTCTGCATCAAAGACACGGATCACTTGCCCGTCTGAAGTGGACTCCACCACATATTCCTTTTCATTCCCATCCAGGGTCACTTCCACAAGCTTGTCTGCCTGACTCATTCTGGTCACCTTTATGGATGTCTTTCCGGCATCGCTTTTCCCTGTATACACAGAAGAAAGGGAGTCAGAGACTTTACGGTCTTCTCTCAGAAATGATCCGTAGTAATCCACTCCGGTCTGGAAGAAGTTCCCCAGGTAGAAATAGAGCAGGATCAGCGCTGCCATGACCATCGGAATGATCAGCAGTTTTCTATTTTTAAAATTCAAATTCAATTTATCCATACAATTATCCTTCATTTATTTACTAACAACTTTATTATTATAGCACAGGTTTACACTTTGTTAAATCTTTTAATTCCGTTTCATGATAGTAGAGTGATATCCTCCTTGATTCCGCGTTTCATCATAATGGATGCCCCTTAATTTCTGCTGAAATTCCATACCTATAGATGCTGTCACGGAAAAAGAACAGTCAGCGCATCTAAGACGCCGACTGTTCCTCAAAGAGTTCTATTTCATCTGATGTTCTGCGTTTCACTTTCTTTTCTCATGAGCCTGACCACATAGATTGCAGGCCTGTTTATGATTCTCAGCTTGATCCCCCCGATGCCCGGACTTACAATGATTTTCTTGTTTCTTTCCTCATAGACCCCTCTGGCATACCTGGGAAAGAATGTGCGGTCCGGTGAAAAAACGCCTCCAGTTACAGGCAGTCTTACAAGGCCGCCATGCACATGCCCTGAGAAAACGAGATCCGTTCCATACTCGGCATACACAGGAAAATACAGCGGATTATGGGCCAGCATCATGGTAAACCCCTTGTGAAGCGGTCCCAGACTTTTTTTCAGAGATTCCTTCGTGAGGATCTCCTTCCCTTGCGCATCATAGGTGTTTCGAAGATACCTGCGGGGAAGACGCAGTCCGTAAAGTGCCGCCTGGTCTCCTTTCCGTTCCAGAAGAACCTTCTCATTTTCAAGATGCCTGATGCCGTTACGGCGCAAAAGTGAAATGAACGCTTCCTTGTCTTTTCCATAAAGCTCATCTTCATGATTCCCGTCCACATAATAGGAAGGATACTTATGGGACAGCCCTTCAATAAGCATCTCAAACTGTCCTTTTTCAAGACTTTGTCTGCTGATCATATCTCCGGTATAGAATATGGCATCCGGATTCAGTTCCAGCACTTTACTGATCAGTCTGCTGTTTCCTCTTCCATACCTGGTGTTATGAAGATCGGAGATATGAAGGATTCTGTATTCATGAAACCCCTTCGGAATGTTTTCCGAAGAAACTTCAATCTCCTTCACAGCGAATGTATAGTTGTCAAAATAGTAGCGTAGTGCTGCCACGAGCAGCAGCGCAATCATGATTTCCATATGTGTTCCTGTTTCCTTCTGCTAATTTCCGAAATGCTGGGTTCCAAGGAGCACCTTGTATCCTTTGAAATAGGATCCGGACTCCGTGGCACGGACGACACCGATCCCGATGTATTTATGAATCGGACTCAGCATCTGCTTGTTATGGCCATCGGAGTTCTGCCATCCTGTGAATAGTTCTTCCGCATGGATACTGGTGGAGAAGGCCGAATTGGAGACAAAGGCAAGATTTTCTCCGATTCCACTGTATTTCAGATCCAGTTTTCTCCAGAGGAGATAATCAAAGGGTCTGTTGCCAAGATTCGGATTATCATGGCTGAAATAATCATACTGCAGCATGGCCAGGGATTTATACCGGGCGGACTGGGACAGATCCTCTCTTCTCTCCAGGGGATGCAGATCATATTCTTCTCTGTAGGTATTGAGTCTTTCCAGAATGTAGTCTTCCGATTCCACATCAAACGCATAGTCATAGCGGTAAGGGATTTCTCGGAAGGCTTCTTCCATGCTTCGGCTGACATAGTCCATATCAAGAGCTTCATGGGCCAGTCCTTCGGACTGGACATCTTCTGGCTCTTCTATTTCATCTGCAGGTTCTTCCTGCAGCAGATTTTCAATATACTCCGTGACATTTTCAATCACTTCATCCAGTGAATCTCCAAGAGTATCGAAGAATTCGTTGGCTTTCTCTTCAAACCTGTTGATAGACTCTTCCACGACGTTCATCTGCTCCTCCAGGTCTTTTCCGCATCCTGTCAGGAGGACGCCTGTCAGGAGCAGAATCAGCAGCAGAGGATATCTTTTACTTTTCTTCATCATGATCTCTTCCTCCAGTCAGATTATTTGCAGTCTTTGTGATTCCATTTTAGTCCAATTATATTAAGAAAACATGAAAGGCCTCTGAACAATTGCCTATATATAAAAAGAAAGCCTCCTGAAAGAAGCTTCCTTTCGTTCTTTACTTCAGTTTATCTGTCTTGGCAGTCACCTTTCTGAAACCGTAATACAGTGAGGTTCCGATTTCAAGGAGTGTGGCCAGCAGGACCACTGCCATAATGCCCTTGACGGCCAGCTGCACATTGAGATCCAGACTCATTCCGGTCTTGTCTAGTACTCCTTCGAGAAATTCGATGAACCCTCCGGCAAAGAGATTCTCATTCGTAAGTACAAGAACCGTGACCCCCAGATTCACCAGCGCATCCACTGAAGAAAAGATCCCGAGCAGTTCGTTCCATCTTCCGTAGATCAGCTTCAGTATGGACACCAGTATGCTCAGCGCACCGGAGAAGAGAATCATGAACTTGTATCTCATAATGACGTCTTCGTTGAAGATTCGTATGGTGTCGCTCCGGGTATAGACCGCAAAGAGTTCATTTCTGTATACAAAGAGGTACAGGAAGACGATGGTGAGAATCATCGTAATGACCATCTCCACCTTGGAAATCTTCTTCCGCTCCAGATTGGGAATTTCCTTCAGACTGGATACCGTAAAGGGCTTATCCATGGAATGAAGCACTTCATCCGTGGAATCGGTCCTTTCTATGATCACAAATACCACGGTTACCCAGAAGATGAAGCCTACGAGCACAGAAAAAATCGTGGTGAATCCGCTGACAATGAGCTGTACAACGCCTCCAATGGTGGAAATGCTGCCTACTTCCGTGATGAGCTCCAGTGTGAACGTGATGAATCCTATGATCACTGCAGCAAGCGCGACAATCTTAAGCACTTCCAGATACAGATGATAGACCTTGGGGCCGATGATATAGTGTTCACTGCCCATGTAGGACAGGGCAAGCTTAAAGGGACTGCCCATTTCTTCCAGAGTTCTGACGATGTTTTCTTCACTGTGGTCCTGCCCGAGCATATCATAGATATTCGCTCTCAGTTCTTCTGAGATTTCCTTCCGGTCTTTCTCCGGCAGATACTTCACGACAGCATAGATGTACCGGTCGATATGATTCATTTTGATCAGCCCTCCCTCAGAATACTTTGCATTACATCCACTGATTTCTTCCATTCCTTCTTCAGAAGTTCATAAACTTCTTCTCCGAATGAACTCAATTTATAGTATTTTCTAGGTCTTGCTTCCTCTGTGCTCCACTGACTGAGAAGAATCCCCTGTTTTTCCAGTCTTCTCAGAAGAGGATACAGCGTGTTTGACTCAATGGGCAGCTGCTCCTTCACCAGTTTTTCCAGAAGGGAATATCCGTATTCAGGTTCCTTGAGCTGGCTCAGCACGGCTAACGTAACGGTTCCACGCTTCAGTTCCACCAGAAAGGTGTTGACTAGTTCTTTTTTTGCTTCCATATTTATCACCATCTTTATTATACTGTATGTCACACAATATAGTCAATATAATACTATGTGGAAGGCAAATAAAAAAATCTAGACTTTCGTCTAGATTTCCTTATTGCTCATCCACGTGTTCTCTGATTTCCAGGATATTGTCATTATGCGCCAGATCTCTAATGACCTGGAGAATATTGAGGGATCTTGGTAAATTGATCGTATAAATGCAGCTTTTCACCCCATCCATGGCATTGGTCATGAAATGAATATCCACCACATGGATATTCTGTTTTTCAAAATACTCATTGATGTAGTCCACCGCTTTTGATCGCTTGGCAAAATCCACATCAATCTTCATGTTTGAATCACCATGGAAAAGCTTGTTCTGGATTCTCTTCAATGAAATCAGAACAAGTACACAGATGACCAGTGCTGCCAGGCTGATTACATAATAACCGTAACCTATGGCAAGCCCCAGTGTTGCCACGAGCCAGAGAGTTGCCGCTGTCGTCAATCCTTTGATGGATCCTTTGTTGTGAATGATGGTACCCGCTCCCAGAAACCCGATTCCGCTGATGACCTGAGCGCTGAGTCTACCGTAGTCCGCTCTCAGGATGTCTTTCAGATTGGGATTGATCAGTACTCTACGAATGATCTCCTCATTCATGTTCACCTGGATCAGAGAAATAACCGCCGCACCGATACACACAAGAATATGGGTCCTGAAACCGGCCGGTCTGTTCTTGTACTCTCTTTCGTAGCCGATGGCTCCTCCAGTAAAGACAGCAATGGCGAGCCGTAATAAGATTTCTTCATAGGCCATTTCGCTCACCTCTTATTTATAAACTAATCCTTATTATATCTCATCCATTTGTGAATGTAAACATTTACTTGTTAAACATCACTAAATTAATGCGAAAAATTAATATTAAAAATATTCCCGGATTTAATTATCCCCTGCTGTTCTCCTCTTCTGGAGCATGCACTCCAGAGGTGTAATCGTCAGGATTCCTGTTTCTTAGGATGCTCTTTCCAGCACCCTGAAGTTACTTGACGCTTTAAAGAACCCGCAGGTGAGGATCCAGAGGGTCCTCGTTACTATCCCTCTGAAAGTCCTGAGATATGATGAGACTTTCATACGAAAAACCGAAAAATCAAGCCTGGGCTCGTAATAGTTAGAATTTTCCATCTTTTATCATTTAACCTGTTTTAACTGGCATATAAAGGGTTTTCCGGCCCCCGGATTTCTTGATAATACAGTGGATTTTCACTACAATAAAAGTACGAAGAGGTAGACCTTTATCAGAGAATCAAGTGATAATCGATAACAGACATACAGCTTCGAGAATTCTCCAAAACAGTTCAGATTCCATTTTTATACAGTTCATACGAATCACTATCTTAATGGATCAAGACTCAATTGGAAGGATTCGCTGGGTAACTTAATTGCAGAGTCTCGAGTCTATAAGTTGATACTTGAAACGTATCGTGGATAGGCAAGAAACGGTTAAGTTATACCAAAAAAGAAAGGAGTGTACCATCATAAGTACACCAACAAACCAGACTCAGCTAGGATGGATATTCAAATAATCAATTTACTTTATGTTTTATTCTGTGAATTGGTTAAGAGAATGCCATCCTAGCGCTGTTATGCCATAGTTGTGAGACTTTCATACTCATGTCTCATTTTTGATAGTAGAAGAAAGGATGCAGGAATGCCTTTGGGGCACCTGCATCCTTTCACGTGTTCATCCAATTCACTTTATGAGGTCCAGCTGATCAGTCATAATTCACTATGAAATTTGTTACCAGCTTCACTGGAACAGAACTTCCTCCTCTTCCCTTCACGTCTTCCACCATCATGGTCGTAACATAGGGATTGACTTCATCTCTGTCGATGACGGAAAACCAGCCGATTTCCGCTTTATCTGCGGCGGGACCGATTTCCGATGTTCCGGTCTTTCCTGCCAGGGATCTGCCTGAAATGTAGGCATCGTGCCCTGTCCCCTGGGGTGATTCTACAGCCTGGGTCATATAGTAAAGGACCTGGTCTGCCGCTTCTTCACCGATGACCGCTTCGGAAACCTGCACTTCTTCATCCATGAACAGTTTCAGTGGCTTCATTTCTCCTTTGTCTGCCAGGGCTGTATAGGCTTTGGGCAGCGTCAGAGCGTGGAAGAGAACCTGTCCCTGACCGTAGCCTGAATCCGCCAGAAGCACTTCGGAGCTGATTTCTCCATCATTTGAGATCTGTGAAGTTTCAAATCCGAATCCGTGCTGCGTTTCTTCACCGATTCCGAACTTCTTCATGCCTTGAAGAAAGACTTCTTCCCCCATATCCAGGGCCATCTGCGCAAAGAAGATGTTGTCGGAATAGATGAACGCCTTTTCAATATCCACAGGCGTGCCCGGGTCCGTCACTCTGGTCACGTAGTAGTTTCCCCAGCTTTCATCCGCCTGCCACTTTGTGCCGCTGATGTCAATCTCCTTGTTCAGATCCAGTGCACCATTCTCCAGAGCGATGGCTGCCGTAAGAGGTTTTATGGTGGACCCTGGTACATACAGCTTTGTGAAACGGTTCAGCAGCGGCTTCTTCGGATCATTCAGAAGCAGATTGTAGTCCTCCTGAGTCTGACCCAGTATGAATGCATTGGGATCATAGGAAGGTGCGCTTACAAGGGCTTCCACTTCTCCACTCTTGTAGTTCACGACACTTGCCGTGCCCATTTCGCCCGTCATCTGATCATACAGCGCCACCTGTTTGTCTATGTCGATGGTCAGGATCAGATCCTTTCCTTTGTTGTTTTTGAACGTGGAGAGAACTTTCTTGACCTCTCCATTTCGATCCAGCAGAGTGACTTCCGTACCCATCTGTCCCCTCAGCTCTTCCTCATAGAGAAGCTCAAGTCCTGCACGGCCTACTCTGGTATCGATGGGGAAACCCAGGGGCTCCATTTCCTTGTACTCTTCAGCGTTCACAAGTCCCAGATACCCCGTAAGATGTGCTGTAGCGTCTTTGTAGGGATAGACGCGGTCTTCTATGACTCTGTAGATGATTCCTGTAAAACGGCTCGTCAGGCTATCCACGATGGCTTTGTCTTCCATGGAGACCTTGACCATGTCCACAAAAGTATCGTCTCTCACCCAGGAAAGTCCCAGTCGCTTTCGGATATATTCTTCCGTAAGGTCAAGGCTTTCCGCCATGACCTTGATGGCTTCATTCTTCTGTGTGCCGAGTCTTCCTGGGACCATGCCCACCCATAGCACTTCACCGTTCACAGCCACGGGGTTCATGTTCCGGTCAAAGATTTCGCCTCTCAGCGGAGGCACTTCTCTGGTTACGATCTCATCCCCGTTTTCATACTCCGGATAGATGAGTCTTGTATCGTGAGAGATTCTGTAATTTTCATTCCCTTCTTCATCTTCTTCTCTTACTACGCTCACATCCAGACTGTACTTCATTTCCTCTGCTGAACTTGTGAGAATGATGTCCATGGGAATTCTCGTGGATGCTCCTCCCATGATTTTTCTTTCCATATCGAAGGTTTCCATTCTGCTCACCATCTTCGCATCGGTGATGGGCACGGATTCATAGATGTTCTCGTAGACGGCGACATATTCCTCTTCTGTGATGGAAGCCTTGCTTCCAGCATCAAGAAGATCATACATCTTTTCAAAATCCTTTGATTCAAAAGCTTCCATATATCCATAGAAGGTTTCCAGAGGATCATGTGTCACTTCTTCATCACAGGCGCTCAGCATGAGCACCAGGGGTATCATCACTATAATCAATAATAATTTCTTCATTTGTTTTCCTCCTCATGATATACAATCACGCTACTCCTACCAGCCAATGAGTTCTCTATACCACTTGGGTATGGGTGATGATCTGTCGGCATAATCGTCCAGCGTATGTTCAATCATATTACGGATGAAATCCATACTGTCAGGGGAATGTTTCAGTGCCCAGGAGATGGATCCCACCGCATTGGTCACTGCATAGAGCTTCAGAAGATGCCAGAACTCCATGGGTGGAACCCCTTTGAAATACCCATGCAGCAGTCCCTTGGAGAACTGGGGACTGAAACTGGAATTCATGGTCATCCGATCAAATTCTTCATAGGGGTCTCCGAAGTCATATCGATTGAAATCAATGATATGGACGATGCCTTCCTTGAGAATCATGTTTCCGATATGGTAATCCCCATGAAGAAGCACCGTGGGCCGCTCATCGAGGAGATGCCTGCTTTCTTCAAGATACGGGATGTATTCCTCCAGATTCGTCATCCGGATGGGACCTTCCCTGTAGGCTCTGATTTTTTCTGTGATTCTTCTGTTGTACCTTATTCTGACCTCTTCATGGTCGGCTTTCTCCACTTCATGAATGCTGCAGAGCAGAACCCCTGCCTGAATCCCCATGTCATACTGCAGAATCGGATCCAGTCTTCCGATAGCTTCCTTAAGATCCTCTCCTTCCACATAGCTGTAGAGGATATAGGTATGTCTCTCATCCAGGACACCGTAGGAAACGGGCCTGATGAGCTGTTTCATGGGTCGTATGGACCCTATGGTCTGGAATTCCTCTTTCTGCTTATTCAGGGATTTCTTCTCGCTGATTCGCAGGGTGAATTTTTCATCTCCACGAATCAGCAGATATTTTCTATCTGTGGACCACCCTTTATCAATGGGCTCCACTATATATTCCGGGAACAATTCTCCGATTTTCTCGATCATAAACGCCTCCTTCCTGACCCGTCTGAATTCTGAAGGTACCTGATACTTCTATTATAACATCCATTGATACAGATGATTCTGAACGTTCTATGATAATTGTGTCTGTCTCAGCGCATCATAAAACAGCCTCAGGCTTTTCTTCCTGGGGCTGTTTCATGATAAGGTTTCGTTATTCTTCTATCGTTTCATCAGGCGAATATTTCAGCCAGGTCCTCTTCCGGTGTCTTGATCGGTTTCAGATCATAATTGTCCTGGAGGAACTTCAGTACATTCGGTGTCACAAAAGCCGGTAAGGTCGGTCCAAGTCTGATGCCCTGTACGCCTACAAAGAGAAGTGCCAGAAGATCCGCCACGGCTTTCTGTTCATACCAGGTGATGATGAGAGATAGAGGCAGATCGTTCACAGTGACACCCAGCTTCTCGGCAAGACCTGCAGCGATTCTGATGGCGGAATAACTGTCATTGCACTGTCCCACATCCAAAAGTCTCGGGAATCCTGCGACTTCGCCGAAGTCCAGTTTATTGAATCTGTATTTGCCGCAGGCAAGGGTCAGGATAATGGAATCCTTAGGCGTCGCCAGTGCAAATCTTGTATAGTAGTCACGGTCCGGCTTTGCTCCGTCGCATCCGCCGATGACAAAGAAATGGGAGATCTTTCCTTCCTTCATCGCTTCCAGAATCTTGTCGGACAGGCCTAGGGTCGTCTTATGACCAAATCCCACCAGAATTTCCTTCACAGGTTCGTCTTCCAGGAATCCGCCCAGTTCCAGCGCTTTATCAATGAGTTCGCTGAAGTCCTTCGTTCCATCCTCTTTCTTTGGAACGTGTTTGATGCCTTCCCATCCCACTACGTTGGTGGACCAGATCCGGTCATCATAGCTTTTCATGGGTCTCATGAGACAGTTTGTGGTCATGAGTATGCATCCTGGAAGGTTTGAGAATTCCTTCTGCTGATTCTGCCATGCTCCACCATAATTTCCCACCAGATGAGGATACTTCTTCAATCCCTCATATCCGTGGGAAGGAATCATTTCGCCGTGGGTATAGATATTGATGCCTTTCCCCTCTGTCTGCTGAAGAAGCATTTCCAGATCTCTCAGATCATGACCTGAAATGACGATGAACGGTCCCTTCTTCACATTGACATTGACCTTATGCGGGGTTGGAGGTTCATAGGTTTCGTTGTTGGCTCGGTCCAGTGTTTCCATGACCTTGTAGGAGGCTTCACCGGTTTCCAGTAGAAGCGCAATGTTCTCTTCCAGGGTCAGGGTATTGTCTGTGAGCTTATCCAGCGCTTTCAGAACAAAATCTGACACTTCTTCATTCTCATAGTTGAGAAAACGCGCCTGATGCGCATAGGCTGAAATTCCTTTCAGTCCCAGCTTTATGATTTCTCTGACACTTCTGATGTCCTCGTTGAGGTCCTCATCAAAGAAGATCCTCGCTCTTGTGGTATCTTCCATGATCTCCTCATAGGTATCGCGAAGCATGTAGGCCGCTTCCGGATTCATGAGGTCACCGTTGAATCTGATTCTCAGTTCATCTTTGATCTCCTGTGATTTTCTCAGCTGACTGAGATGATCCTTCGGGTCGAAGTTGACGTTTGTCAGGGTCATGAAAAGCGAGTCCTCGATGAACTCGATGAGCGTCGGCTCGAGGGTCTGCCCTATATCCTTCAGTCTGATGGCATAATTTGAGATGCCCTTCAGCTGATAGATCAGAAGATCCTGCATATTCGCTATTTCCGCAGTTTTACCACACACACCCTGGATGGTGCAGCCTGTTCCCTTGGCAGTCTGCTCACACTGGAAACAGAACATTTTTGTTTTCACACGTTCGTCCATTCATACATCCCCCTTGTTGATTTATGCTCTTATGATATCAAATAGAAATCTTCAATTCATCTGTAAACGATTAATTTAACGGAATCATAACAAATTCGGCGGTTTTCGATATCTGATTCACAAAGGTTCTGCGCTATAAGAGAGCCATCAGGAGCTGATTTTCTCTTTAAAATGATCATTCTTTCATCATGTCATAGTATGCATTGCAGATGACGATACAGCTGGAATGTTCCTTACAGAGGATACAGGAAATCATGGCGAAACAGACCCTAAAATAAGCAAAAACCGGGATCAGTCCTCCCGGTTCTGTGGTCTCATAGATCTTTCAGATCATGTAATGATTGTTTACAGTTCATCCCAGCGGACTTTTCCCATACGATCTTTGATGGCTTCATCCCCGATATAGACATTCATGTTCCCACCCTGCATGGCATAGGTTTCTTTTATGACGCCTCCGCTTTTACGAACCAGATTTCCGGTGAAGTCATGGACCTTCACACTGTTTTTGAGGTCTTCCGATGCCTGGAATGTGACGATATAGACTTCCTTTCTGTCAAACTTCGTCAGCGGATTTCGAAGGAAGGCATTGATGGCCGGCACGGACTTTCCTGCCCATATAGGAAACATGAGATAGACACGGTCCGCATCTCTGATTTCTTCCCAGGGTTTCCCCGTAAGTTTTGAGGACTTTCTGAAGAATGCCTGAATCGCATTCCCCTTCTTTTCCTCTTTCAGTTCTACAAGTCTGGCATCCAGCTTTTCTCTCAGAAGCTCTGCAGCTGCTCTTGTGTTGTTCGAATGAGAATAATAGACAATCACTGTATTCACTTTTTACCCCACCTTTTCCATTTCGTATTACTGTCCGGCGAAACCTAAGTCCTCCGCCACGGTTTTCATGCCTTCGATTGTATGCCCGATGACTTCATTAAGCTCCATATCGATCATTTCACAGCCCTGTAATACCACTTCCCGGTTGACACCGGCAGCGAATTTGGCCGTCTTGAATTTCTTGAGGACCGATTTCACTTCCAGATTATGGATGTTCCGGTCCGGTCTCATGAGTACTGTGGCTGTAATGAGACCTGTAAGCTCGTCTATGGTATAGAGCACCTTCTCCATATAGGATTCCGGCTTCACCTCAGTGCAGATGCCATAGCCGTGACTTTCAATGGCTCTTATGAAGGGCTCATCCGCCTGTTCTTTCTCCAGGATTTCTCTGGTCTTCACGCAGTGCATCTCGGGATATTTTTCATAATCCAGATCGTGAAGGAGTCCGATGTTTCCCCAGTACTCCACATCCTCCTCGTTTATCTTGGCGAAATACTTCATCACCGCTTCCACCGAGTAGGCATGTTTCAAGAGCGAGTCGCTTTCATTGTATTTCTTCAGCAGTGCCAGAGCTTCATTTCTTTTCATCTGTTCTTTCCCCCTGTTTCCTGTTTCATACTTCAATGATATAATCATAACGCATTTTTCAGTTTTTCCATAGAATAATCCGTTATTTTCCACTGTAAACAATTACAGATTTACAAATTTCAATCCTGTCTTTTTCCTGTTTCATGTTTTTAGGACAGTTTCACTCCTTTCATTTTAAATTGAGAAGCGATGTGATAAAATTTATCTATTGGTATAAAACAATACGATACAATGAGGAGGACTACATGAAAGACTTAAAACCTTACTTGGAAAAATATGCGAAACTTGCCGTGCAGGTAGGTGTGAATCTGAAGGAAAAAGAAGGTCTCGTGATCACTACAACCACTGACGGGCTTCAGCTCTCAAGACTCATTGCCAAGGAAGCCTACCTGGCAGGCGCAAAGCATGTGGAACTGGTTCTGAACGATGATGAGATGACCCTCATGAGATACAAGTACGGGAAGGACTTCGTCTTCGAAGAATATCCACAGTGGAAAGTATCCAACACCAGAGACATTTATGAAGACAACTATCATCACTGCTTCGTGATCTCTCCGAATCCGGAGCTTCTGAAGGAAGCGGATCCGGAAAAAGTGAAAACCAGCCAGAAAGTGGCCAGCCAGGTTGTGGCTCCTGTGATGAAGTACAGAATGACGGGAATCACCAAATGGGTCATCGTGGCTGTGCCATCCGTCGGCTGGGCCAAATCCATATTCAAGGATGAGCCGGATGAAGTGGCTGTGGAGAAGCTATGGAACTACATCATCAAGGCTACCAGACTGGACCATGAGGATCCAGTGAAATCATGGGAAGAGCACAATGCGAATCTCAAGAAGTATGAAAGCTTCCTGAACGATGCAGACTTTGAAAAAGTGCTTCTGAAAGGACCTGGTACGGATCTTGAAGTGTACCTGGCAGAAGATCACAACTGGATCGGCGGATCCAATGACAGCAATGAAGGTGTTGCCTACATGGCGAATATCCCTACAGAGGAAGTATTCACCACACCGCATGCCTACAAGGTCAATGGAACACTGAAAGCAACCAAGCCGCTCAGCGTCAACGGAAACCTTGTGGAGGATTTCGGATTCACCTTCAAAGACGGTAAGGTCATAGACTTCTATGCCGAAAAGGGATATGAGACGCTGGATAATCTCATGAAGAATGATGAAGGTGCTGTAAGACTTGGTGAGATTGCCCTTGTACAGGATGATTCACCTATTTCCAACACCAAGATTCTTTTCAACAACACTCTCTTTGACGAGAATGCTTCCGTACATTTCGCTTTAGGCAGAGCCTACGGCTATGCCATCAAGAACGGCACCTCCATGAACCAGGAAGAACTGGATAAGAAAGGCGCAAACTTCAGCCTGATCCACGTGGACTTCATGGTAGGCGGACCAGAGCTTGACATCACCGCCTACAAGAAAGATGGAACCGAAGTGGTACTGTTCAAGAACGGAAACTGGGTCATCTAAAAATCATCTGCACAACCAGAATTCACCAGCTGAATTCCGGTTCGCACAATTCTGATCCGAATTTAAAACCGCCCGCTCTTTTCGAGCAGGCGGTTTTCATTTTACAATTATTTTAGAACTTCCCGTCCAGTATGTTCTTGCCTTCGTCCACCGGAAGTTTTCCTTCCCATGCGGATTCATAACTGAATCGATATTCTCCAGAGACGAAGTCCACCTTTGCATCCACTTCATGGCGGATGAGGATGGTGCCATTGATCATGAGAACACCTGGTTCTGTCGTTCTTACGATGACTTTTGGTGGTGATATTCTGTTCTGGCTCTTATAGCCGTCCATGAATTTGAATCTGCTCTTCTCCACCAGTTTCTCGAAAATCAGATCATATTCATATCTGCTGCCTGGAATGTAATAATCAGCTGTGTCTTTTCTGCTGTCACTGAATGTCACAACCACCTTAGACTTCCCTAAGGAGGATAGATCCAGTTCACCTGACTCCTGTGCAGTGTCTGCTCCATCCAATCTACCATAGGACAGTTTCCCGGTGACATGATAGAGCTTTCTGAAGTTTTTCTCATACAGGACTTTACCGATGAACAGGAAAAGCAGAAGCAGTGCAAGTGCCGACAGTAGCACACCAAGAATCAGCATCATATTCTCTCTGAGTTTGCTTAGAAGTCTAGCTGTATTGGTGGTCACAAGGACCTTCATTTCAATGGATGTATCTGAAAGGCTGGTGAGTTCATTACTTACTTCAAAATTCACCGGTACCATCACTGGTACACCGTCAGCTTCAATGGCTGGAGTAAAGGTAAGATTCATATTCTTTTTTTCCATGGGTTCTAGAATAACTGAATCCGTGCTTAATGTACCATATTCTCCATCTGTGGCGATACGCACTACTTCTCTGTAGGGCGATGTGCTTTTAAAAAGCAGCGTAAGATCTGCATTTTCACCTTTGATGAGTTCAAAAGAAGTCTCTTCGGCATTTATGGTTACTACACCAGGTGGAAGCACTTCTGTTTTGCCAAGATTTCTTTCCAGAATGAAAAGATCTCCATTATAGGTTCCTCTGGCGCGAATGATGATATCCTGTATTCCCAGTTCGTCAAAGTTCAGTATTCCGCTGAAAATGCCATCTTCCGCTTTCACATCTCCATTTTCAATTACACCATCATCCATAAGTGGCGTTACAGCCTCTTCTCCACCCTCGTTTTTCTTCACCAGTTCATAATAATCCAGTTTCAGTTCATCTGAAACTTTGAGATTGGTGGTAGCCAGCGTGAGTGTACTGGATACGATTCTATTTTCTCCTTGGACATAGCCTATTTCCGGCAGTACCAGGTCACTTTTTATGACTGGAAGAAGTTTTACACTTACGGTCACAGATGTGGCAGCAATAACCTCTTCTCCGCTTCTTACAGAAAGATTGATTTCATAGCTGCCTCGGGTACTGGTGTCTTCAAAGACTCCGAGATACTCTTCTCCCTCTTTCACGAAAGTCATAGGCTGCAGCGTCTGTTCTCCGTTGATGAGTACTTCTCCTTCCACCAAGAGATCATCACTGGTGGTTCCTGTGAGATATGCTCTCACTTCCAGTGGTTCACCTATGGGATGGAGTGAATTATTTAAAGGACTATTGATCCAGATCTTCACAAAGAGATCTTTGGTCCCCATGATTTCGACAGAGGCATTACCCGTGAGCTTCATCTGCCAGGCACCGGTTGTTTCCTGTGCACTCTGATTGATGGTAGCTAAGGTGTAATTCTCAGTTTTTACAAGTTTCAGTCCATCTCCTGGTTCTTTCCCTTCTGGTGGAACGAATTCCACTTCCATCGGGCCACCTGAATTTCTGATGACAAAGGTCTCCTGGGAGACGAATTCATCCATGGTGAAGTCTATCAGTTTTTCACCCGTCACTTCTTCAGAGAGATTCATGAACTCGTTTCTGTTTTTCAGCTGGCTGATGATATTAAAAAAGGCCACCGCCACATCAGATGATTCGTTGTACACATTGGATGTACCAGTGGTTTCCAGTGCCAGTCTGTCCATGACTTCT
The DNA here is from genome assembly GCF_043951855.1 of Proteiniclasticum sp. C24MP. Taxonomy (NCBI): domain Bacteria; kingdom Bacillati; phylum Bacillota; class Clostridia; order Eubacteriales; family Clostridiaceae; genus Proteiniclasticum; species Proteiniclasticum sp. C24MP. The sequence continues at coordinate 41,867 of NZ_JBINJW010000017.1, forward strand.
GAATTCAGTGTGCCAAGGCCTACTGTATGCACAGTATATCCGGCAAGTCCTATTTCTTTTACCTTGCCCCAGAAGGACTCCATATAACCTTCCATGAAACCAGGTTCTTCTCTTCTGGCAGCATCGGGATCCGGGTCACCATCTGTAAGAAAGATAATCACTTTATTCAGATTCTCTTCTTCAATGCTTTCCATCTGACGAAAAGCCAGATCAAAGGCTTTCAGGTAATCTGTGTTTCCAAGGGCTTCCAGATTGCCGGTGACTTTATTCTTCAGTACATCCTTTCCCACATCTCCTACCAGAGCCATGGGCTGAATTTCTTCTGCCTCATTACTGAATGAGATGATACCAAGATGATCTTCCGGACTCAAGAGATCAACCAGAATATTTGCTGCGGTTTCTCTCATTAGATTGGGATCTGTAGAACTCATGCTACCGGATTTATCAACGATGAGTGAAATTGCTACATTTTCCAGTGATTTAACATCATCTGCATGGATCTTAAACGCATTGAAATTCGTTATATTAAAAAAGAGGAAAAAAAGCAAGAGTAACGCAGTTCTTCTCGTTGTTTTCGCCATTTTTCCCACCTCCAGATTACATATTATTAGAATAAACTACCTACATTTTCAATTACATTAATTACTGCAGGCCCTAAGATCACAACAAAAAGTGCTGGGAACATAAAGAATATCAGAGGGAAAAGCATTTTAATTGGAATCTTCATGGCCGCTTCTTCCGCCCTCTGCCTTCTTTTCTGTCTCATCACTCCAGACTGCGTTCTCAGCATCGTTGCAATATTTGTTCCAAGCAGCTCTGATTGTATGACAGCTGTGATAAAAGTATTAATGTCATCCACACCTGTTCTTCTAATTATTCCTTTTAAAGCTTCTTGTCTATCTCTACCTTTTGCGATATCATCAAGTGCTTTCTTGATTTCGTCACTTAAAGGTCCAGGCATCTTTTCTGCAGATTTCTTTAATGCTGTATCAAAACCCAATCCCGCTTCCACACTGATAAAAAGAAGATCCAAGAGATCAGGCAATGCACTCTGTACCTTCTTCTGACGAATCTGAGCAGTAGAGTTCAGTCTGACATACGGTAGGAAGAAACTGAGTGCACCAAAAAGAACTGCCAAAAGAATACTACCTTGACCGGTAAGAAGCCTGAAAAGTAGATAAATTAAAGCTCCCATGACTATAGCAAGCATAAATTGTATAGACAGTATAGAATTAACTGTATATTTTCTACCTACACCTGCCTGCATAATCATATGTTCATACTTTTCCTTAATTGAACTTGGTGTCATATTGCCAAGAGCATTTACAAATCTTTGATATACAGGATTAATAACTCTTTCGACAAAGGGAAGACGCATTTCATCTTCATCACTCTGTACATTATACAGTAAACTGATTTCTTCAATACGATCACGGACAACGAATCTGTTACCAAAGATCACCTGAAAGATAATAACAAAGAAGATTGTTGCAGTTGCGAATAATAAAAGATATACCATAATTCCCATGTAATTATCCTCCTATACTTCCAGTTTAACCAGCTTTGAGAGCAAGAATATACCTACAAGCATCATAAATACAGCTGATCCCACCATAAAGAGCCCTAAAACATTATCAAAAAGCTGTCCTATATAGCTAGGATTTATAATAGCTAAAAACAATGCAATTCCAACTGGTAAAAAACTAATAATTATTGCCGATAACTTACTCTGTGCTGTAAGTGTATTTACTTCTCCCTTGATTCTCACTCTCTCTCTAATAGTATTAGATATGGTATCTAACACTTCTGAAAGATTTCCACCAACCTGTCGTTGAATTATCATGGCAGTAACGAACATATCAATATCATCATCACTGGTTCTTTCAGAGAAATCCTCCAGAGCATTCTCCATGGACTTTCCTAAGGTATTGTCACGAATGATCTTCGTGAATTCATCTCCAATAGGGCTTTCCAGATCTTTACCTGCTATACTAACTGCCTGAGCAAAGCTGAGACCTGCTCTTAATCCGTTGGAAATGATATTAAGCGCTTCTGGAAGTTGAGCGTTCAGTTTTTGAGATCTTTTGCGTATGATTCTATTTACATAAACGTCAGGCAACATGAACCCAAGAATGCCTAATACAAGAGCCATAGGCACTAGACTTGTTAATAGGAGCATAATAAGAAATCCTATCAGAGCAACACTCATGGAAATCATGAAAAACTCCTGAGGTTTCATGAGTATATATGCCTGCATAAGTTTTTTCTTCTTTTTTGTGTAATAAGAACTCAATATTGATCTTTTTTCTTTTCTCTTCCTATCTCGTTCTATCTCCTTCTCTTCATCGCTGTCTTCATCATCTGCATAATCCCAGGATGATGCGATGAGTTTCATCCTTTCTTTGGTCTTTGCTCTGTTTGCAAAAAGAAAACTGTAGATGAGAATAAAAAGTAACGTCATAAAGAGAAAGAATAAAAAATATACAAGATACTTCATACACTATCTCCCCCTTGCCGCTTGAATATTTCCACCTTCATGCGATTTGAAAATACTAGTGGACAGATTTTCACCATGTGCTCTTAATTTTTCCATGTAGTTAGGCACAATTCCTGTAGGAATATGCTTACCTACAACGCCTCCTCGTTCGTCAAATCCATCATGTCTGAATACAAATAGATCCTGAAGAGTAATGGTATCACTTTCCATCCCTACAATCTCAGTAATTTTAGTGATTTTTCTTGAACCATCAGTGAATCTAGCAACCTGAACAATAAGGTTTATGGCTGAAGCCACCTGTTCTCTGATTGCTCTTGAAGGAAGTTCCATCCCACTCATCATAACCATAGTTTCAAGTCTAGCAAGGCTATCTCTTGGTGTATTGGCATGGATAGTAGTAAGTGAGCCATCATGTCCTGTATTCATAGCTTGGAGCATATCAAGTGCTTCTCCACTTCTAACTTCTCCGACTACAATTCGATCAGGTCTCATACGTAATGAGTTTACCACCAGGTCCCTGATGTTGACTCGTCCTTTACCCTCGATATTTGATGGTCGGCTTTCAAGAGGAAGTACGTGTCTCTGCTGCAGCTGAAGTTCAGCCGCATCTTCAATGGTTACAATTCTTTCAGTATCTGGAATAAAACCCGAAACGACATTAAGCAGGGTTGTCTTACCCGATCCGGTACCACCAGAAACAAGGATATTGATTCTACCACGAACACTGGATCGTAAAAGCTTTGCCATATCCATATTTAACGTACCGAATGAAATCAGATCCTCAAGCGTATATGGATCCACCGCAAACTTACGAATGGTGATGGCTGGTCCTTTGATTGAAAGTGGAGGTATAATAATATTCACACGAGAACCGTCGGGTAGTCTCGCATCGACCATCGGAGAACTTTCATCCACTCTTCTTCCTAATGGAGAAATAATCTTATCAATTGTATGTAGAACATGTCTGTCATCACGGAATCTCTTATCAGTAATTTCAATTTTGCCAAATCGTTCAATATAGATATCATCAGGTCCATTAACCATAACTTCTGTTACTGTAGGATCATCAAGAAGAGATGTTATAGGTCCATACCCAAAAACTTCATCCATCACAAGCTTATGTGCTTTCTGCTTATCTGACTGTGAAAGATGCTTTCTATTCTGATTCAGCACTTCATTGATTTTTTCGTTGACCAGATCGGAAACCATTTTTCTCTGAGCCTGATCTGTCTTATCTGGAGAAATTATAATTTCATCAATAATTCTCGCAAGAATCTCCTGAGAGAATTCTTCAATTTCTTTCAGCTTTCTTAGACTTACCTCATCATGTTCTCTAATAACTTCATTTCGCACATTGGATTCATTGATGTTAAAACCATTCAGGTTCATTTCCGTCACCTCATTTATTTAGTAGCAGTTTTCTCCACCTGATCATCTGTTACTTTCTTAGCCAATTTCTTGAAATTCTTTGCAATGGTGCTTCTGCTGTTTTTCGTCACATATGGTACTCCCTGATTTAGAGAGGACATTACACCTTTATAGTCCGCATCAATACTTGAGAAAAGAGTCTGATTCAGCGTCTTCTCAATATCACCGGCTTTGACTTCACCACGCCTGTCTGCTTTGTTAAGAAGCAACTTGATTTTTGATTTCGGATAGTTCAAATCATTTAGTGTCATCAAAGAAGCCTTGATGTTACGAACTGTAGATACTTCCGGTGTCGTAATCATAAGGAGTTTATCTGCGAAAACAAAAGCAGGATTAATTGGTTCATAGAACCTACCCGGCATATCCACAACAATATAATCATATGAATTCTGAAGTGTTCTTAAAATAACCTGGATATGTTCTGAGTTAATAAAATCATTCATCTGCGGCTCAATATTTGCAGGAAGAATTCTCACTCCTGAGTCATGCATGAGCAGATAACTTTCGATGAGATCTGGATCAATATTCTTAATGTCATTGACTACGTCGGATATAGTGAACTTCGGCTGAATGTTAAGTGCTAAAGATGCACTTCCAAAATCCAGATCAAGGTCCACAACAACGACTCTTTTTTTAGTTTCTTTTGCTAGTGTTACCGCAAGATTAATGGAAACAAACGTTTTGCCCACTCCACCTTTTGTGCTGAAAACTGTTATAATCTGTCCCAGTTCCGACTTTCTCTTTACTCTCTGTGGCACATCACGATGGAGGTCCACTCTTTTCTTATTAAGTTCATATGCCTTGAAAATCGAATCCATGAGTCTGTTTGGCACTATCGGTCTTATAACTACATCTTTTGCGCCAGAGAACAACGCTTTATGCATAACCTCTTCTCTGATCTCGTCTTCAATTAGAATAATCGCTACATCAATATGTTCTGTAGTGATTTCCTCTGCCACATCATAGCCATCCTCTTCAAAATCCTTACCGATGATCACTACACTGATATTCTCAAGATCGAGAACTCTCATGGCGTCATCTCTTGAATCCACTCGTTGGGAAAGCATAATATAGTCGATATTTTTTAGAATGCTCTCAATCTCAATTCTTTTTTCTTCATTATTTTCCAGAATCATGAGTCTTATTCTGTCCATTATGCTTACCTTCCTCTCCAAGTATTGAAATTTGTATCACCAAATTCAGTAAGTTCCACTACATTTTCATCCACTGGATTTCTTAAAGTCATATTTATTGATCCAGTATACTGTGCAAATGTAAGCACTTCTGCCTGAGATGGCGAAACTAGAAATGTAAGTGATGTTGCCACTTCAGATGGAGCTGCTCCTTCTGTTGTTACTGACACATTGGGACCTTTTTCGAGGATTTCGATATTCTGAAACTGTGTGTATGTTATCGTAAGCGAATCAGCTTCTTCTTCCGCCTCTGGATTCGTAGGTTCCACTTCTATTTCATATGTTACCAGAATATCTACTTTATCACCTTTTACAATATATCCTCCGACACCGGAGATTTCATTCATAGGAATGGTTATCGCTCTCATATTTTCAGGTATTCTGTAGGATAAGGAAGCGGACTCAGTTTCCGTGATCACCTTATTTTTTAGAACCTGCTCGTCATTATAAATAGCCATGCTCGTTGTATAGCCAATAATATCATCCACATTTCTTACTGCTTCGGGATGAACAGCTTCCGTAGGAATAGATTTTGTTGTCACCATTTCTGGTGTAACAGTCACATGAGCTGGGATTGATGTTACAGCAACGACAACATTTGAAAGATCAACCTTCACTTCCTCAACTTCACTCTTACCTTCGATATAAACATAAAGCAGGCTCATGGTAATCAAACCTAATAAAACCGCTAGAATAACAACTCTTTTCTTTACTTTCATACTACTTCACCCTACCTTACTTCACTAGTTTCGAATACCTGGAAAGCCCTTCATAGCCTGGTAACGGATCCTGATCATTATCTTTAATGACTGTAGTTAATTCAATTTTTTCACCCGTAAATTCACCTATAAGTGTCCCTTTAGCAAAATCAGGTACATAGCTAGCTGGTTGACTCACTTTAGTGAAATCTGTTTTAGTCAATGCATAGGATGACCCTACAGCATCTTTGTTATTATCATTACCATCACTGACAATTACATCATGAATTGTATAAACTGCAAAATACTGTATCGTCAGATTGATATGTGCATTAGGTTTGCTCTCCGCATCTTCGATGGCAGCTTCTGAAATCACGATTGGAATCAGTCCAGACATAAACTGTTTTCTTTCATCTGGAGTGCCTAATCCAGCTGCTGTCTTCATACGATCTTCTATTGCGTTAATCATAGAATTCGCTTGACCTGTCTCTGAAACTAAAACCTGATTGATTATGAACTGTCTATCCATATTAATTCCAGCGAGAGTGTCGTTAATTATTTTTTGACCGTTTTCACCCTCTTCTAATTTGACATAACCTCTATTTGGATCAGATACCTCACCGTTCTCTAAAGTTACTTTACCCGCGTGTAAAATTGTCTCTCCTTTTATGTAAGCTTCTTCAAGCATAAATAAAGGGAAAATCTGACCACCCGTCACTTGAGTGCTATACCCCCATGTTGCTACAGCCTGAGCTACTACATCAGAGTTATCGAATCCAATCAGTTTCGCGAAATCATGCTCTTCATTTTTAGTAACAGTCACAACAATAACGTCTCGATTTGAGACACTACCATCCGCTAGCTCGATATTCATCTTTTTCAATTCAACAACTGGCTCGCCCTCTGCGCCATTCTTAATTGCAAGACTTTTTGCTATTGATATAGCATTGGCTTTTATCTGACTAATCTGACTCGCGTCGGTTACACCTAACACTTTTTCCATCTCTTTTGCACCAGCCAAAGCTCCTGCATCCGCTGCTGTAACCATAGATTTTCTAGTATTATATAATGTACCCGCATCCACAACTAATGCTGCCATACCAAATGCTACAAAGAGAAGAAATAAAGCAACGATAGGCAGAACTGCTCCTTTTTCTTCTTTAATAATTCTAAATCTCATTGTCTTCGCCTCCTATTCCAATCTCATAGTTGCTTTAGCTGACATCTGTTGTGGTCCTGTAACAAAAAAACCGATTAGTGGCTCTACTTGTCCATCAACTTCGATAATAACATTTCTGATATTATTCAGTGTATCAATATCGGAATCATAACCTACGCTCGTGACTATCACTCCGCTTGTTCCTGAAAGTGCGCTTGTAACAGCTTCCTCGGCTTTAGCTTGATGATTTATGTTTGAAACCGCAGCAACTCTCGCTCCTTCCCTTGCTGCACTAGTAAGAGAGATTCTGGCATTAAATAGCCACCCGAATTCTATAATACCAAGCAAAAATAAAAGTAGAATAGGTAACACCAAAGCAAACTCAACTAGCCCTTGTCCATCATCATTTTTATTGAATTTTAATATTCTATGCATTAAAACCACCTCAGGTTTATTGATCAAAATTGTATCAGACTATCTAGTCCAAATATTAAAACTGATAGCGTTCCTGCTGCTATGGCTATAGCGTAAGGAATATATTCATTTTCTTTTTCTGTCTTGCTTTTAACAAAATAAATCTGTTTTTCAAGAAACCAATCTTTCCCTGATATCATATAAAATAATTCCAATAAAGGCTTGATTAAAATACCTATAGTATTTATGATTATGTTAATAGAATTACCTTTAGCTATTATATATATAATTACGAGTACTCCCCCTGCTATCGAAGTTGCTAATCCGGAAGCTAACACAACTCTCCACCCCATCAATGATCCTATCGCAGCCATAAGTTTTACATCGCCCGCTCCTATTCCTCCGTAAAAATATGGAATTAAAAAAACAGCAAAGCCAATCAGAAAACCCAATACACTGAATAGGAATCCGTCTAACCCACTGTTTAAAGTTGACCATATGACACCAATCAATATGGTAGGCATTGTTATTCGATTAGGAATCTTCTTTTGTGTCCAGTCGTAATAAACAGAAAATAAAAGTAATAGAACTAAAACTAAAACACTAAAGCTAAATTGCATTAAATCACCTACAAAACATTAATCATTTTCTCTTTCATAACTTCATATAAATTAAACAATGATTCACCAAAAAGTATCATTATAGTGATTCCACTAATAACTACTAATGATAATATAAGCGAATATTCGATCATACCTTGTGCAGTCGTATCTTTAATGAGATTCTTTATTATTCTCATAAAATATAACCTCTTTTTTATAAGACCCCCTATTAAATAGGGGGTCTATCCAAAATTTTGAATTATACTTCCCCAGGTGCAGCGTCTAGTTCATCAGTAACACTCTGGAAGACAGCCGCAATTCTTGGACCTAGAATTACTAATACAGCAATTGCAGCAACAGAAATCAGCGCCAAAATCAAACCATACTCAACCATACCTTGCCCTTCTTCGTCATTCCATAACCTTTTTAAAAATTCCATGATTGACCTCCTTAAATATTATTAAAAATTGTAATAACAGCAACATATAATGTCAATTTTCTGTTATTTTCATTTTAATCTCGTAATCGACTATTGTCAATAGATATTCTTCTATATTTTATTGTATAGCTTAGTAAATCCAAGAAACAAAAACATATTTTCGACATGAATTATTCTAATTATACGAATATTTCTACATGTATATTTGAATTTTCAACACTTGCTTTGTTTATATTCAATAATCAGAAAGTATTCAGCACAGAAGGTTCATAAGTCGAGTAATTCCTTTGAGCAGCAACCCACTTTTCAGATCAAGCGTTAATGATACTTAAATACATTTTAAACAGAATTATTTATGAATTCTCCTGTATTTTTCTAATATTTTTTTGAGAACATCGCTGATTTTAACTGGTTTTACATCAGATTGATGTCTAAGTGTTATCACTTTATACATATTAAATTATAATTCTCTCGCACCAATGTCGAAAATCGTCACTCGAACCTTATGACATCACCAATCTGCACTTTACCACTTATATCGTTTTCATTACCCTCGATAACATACCTGGCCCCTTTCACAACGGATCCCACCTTTCCAGGCTTCATTCCGTTTATGATCTGAAGCACTTCGTGTCTCTCTGATAAAAACACCACATCAATGGGAAACTTCATATTGAATGTATGAATACTGCTGCAAGGCTCAATCTTCAGTCCACTGCCAGGATCCAGTTGTTTCTTTCCCATGAGTCCGAAAAATCGCTTCATGAATGTATCCGCAATCTTGAGCTCCTCCAGAACAGTTTCTCCAGTCGTATCATTGATCACCCTCATTATATACGATCCCCCTACAGTTTGTCTCACCATTCACAATATCATCTTAAACCTATTATAACCTATAGTCAATATATAGGAAACTGCTTTACAGTGTAAAGAACAATCTGTTTCAAGATATTCCAGGTTTCAGCATCATTCTCAAAGGGTAACCCGTTACCTTCCCCCTCATGGTAGATCTTTCTCTGATTCACAATGAATTACCATCATCTCCTGAAGCCGGAATCACCTCTGAAGGACTGGTTTCTGAATATGGAGGTATTCAGTTTTTCACCGTGTGCATTCAGATTCTCGATATTTCCAGGAACGATGCCAGTAGCCACATGGCTTCCTTTTACACGTCCGTTTTCATCGAAGCCATCATGCCTGAATTCGAAAATGTCCTGAAGCGTAACCGTCTGCCCTTCCATGCCCAGCACTTCCGTGATCTTCATGACCTTTCTTGACCCATCGTTGAATCTGCCGATCTGGACAATGAGGTGGATGGCAGAGGCGATCTGCTCTCTGATGGCACGGGATGGAAGATCCATACCCGCCATCATGACCATGGTCTCCAGTCTTGACAGACTGTCTCTCGGTGTATTGGCATGCACCGTTGTCAGAGATCCGTCATGTCCTGTATTCATGGCCTGAAGCATATCCAGTGCTTCTGCGCTTCTGACTTCTCCCACGACAATACGATCCGGTCTCATTCTCAGAGAATTCACAACCAGCTCTCTGATCCCGATTCTTCCCTTTCCTTCTATATCAGCAGGTCTCGTTTCAAGTTTCACCACATGATCCTGCTGAAGCTGAAGCTCCGCAGCATCCTCTATGGTGACAATTCGCTCATCATGGGGTATGAAGCTGGACATGATATTAAGAAACGTCGTCTTACCTGAACCTGTACCACCGGATACGATGATATTGGTCCTGCCCTTGACACTGGCCTTGAGATAGGTGGCCATATCCATGTTCAGCGTACCAAAGGAAATAAGATCCTCCAGCGTAAAGGGGTCTGCTGCAAATTTTCTGATGGTGATGGTCGGACCATTCAGCGCCAGGGGAGGAACAATGATATTCACACGAGACCCATCCTGAAGCCTGGCATCTACCATGGGTGATTTTTCATCCACTCTTCTTCCGATAGGTTCTATGATTCTCTGGATCACATGCAGCACATGCGCATCATCCCGGAAAGACACCTCTGATTTCACAAGCTTTCCTTTTTTCTCTATATAGATGTTGTCCGGTCCATTGACCATCACTTCAGAAATGTCATCATCTTCAAGCAGCGGCGTGATCGGTCCGAGTTCATAGATTTCATCCATGACGGTCTTCACGATGTTCTGCTTATCTATGAAAGAAAAACTTCTGCCGCTCTTCTCAATGACTTCACCTGTGATTTCTGTAACTTGAAGTGACACCTCTTTCTTCTTACTCATGTCAGGACTTTTCATGTTCACTGACATCTGCTGAATAACGTTATCCAGAACTGTCTTGATGGTTTCTTCCATTTCCATCCTGCGCTTCGCTTTGAATTCCTTCGCCGCATGGTCTTCACTGAATTTCACGATATTATCCCTGTTCATTGAAAAACTGCCTAAACTCATAATGGACCTCCTTCTGCTGCTTTTTCTCTGTCACAAACCTGAATCACGATAAGCGCTTAGTACTTTAACGTGTTTCCGGATTCTCTGAAAAACCGACTTGAAATATATTAAAAATATTCTCTACATTTCACTATACTAAAATTCTATAAGTACGTTTTGTTAATGTCAAACAATACTTTTCGAGATATTTATTACTTCTATTAAACTTATCTTTCATTCGACAGAATGATGTTCAATATCCGGTGACAATTCGACCCTTGTTGCAAGACATTCTCTAATGACACTTTAACTTCAGGTTCGAATCTGCATGATTCGATATGAATCACATTATAAGATATATTTTATGACATATTATTCGCACTATATGCTGTATTTCTTATAGACATTAAAACAGCGAAAAACTTTTCGACTTTCCAGGAAATCTTTCTGTTTCTGCATAAATTCACAGCAGATATACCAGAATCTCACTCCATTACCCGGAAACTCATTGACTTCCATCTATACCCGCGTATATTTATGAGCGCTTAAAAAAGAAGATACCTCATTTCTGAAATATCTTCTTTCATTATTATTGTCTATTCTTCTGCGTATTGGAGCTTACTTGGTGAGCTTATCCATGATCATGATGATCTCACTGATTTTTTCGCTCTGCTCTTCTGTTCCGAAGGCGCCATGTACACAGTGGTTGAGATGATCATGCAGTATTTCCGCATTGACCTTCTTCAGGATAGCCTGTGTGGCCATGAGCTGATTGGATATGTCTACACAATATCTGTCCTCTTCCACCATTTTCAGAAGTCCATCCATCTGTCCCCTAGCTGTCTTTAAGAGCTTCGTGATCCGGTCTTTATCGGCCTGCATCTAGATCGACCTCCTATCCAAATATACTCTTCTTTTCAGACACGGAAACCAGTTCCAGTTCCACTTCCTTCAGCGCTTCTTTCATGGTCTCCTCTGAAACTTCTCCTGTCATATCCACCACTGCATTTTTCTTGCCCAGGTCCACTTTCGCAGAGGATATGCCTTCCAGGCCTTCCAGAGCTCTTGTGGCTCTTCCTACGCATCCCATACAGTGCATTCCTTCAATTCCTAATACTTTCTTCATTTCTCAGTCTCCTCTTTTTTTTATATTCTTTTACTCTGTTTCACTGTTATTATGATTCTGTCTGATTTCTTTCATGCAGCGGCTTGAAGAACTTCAGTCTCAAAGCGTTGGTTACAACGAATACTGAACTTAAGCTCATGGCTGCTGCCGCAAACATCGGGCTTAATTTCCATCCCAGCGAGAGATAGAACACACCGGCTGCCAGTGGTATGCCAAGGACATTGTAGAAGAATGCCCAGAACAGGTTCTGCTTGATGTTCTTGATGGTGGACCTGGAGAGATGCACTGCCGTCACGGCATCCAGAAGATCGTTCTTGATCAGCACGATATCCGCTGATTCAATGGCAATGTCTGTTCCTGCACCGATGGCCACACCCACATCCGCTCTTGTCAGCGCTGGTGCATCATTGATGCCATCTCCGATCATGGCCACTTTGTGCCCCTTCTCCTGAATGGCTCTCACTTCTCTTTCCTTGTCCTGTGGAAGGACTTCGGCGATGACCTTGTTGATGTCAAGCTGCCTTCTGATGGCTTCCGCTGTTCTCTTGTTGTCTCCAGTTAGCATGACCACATCGATACCCATCTTCTTGAAGAGGTCAATGGCCTGTTTGCTGTTCTTCTTCACCACGTCTGCCACGGCGATGATGCCGAGCACTCTTTCATTGTCTCCGAAGAATAGTGGTGTCTTTCCTTCACTCGCCAGTCTGTCTGATTCTTCCTGGAACTGTCCAAGCTCGATGCTTTCCTCATTCATCAGCGCCAGGTTTCCGGCGATGTAGGGCTTTCCTTCAATGAATGCCGCGATACCCATACCGGATACGGAATTGAAATTGTCCACTTTCTTAAGGGTCAGTCCCAGCTCCTTGGCCTTCTCCACCACAGCCTCTGCCAGAGGATGTTCCGATGGTTTTTCGATGGAAGCCGCAATGAGGATCAGTTCTTCTTCTGTCATTTCACCGTTGGTCAGAATATCGGTCACCACAGGTTTTCCTTCTGTGATGGTTCCTGTCTTATCCAGTACCACTGTATTGATGGAATGCATGGTTTCCAGCGCTTCCGCTGATTTCACCAGAATTCCGTGCTGCGCACCTTTACCGGTTCCCACCATGATGGCTACCGGCGTCGCAAGACCCAGTGCACAGGGACAGGAGATGACCAGTACCGTGATGGCCAGGGAAAGCGCAAATTCAAAGCTGTATCCCATGAGCATCCATACGATGAAGGTCACGATGGAGATTGCAATGACCGTTGGCACAAAGATTCCGCTGATCTTGTCTGCAAGTTTCGCGATTGGTGCCTTGGTGGCGTTGGCATCTTCCACCAGCTGGATGATCTTGGCAAGGGTGGTGTCGTCTCCGACCTTTTCCGCTTTGAATCTGAAATATCCCGTCTTGTTGATGGTGGCTGCAATGACCTTGTCCCCGATGGTCTTTTCCACCGGAATGCTTTCACCTGTCAGCGCGCTCTGGTCCAGAGAGGAAGAACCTTCCACGATAGTACCGTCCACCGGTACGCTCTTACCAGGCTTCACAATGACCACATCTCCGATGACCACATCTTCAATGGGCACTTCCACTTCTTCTCCGTTCTTCACGATGAGTGCGGTCTTCGGTGCCAGGTCCATGAGCTTGCTGATGGCCTCTGAGGTCTTGCCCTTGGATTTCGCTTCCAGATACTTACCGAAAGTGATCAGGGCCAGAATGGTTGCACCACTCTCAAAATAGAGATCATGGGCATACATATGGACGATTTCCATGTTGCCATGACCCAGACCATATCCGGTTCTGAAGATGGCATAGATTCCGTAGATGAATGCCGCCGAGGATCCGATGGCGATGAGAGAATCCATATTCGGTGCTCTCAGCCAGAGTGCCTTGAACCCCACTTTATAGTACTTCATATTCACATAGACGATGGGAATGGATAGAAGCATCTGGATAAATGCGAAGCTTACGGCATTCTCTGTGCCTAAAAGCCAGGAAGGAATCGGTAGTCCCACCATATCTCCCATGGCGATGTACATGAGTGGTATAAGGAAAATGAATGAGACTTTCACTCTGTATCTCATTTCCTTCAGTTCTTCTTCTATGGGGTTCACTTCAGAGACCGCTGATCTCTTCTCCCCTTTCTTCTTATGGACCTGCGCCCCATAACCCGCCTTCTTCACTGCTTCGATCACAGATTCTTCCGGCACATCGCTGTCATAAGCGATGGTCATGGAGTTGGTCATTAAACTGACTGTAACACTGGATACCCCTTCAAGCTTCTTCACAGACTTTTCTACAGCTGCGGTGCAAGCCGAACAGGTCATTCCGGTGACATCAAATTTCTGTTCCATGTTAACCTCCTTACCCCACCCCCTGGGGGGTGTGTTCAATTAGATAATAACGCGAACACAGGTCTTTGTCAACTAGAACCATTTCTTTTTCTTGAAATAATAGATCATGGCCGCTGCAATGGCAATCATGACGATCCAGGCGATGGGATATCCCCACCTGGAATAGAGCTCCGGCATATACCTGAAATTCATGCCATAGACCCCCGCAATGAAGGTCAGAGGGATGAAGATGGTGGAAATGATGGTCAGAACCTTCATGACTTCATTGAGTCTGTAGCTGATGCTGGACAAGGTGATTTCGATGAGCGAGGAAAGCACTTCACGATAGGTCTCCGTGGATTCCACGATCTGCACCAGTTCCTTGTTGAGATCCTTGAAATAGAAACTGGTGGCATCGGAGATCTGAGTGACTTCTTCTTTCCCCAGCCACGCCGTCACTTCTCTTAGGGGCCATACGAACTTGTGAAGATAAAGAAGATCCTTCTTCAGAAGCCGGATTTCCTTCAGCTCCTCATTGGAACTGCTTTCCAGAACCTCATATTCGATGAAATCGATACGCTCTCCGATATAGGAGAGAATATGGAAATACTCCTCCACCAGAGCATCTATGAGATTGTAGAAAAGAAAATCCACACTTTCCTTCCTCACCATGCTGCCTTCTTTTCGCAGCCTCATTCTCACCGGATCAAATACATCCCCTTCTTCTTCTCCGAAGGTGATGACATAGTTTTTTCCCAGAATGAAACTCAGCTGCTCCGCTTTCATGACCTCTTCCTTATAGTAGATCATCTTCACGATGCTGAAGATGTAGTTCTCATACTCCTCCACCTTGGGTCTCTGCCCTTTCAGGATGATATCTTCCTTCACCAGAGGATGAATATCGAAAAGTGTGCAGATGGTCTCCACCACCCTGCTGTCATACCCTTCATCGATGTTGATCCAGAGATTGTACCCCTCTCTCCCTTCAATGAAGGATTTCTGCTCCATGAGCTCTTTTAATGTCACCGTCTTCTCCTGCATGATTTCCTC